>NZ_JBWXON010000019.1:0-122991 GCF_056678875.1 Pantoea folii | reverse complement strand
AATCCGGAAACGAAGCGTTTCCGGATTCTTACACAGCCACTGGATCGTTCAACTGATCCTTAACTGATCGGCATTACAGCCACATGGCTGCCCTTTTTACATTTGTCATTCATATCTTGCGGTGTGCTGCCAGCTGCACATCACTGCGCACCCAACGACAAGCGTATCGCTAGTCGGTAGCGTCGCCATTATGGCGACCTGCGACTTTATTTGCTGCGCGGGTACTTATCGCTGTTCACCCAGGCGTGGTCTTTCTCCCAGGTAAACTTCCACAAACGCACCGGACCGGCCATCACGTTCAGATAGTAGTTGTCGTAACCCGCAATGGTGGCCACCGGATGGTAGCCACGCGGGACGGTCACCACATCGCGGTTATACGGCGCCATGCACTCGTCAAGTGAACGGTCGTCGGTATATACGCGCTGCATCGCGAAGCCAGGCTCTGGATCGAAACGGTGATAGTAGGTCTCTTCCAGATAGGTCTCATCCGGACTGGTTTTCTGGTCGTGCTTATGGCTTGGGTACGAACTGGTCGCGCCCTCGTCGGTATACACTTCAACTACCAGCAGGCTGTCGGCTTCTTTATTGTCCGGCAGTATATTGTGCACCAGACGCTGGTTGCGCCCCTTACCACGCTGCTCTACACCCACATCTTCCGGTGCAATCAGGCGTGCAGGCAGATTGCCTTTGCTCGGTGCATTACACACCGCCAGCTCCAGATCGCTATCGGCGTAGACTTCTACTTCATCATCGTGCGGCACATACACCGAGTACGGTGGAATACGCTCGAACGGTGACAGGCGCTTACCCAGGTTCGGGAACTCCGCGTTGCGGGTTTTTACCGAGGCAAAACCCGCCACCAACACCAGACACAGTTCTTTATCGCCGCTGCTGAGCTTTAGGCTCTGGCCCTTCTTCAGCAGGTAGGCATCAAAGCCGACGTACTCCCAGCCCGCACTTTCTGGCGTGACGTGCTGGATACGACCATTACTGTCTGGCTGCTGCGCTTTCGAAATCAAAGACATCATCGATCTCCTAAGTTAAGCGAGATTAGCCCAGCGTTGGCATGCTGAACTCTGAAACAGTCTGCTGACCGCTCGGCCAGCGCACGGTGGCGGTTTTCATGCGGGTGTAGAAACGCACGCCGTCTGGACCGTGCACGTTCAGCGCACCAAACACCGAACGCTTCCAGCCACCGAAGCTGTGGAACGCCATTGGCACTGGCACCGGCACGTTAACACCCACCATGCCCGCTTCCACGTTCTGCACAAACTCACGCGCGGTGTGGCCGTTGCTGGTGAAGATGGCGCTGCCGTTACCGAATTCATGGCTGTTGACCAGCTTCAGTGCACTGTCAAAATCAGTAGAACGCATGATGCTCAATACCGGTCCGAAGATCTCTTCACGCCAGATCACCATGTCCGGGGTCACGTTATCAAACAGGGTGCCGCCAACGTAATAACCCTCTTCATGGCCTGCGACTCTCACGCCACGGCCATCCACCACCAGTTTTGCGCCCTCGGCTTCACCTTTGTCGATGTAGCCCAGCACTTTCTTCTGATGTGCGGCTGAAACCACCGGGCCCATTTCGTTCTCTTCGGCACCTTTCTGAATACCGGGGCCGATGCGCAGCGCTTTGATCAGCGGTGTCAGACGCGCAATCAGTTTGTCGGCCGTATCATTGCCTACCGCGACAACCACAGGTAACGCCATGCAACGCTCACCGGCAGAACCAAACGCGCCGCCCATGATGGCATTCACGGTGGCATCCAGATCGGCATCTGGCATCACGATGGCGTGGTTTTTCGCCGCACCAAACGCCTGCACACGTTTGCCGTGGGCGCTGGCAGTTTTGTAGATATGCTCGGCCACGCCGGAAGACCCGACGAAGCTCACTGCCGCAATACGCGGATCTTTGTACAGCTGCTCAGCATCTTCGTTAGAGGAGTGCACCACGTTGAACACGCCATCCGGCAGTCCCGCTTCTTTCAGCAGTTCAGCCATACGCACAGAGGCTGATGGATCCAGCGCCGGTGGCTTCAGGATAAAGGTGTTACCGCACGCCAGGGCGATAGGGAACATCCACAGTGGCACCATCGCCGGGAAGTTGAATGGCGTGATACCCGCCACCACGCCAACCGGCTGCATCAGCGAGTAGCTATCCACGCCGGTGCCGACGCTTGGTGAGTTTTCACCTTTGATCAGATGCGGGATTCCGCAGGCAAACTCGATCACTTCGATACCGCGCGTCAGCTCACCCAACGCATCCGACCACACTTTACCGTGCTCAGACACGATCAGCGCAGCCAGTTCGTCACGGTGTTTTTCCATCAGTGCTTTGAAGTTGAACATCACACGGGCACGACGCAGCGGCGCTGTTTTCGACCATTCAGGGAACGCGGCATGGGCGATTTCGATCGCTTTTTCCACTTCAGCAGCGGTGCTCTGCGTCAGTTCACGCGCGACTTTGCCGGTGGCTGGATCGTATACCGGGATGGTTTCATTGCTGGCGCTGTGGGTAATCTTGCCGCCGATAAAGTTTCCTACGATAGTCATGTCGTTGCCTCTTTGATGTGAAGTTCCCTGCAGGCAGTCGGTTATCACTGCAACGCCACCTGACCAGGCAATACGAAAAGCGTGCTATGAAGCTATTACAATGAAATAAATTTTTCAAATACTTCTTTTTGGAAAATTTCCTTTTAGCGGCATGGATCGCATTTTTCCCGCCTTCCCTGCAGCAAGGCCGCAAACCTCGCTCGATCGGCGCCCTGCCTCTCTTGCCGACACGCAATCATAACCCTCTGTGACCACACAATTTCCACTGAGATCACGCCAGCATGATGTTACGCGAAACGAAATATGAAATTTTTGCGAGGAAGATCCAATATCTGATATTTCATAATTCACTAACAATGAAATAAATGTTTTCTTTGCAGCATCTGAACCGTATCCTATTACAGGAGCCACACATGGCCATCGATCCAACCCGTTTCTGTATCAACCGTAAAATTGCGCCCGCGCTCTCACTTGAAGCCTTTTTCCAGTTAGTTCAGCGACTGGGTTTGAGCAAAGTGGAACTGCGTAACGATATGCCGGGCGGCAAGGTCACCGATGGTCTGAGCGCATCGCAGCTGCGATCGCTGGCGGATAAGTATCACATCGAGATCGAGACCATTAACGCGCTTTATCCGTTTAACCGCCCTGATGACGCGCTGTTGAGCAAAGCCGAAGCGATGTTGCAAGAAGCGAAAGCCATTGGTGCCAAAGCGCTGGTGATGTGCCCATTGAACGAGGGTATTGCCATCGCACCAGAGAAAACGCTGGAGGCGTTGCAGATCCTGGCACCGCGCTTCGCTGAATACGGTATTCAGGGGCTGGTTGAGCCGCTGGGCTTCCCGGTGAGTTCACTGCGCTCTGCGGTGCAGACGCAAAAGCTGATTAAGCAGGCGGGCGTGCCGTTTAAATTGCTGCTGGATACCTTCCATCATCACCTTTACGAGAACGCCGAGCAGGAGTTCCCGCAGGAGATTGAGGTGAACCAGATTGGCTTAGTGCATCTCTCAGGCGTGGAAGATACCCGCCCAACGGCGGCACTGACGGATGAAGAGCGCATTATGCTGAGCGACCGCGATGTGCTGAACAGCGTGGCGCAAGTGAAGCGTCTGGAGATGCTGGGCTATAAGGGCATTTACGCCTTTGAGCCATTCTCCTCGGAGCTGGAGAAGTGGGGCGCGAAAGAGATTGAGCGCGAAATTCGCCAGAGTATTGAGTTGCTGCAAGCCTGATTTGTAACGGCGGCCGAGGGTGTGTGCCGCCGTTTCCCCTACCCTTATCTGTGTCCATAACAAGACACACTTTGTTAGTGTTGGCCTCGGTCGGAGGCCCTTTTTTCCATCCTCGTCATCGAACCCCACTACGCATTTTCTTTGATTTCAATGCTGGCCTCCGAGGGCTGCCGCTTCATCATGCGTAGCGTGCAGAACAGCGCCAAACATACCAGCAGCGCAGTCAGCAGATAGACCGGCGACACCCCGGCGTAACTCATGATAAAACCCGCAATCGGTCCGGTGATACCTAGCGACAAATCCATAAACGCCGTGTAGGTCGCCAGCGCGCTGCCCTGGTTCTGCTGGGGCACCACTTTCACCGCCACCACACCAATCGCCGGGAACACCAGCGAGAAACCTGCACCGGTCAGAAACGCCCCCATTTTCGCCATCCACGGATCGAACGATCCCGCCACCAGAAACAGCCCAACCGCTTCGACGGCAAAACAGATGCTGGCGACGCGCAGGCCACCGAGTTTATTAATCGCGTTGGGGAACAGCAGACGCGTACCGACAAAGGCGGCGCTGAACATCGTTAAGGCAAAGGCGGCACCATCCCAGCCCTTATCCTGATAGAACAGGGTGATAAAGGTAGCGATCACGCCAAAACCTGCCGATCCCATCGCCAGAATCAGGCCGAAGCCGTAGATTTTGCCCAGCACATCGCGGAACGGCAGCGGTTTGGCTTTGCTGCCTTTCACTGGCGCACGCGGCAGTGCCAGCGCAATCGCCAGCACGCAGATGGCGATAATAATGCCCGAAAGCAGCAGTAAACCGCCGCTGCGGAAAATCACCACACCGAGCGGCGCACCGATCGCCATCGCGCCGTAGGTGACAATACCGTTCCAGGAAATCACCCGGCCAATGTGCAGTGACCCAACGCGCGCCACGCCCCACAGCGAGGTGCCGGTGCCAGAGAAACTTTGCCCCACGCCCAATATCACGCGCCCCAGACACAACAAAATCAGGCTGAGGACGCCCTGCCCTTCCGTCAGTGCCGAAAGCAGGATACAGATGCCGCTAATCAGGCAACCCACCAGCCCCAGCACCACGACCTTCTTCGGCCCCCACATATCAGCATAGCGCCCCGCATGCGGACGGCTCAGCAGCGTGGCGATGTACTGCAGGCTGATCACCAATCCCGCCCAAAAGGCGCTGTAGCCCAATCCGTCATGGACAAAGCCCGGCAGCACCGCCAACGGCAGGCCAATCGTGAGATAGCTGGCGAAGTTGAACTTCACAATGGAGAGGATCAGAAGATTCAGGCGAAGTCGGCCGTGTTCAGGGGCCGCGGCAGGCTGGTCAGGCATGAGTGATTGCGCTCGTGGGTGACTAAATATTTGTATAGAAGGCTAACTATACGCCTTTTCCTGCCGACTGCATCCGGTGATCGCCCTAATTTGTGGTCATCATTTCGTCATATCGCCCACTTACACTCGCGCCCATCAAATCCCAAAGAGGATACACAATCTGATGCTGCTCCTGATTTGCTGTCAGGCGCGCGTGCCGCAGTGCCACTCCTTTGCCGGAGGTGGCCAATGACGCATGCCGTGCCTATCGAACTGAAAAATCTCAGATGGTCAGTGAACAATCTGACGATTCTGCACGATCTCTCCCTGACGATTCCCGCAGGCGAAATCCTTGCGCTGCTCGGCCCGAGCGGCTGTGGCAAAAGCACGCTGCTGAAACTGCTGGCGGGTTTGCTGCAACCCACGGCGGGTGAGCTATGGATTGGCGATCGTTGCGCTGCCACCGCACGTCATTGTGATGCGCCGGAAATGCGCAACCTCGGCATGGTTTTCCAGGATTACGCCTTGTGGCCGCATATGACCGTGGCGCAAAACGTCGCTTTCCCGTTGCGCATGCGCGGTGTGAAAAAAGCGGCGGCGCGTGAACAAGCCGATGCGGCGCTGGCGCAGGTCGGCCTGGCTGATTTTGGCGATCGCAAACCCGCGTTGCTCTCTGGCGGACAGCAGCAGCGTGTCGCCCTCGCCCGTGCTTTGGTTGCCAAACCGGCGATTTTGTTGTTCGACGAACCGCTCTCCAATCTTGACCGCGATCTGCGAGAAACCCTGGTGCACACCATGGCGGATTTACTGCGCAGCGCGGGCATTACCGCTGTTTATGTCACGCATGACCGCGAGGAAGCCAACACGCTCGCCGACCGCATTATTCACCTGGCACAGGGCCAGATTGTTTCCGTTACTCACCTCTCAGGGGACCGCAATGCCATCTCTCAAGTCAGTTAAAACAGGAGCCATCAGCGCGATGATTTTGACCTCCGCTATGATGATCAACGATGCCCAGGCACTGACGGTGTACACCGCCGGTCCGGGTTCGCTATCAAAAAGTCTGGCCACCGGATTCGAAAAGCAAACCGGTATTAAAGTGAATATCTTCCAGGCCACCACCGGCAAAGTGATGGCGCGTCTGGAAGCCGAACAGGCTAATCCGCAAGCCGATGTGCTGATCTCCGCCTCATGGGATACCGCTGAAGATCTGCAACATCGTGGCTGGCTGTTGCCGTACGAAAGCGCCAATGCCGCTAAAGTGCCGGATCAGTTCAAAACGGCCAACTACGTGGCACAGGGCATTTCCGCGCTCGGCATCGTGTGGAACACCAAGAGCGGCACGCCAGAGCCAAAAACCTGGCAGGATCTGACTGCGCCGGCGTTTAAAGACAAAGTCACCACCCCCGATCCGGCTCTGTCTGGTGCGTCACTCGATCTGCTGATTGGCCTGCAAAACAGCGAAGGTGAAAAAGCCTGGCAGCTGTTTGACCAGTTAAAAGCCAACGGCATGGTGATGAGCGGCCCGAATGCCCAGGCGGTGACGCCAGTATTGCAGGGTGCGAAAGCGGCGGTGTTTGGTGCAGTGGATTACGTCACATATAACAACATTGCGCAGGGAGAAAGCGTCAAAGTGATCTTCCCGGAAAACGGCACCGTGGTGGCCCCGCGTCCGATGATGATTCTGAAGAGCAGCCAGCATGCTGATGATGCGAAAAAATTCGTTGATTATGTGCTGTCGGATGAAGGCCAGGAGCAGGTCGCGAAGGCCTGGTTGATGCCTGCGCGTACCGATATCAAAGCCCAGCGTCCGCTGTTCACCGAGATCAAATTGCTGCCCGCCAATAGCGATGGCAGCAGCGAGCGCTCGGCGGTGCTGAAGCGCTTTGGCGCCCTGTTCGGGCAGTAAATGATGTCGCGTGCCCTGAATGGATTGATTCTACTGGCGCTGGCGCTGCTGGTGGCACTGCCGCTGCTGTTTATCGTGCTGCAGGCGCTGTTTCCGCAGCTTGGCGAGGGGAACTGGAGTGGGGCGTTCAGCGCATTACCGGCGCTGTTTGAAGATCCCCAGCTGGTTCCGATGTGGCTGGGCACGCTGAAAATCGGCGGCGGCGTGGCGCTGTGCAGTTTGCTGCTGGGCTTACCGCTCGGCGCACTGCGCGGCCTGTTCCGTCTGCCGGGGGCGGCAATGTGGGATCTGCTGTTTCTGATCCCCTTCCTCACCCCGCCCTATATCGTGGCGCTGTCATGGACGCTGGCACTGCAACGCAACGGCTATCTGCAACAACTCACTGGCTTCAACCTCGATAGCCTGCTGTTCAGCAGTACCGGTATGACGCTGGTGATGACGCTGAATATTTTCCCGGTGGTCTACTTTGCGGTGTCGCGTTCGCTGATGGCGAGCGGACAGCGTCTCGCCTGGGTGGCGCGCGTGTACGGTGCATCAGCCTGGCGCGCTTTTGCCCAGATCACATTGCCGCTGACACTGCCAGCGTTAGCCGGTGGCGTGCTGCTGGCATTTACGCTGGCGATTGAAGAGTATGGCGTGCCTGCGGCGCTCGGCACTCAGGCGCATCTGACGTTGATGACGGTCGGTATCGAAACCAAACTGGCGGACTGGCCAATCGATTTACCGGGCGCGGCATCCCTCTCGTTGATGCTGAGCCTGGTGGCGCTCACCGCCTGGTTCCTGCAACGTAAACTGACCGGCAGCAGCGATGTCACGGCCGTTAACGGCAAACCGGTGGTGCAGGAGCTTGCCGAGGGCGGGCGCTGGCTGCCGCTGATGTTGCTGCCGTTTATCCTCACCGTTTTACTCGCCGTGGTACTGCCGCTGGGCGCAATGACGCTGAGTGGATTGCTGAACACACTTTCCGGCGGCCTGCATCTGGATAACCTGACACTGCGCCACTTCGGCGCGCTGTTCAGTCAGCAAGGTGATGCGCTGGCTGCGTTCTCCACCAGCATTGGGCTGGCGTTGGGTGCGGCACTGCTCACCGGCTTGCTCGGCTTCCTGATCGCCTGGCGCGTGTCAGAAGGTAAAACCCGTCTGCTGGCGATGATGGATGGGCTGGCGCTGCTGCCTGCCGCCATGCCCGGCGTGGTAGTAGGCGTCGGTTTGATTCTGCTGTGGAACCGCGGCTTCTGGCCGGTATCGCCCTATAACACGATGTTTATTCTGCTGCTTTCCTACAGCTGCCTGCTGCTGCCGTGGCCGGTGCGCTATGTCAGCAGTGCGCTACGCCAACTGGCCCCGACGCTGGAACCGGCGGCGCGCGTGCACGGCGCGTCACGCATGCAGGCACTGCGCTTGATTGTGTTACCGCTGGTGGCGCCGAGTCTGCTGGCGGCGATGATGATGGTGTTTGCCGTAGCTTCGCGCGAACTGGTGACGTCACTGCTGCTGGCACCGGCTGGTACACAAACCGTGGCGATCTTTATCTGGCGGCAGTTCGAGCAGGGCTCCGTGGGACAAGGGATGGCAATGGCCACCGTGACGCTGCTCGCTAGCCTGACCTTGATGCTGGGTGCCACCGTGCTGATGCAGCGTCAGGGGAATAAATAGCGCGCCTGCGTTTCGCTTATTCCTAAATAAACAATCACTTAATCTCGTTCAACTACACTCTCCTGAGCCATTGATGACTCAGGAGAGTAAATGAACAACCTGCCCCAGGAAAAAATTGGCCAGAACATGCTGGTCAAAATGGCGATGCTGGTAATCATTCTGGCGGGCATTCGTGCCGCGTCAGAGATTCTGGTGCCCTTCCTGCTCGCCAGCTTTCTGGCGATTGTGCTGAATCCGCTGGTCACCCTGCTAATGCGGCGTGGCGTGCCGCGCGGTCTGGCAATCACTGCGGTAATCAGCGTGATATTTATCGTTATTCTGTTGCTGGTTGGCGTGATGGCCAGTTCTGCCAGTGACTTCAGCGATACCTATCCGCAAATTCGTAGCATGCTGGAGCAAAAGCTCGGCGTGGTGCAGCACTTTGCCGCCCGCTTCCATATCAATATCTCCACGGAGGCCTTAGCCGCGCGGCTCGATCCGAATGTGATGATGGATATGGCTACCACGCTGCTGAAACAGTTTTCGGGTGCCATGACCAACGTGCTGCTGCTGATCCTCACCGTGGTATTTATGCTGTTTGAAGTGCGTCATCTGCCGTACAAAATGCGTAACGCGATGGTCAATCCACAAATCCGCATCGCCGGACTTCATAGAGCGTTCAAAGGCGTGACCCACTATCTGGCGCTGAAAACCCTGGTCAGCGTCATCACCGGACTCGCGGTATGGCTGGTGCTGGAATTGATCGGCGTGAAATTCGCGCTGTTCTGGGGCGTGGTGGCGTTTATCCTCAACTTCGTGCCCAATATCGGCCCCATCATCGCCGGCATCCCGCCGTTTATTCAGGCTCTGGTGTTAAATGGCGTCTACGATGCGCTATTCGTGGTCGCGCTGTTCAGTGCGATTCATATGGTGTTTGGCAATATGCTGGAGCCAAAGCTGATGGGGCGCGGATTGGGGCTCTCGACGCTGGTGGTGTTTCTGTCGCTGATATTCTGGGGCTGGCTGTTGGGGCCGGTGGGCATGCTGCTGTCAGTACCACTGACCAGCGTCACTAAGATATTGATGGAGACCACGCCGGGCGGCAGCCGACTGGCGATTATGCTGGGCAATGGGCGGCCAGGATCGCGTCCGCGTTAATAGCCAGGGTTTGCGCCGCTACAGCATGTGCACATCAGCGTCGCGGCGAGAGGCTTCGCGCAGGTTGATGTGCACATAAGTGTAACGGCGCGACGCATCGCGCCAGATTGGCGATTATTGCGTAAACACGCTGTTATCCGTAATCGCCTGCACATCGACCTTGTTCGGCAAAATCTTCAGCTCGCTAAACAGATCTGACACCTTCTGCACTTTCGCCACATCTTCCGCCGTCACACCGCGAATACCGTGCGAAATGCGCGGCGTAATCTTCTGTGCATCTTCCGGCGAGAGTCGCGTTAACTGGGCATACACAGCATTGTACTGCTGCGGATGTTCCAGCGCCCATTCACGGGCTTTCGCCAGGCGGTGGGTGAAATCGACAATCGCCGCCCGCTTAGCGGGATCGTCCAGCGAGCTTTGCGTGGCGGTAACAAACGACAGTGCGGTGGTTAGCCCTTTGCCATCGCGCAGCAGGCGCGCGCCGTGCTGTTCGGCAATCCCCAGATAGGGATCGAAAGTGGCCCAGGCGGCAATTTGCCCGGAATTAAACGCCGCGCTGGCATCGGTAGGCAAAACAAACCGCACCGGCACCGCATCGCGTTTGACCTGCGCTTCTTCCAGCGCCTCATACAACAGATGCTGCGAAATACTGCCGCGCGCCGATGACACCACCACTTCCTTGCCTGCCAGATCTTTTACGCTGTGAATTGGCGAATCCGCCGGAACGATCAATCCGTTCGAACCGGCATCGCCGACGTTGGTGGCGATGATCTTCAACGGTACGCCACCGGACGCCGCCATCAATACCGGCAAATCCCCCGCGTAGGAGGTATCGACTGCGCCCGCACGTTGTGCTTCAAACAGCGGCGCCGCGCCCTGAAAATTCGCCCAGCGATATTGATACGGCGCATCCTTCATCACATCCGCGGCCTCAATCAGCGAGCGCAGATTGCGCGCCTGATCGCCCAGCACCAGGGTGACTTTGCTTAAGTCAGGCGCTGCCTGACTGCTGAACGCCGCGCACAGCAACAGCGTCGAAACTACCGGTTTCAGCCATTTCATAGGGTGTTCTCAAAGTGCGTTGCGACTGAGCTGGCGGATGTAGGCATCCCAGTGCAGCTGATATTTGTGGTTACGGATGCTGTTATCGAAGGCTTGTGCCGCTTTTTCGGACACCGCATCAGGCAGGATGATCAGATCCGCGCCGCCAGACTGCGCGGCCAGCTGTGCCTGGCAGGCACGCTCAAGGTAGTAGAGGTTATAGAAGGCCTCTTCGATACTGCCGCCGCTGGTCAGCAGACCGTGATTGCGCAGAATCAGCGCGTTAAGATCGCCGAGATCCGCCACGATGCGCTGCTGCTCATCCAGATCCAGCGCGATGCCTTCGTAATCGTGATAGCCAAGGCGATTGTGGAAGCGCGTGCTGTGTTGCGAAATCATCAGCAAGCCGTTGCGCTGGGCAGAAACACCAATGCCCGCCGCCGTATGTGTATGCAGCACCGCATGCGCATCAGGGCGCGCGCGGTGAATGGCGCTGTGGATAACAAATCCGGCCTGATTAATCCCCAATCCCGTCGGGTCATCAATGATGTTGCCGTCGATATCGATTTTCACCAGCGTCTCCGCCGAGATCTCATCGAAAGTTTGACCAAAAGCGTTAATCAGAAAATGGGGTTGATCGCCCGGCACACGCAGAGAAAAGTGGGTGTAGATATGGTCAGTCCAGCGCAGTTTGGCCGCCAGGTAATAGGCCTGCGCCAGCTTAACGCGCGCCTGCCACTCTCCTTCGCTAATGCGTTGGCGCAGGGAAGCTACATCCAGGGTTTCAGTGCTCATTTTGCTCCTCATTTCAGGTCAATATGCTTTCCCAACATCGTGGCACAGCGCTTTTCCCGCTGGGAAATGCCAATAACGGCAAAACATTGTCAATTAACGCAAAGCGACGCCGATATTTGACCTGAGTCAGTCCAGAGCAAAATCAAAACGCTAATATGCACGGCCCCTGGAAGTGTTATGCTGCTGACGCCGCAGCTTAGCCCTCATCTGCTGCTTAAAATGACCGAGGAAAGTCAGGTGCCACCGCAAAAAAGAAATCGCGATTTTGGCTGGCTGTTAATTGTCTGTGCCGGGTTGTTACCGCTGGTGCTGGGCATCCTTTGTACAGCCATTGAAGCGCGGCATACGGTGAGCCAGCAGCAGATTTCCACGGCCAATTCCCTCTTAACGCAAGCGGAAAAGATGAGTGATAACGCCTGGGATATGATCACCCAGTTGCGTCAGTACCATTATCAGCCTTGTGCAAAAATCGAGGATCAACTGCAGCGCGCCGGTACCCTCAACGCCTATTTCCGTTCCGTCGGTATGCTAAGTGGCGAAAATATCAGTTGCTCTTCTGCCTTTGGTTTAGCCAATGGCACCCTGACCCAGATGATGATGCAGCCGCCGCCAATCACCGGTAAAGCCTGGTGGAGCCTCTCCATTCGTGGCACTTACGGCGTGCCCAATCGCCCCGCCGTGGTGTTCGTGCGGCAACTGCCTGATAGCACCGGCTTCTGGGCGGTGATTGATGGTCAGTATCTGATGGACTTTATGCACGCGATTGGCGAGTCGCGTGGCTATCAGATGAGCCTGCGCTTTAGCGGCGGCGCACCGATCACTAGCGGCCCGGCCGATATCGAACCCGAACTGTATCTGAAAAGTGAGCCTTATCAGGCCGAATCCAGCCGCTACCCGATTAGCGTTAATGTCACGGTGCCCGCCTCCGAGTTGCTGAAAGCCTGGCGCCAGGCGCTGTTTATCTTCCTGCCGATGGCGGCGATTTTTTCTATCCTGCTGATGGTATTGACCGCCAACTGGCTGCGCCGCCGCATTTCGTGGGCCGATGAAATCCGCCGCGCGATGCGTAGCCGTCAATTCTCGGTCCATTACCAGCCGGTTTACAGCACGGAAATCGAGCGCTGCAAAGGCGCGGAAGCCCTGTTGCGCTGGCAATTGCCGAATGGTGAGATGATCCGTCCGGATATCTTTATCAGCCACGCCGAATCTGAAGGGATCATTGTGCAGCTGACCCAGCATTTGCTGGATCTGATGGCGGAAGATATTCAGGGCTGGCAGGTTGAGCCCGGTTTCCATATTGGCCTGAACGTGGCAGCAGAACACTTGCAACATGCCGATTTCGTGCAGGACGTTCAGCGTTTTGCCCGCCGCATTAAAGACAAGCAGATGGTGGTGACGCTCGAGTTGACCGAACGCAGCCTGATTGATGACGGCGAACTGGTGGCACGCAAACTGCGGCATCTGCAGTCACACGGTATGAAGGTGGCGATTGATGACTTCGGCACCGGCCACTGCTCACTCTCTTATCTGCTGACCTTCCCGCTGGATTACCTGAAAATCGATCGCGGCTTTATTAACGCGATTGAAGGACTGGATGTGGAAACGCCGGTGCTGGATGCCATCATTAACTTGTGCCACAAACTCAAGCTGGATGTGCTCGGTGAAGGGGTGGAAACCTCGTTACAATTTGACTACCTGCGACAGCGTGGCGTGGTGCTGATTCAGGGCTATTATTATGCCCGTCCGATGGATAATGACCGGCTCCGCGCCTGGCTGGATGAGCAAGGGCGCCAGCCACTTCTCGTTGAGGAACCCCATGAGCCTGCATTGCGTCATTCTTGATGATTACCAAAACGTTGCCCTGTCCCTGGCCGATTGGGCATCGCTGCAACCTACCGTACACACCATCGCACTGACCCAGCATTTTGACCATGAAGATGAGCGGGTACGCCATATCGAACACGCCGATATCCTCGTTGTTATGCGCGAGCGCACACCGCTGACTGCGGAGCTGATTGGCCGCTTGCCCAACCTCAAACTGGTGGTCACTTCCGGCATGCGCAATGCGTCAATTGATCTGCACGCCTGCGCCGAGCGCTACATCGCGGTGTGCGGTACCGCCAGCAGCAGCGCCGCGCCGATGGAACTCAGTTGGGGCTTGCTAATCGGGTTGGCGCGTCACATCGGCGTGGAGAGTCAGGCACTGCGCAATAACGGGCCATGGCAGCAAACGCTGGGGATTGGTCTGCAGGGCAAAACGTTGGGCTTAGTGGGACTGGGCAAAATTGGTGGCGAGATGGCCAAAGTGGCACAGGCGTTTGGCATGCGCGTTTGCGCGTGGAGTCAAAATCTCACCGACTCACGCGCGACCGAATGTGGCGCAGAACGGATGCCTTCGCTGCACGCCTTGATGCAAGCGAGCGATTTTGTCTCGGTGCACCTGGTGCTCAGCGAGCGCTCGCGCCACGTGATTGACCATGCTGCACTGGCGCAGATGAAGCCAGGCGCGCTGTTGATCAACACCTCACGCGCCGCACTTGTCGACCAGCAAGCGATGATTGCCGCGCTGCAATCCGGTCAATTGGCTGGGGCCGGAATCGATGTGTTCGAACAGGAACCGCTATCTGCTGACCACCCGTTGCGCCATCTGCCCAATGTGCTGGCCACGCCGCACCTTGGCTATGTCGCCGACAGCAATTACCGCACCTACTTCACGCAGGCAGTGGAAGATATTCAGGGATGGATAAGCGGCGCACCACTGCGATCGCTACTCTGAGCGACGGCGTTTTTCGGCGATACGCAGCGCCACTTCCAGTGTGTCATCCGCCAGCGTGACTGGCGGGCGCTGGCCATTCAGGCGCTGGTTAATACGTTCTAAGGTCGGCGTCAGCTGTCCCACCAACTGCTGATACTCATCAAGCTGGGTAATGGGTTGATTACGCGCGATACTGGTTTGCGTCAGGCGTTGCAGCTGCCGCAAACTCTCGGCCGCCTGGCTGGTGAGCAATCCCGCCTGCCGCCAGGTTTTCAGGCGTTTCAGCAGTTCATCAGGTTGTTGGGCCAGTAATGCCAATTGGGCATCGGCACGTTCACCGCAGTCGATCCAACCAATCGGTGCCACAGGATCGGTGAACGTTCGCCGTGCATCAGGCGCATAATTGATAAGATTCCTTTCTACACTGTCAATTTGCGACAGCCAGGGATTCTCAAACAATCGGGCGTTTTTTCTCGACATGAACACTCCACCTGAGCCAGGCGGCAGAGTATTACCGAATGATGACAGGCTGGCAAGCAAAGCTTACCGCTTCGCTTAATGATAAGAATTTCTTATTTATTTGCGCAACAATCAGGTATAGCAATCAAGCCACCACTTGTCAGAACAATGGATTAATCAATCAGCGATGCGCAGTTGATATCGCTGATAATCATCAAAATTTTCTCCGCGTCGCTGCAAAAAAAAATAAAACTGTGCCTTTCGCTTCTCTCTCGCCCCATCCCGGCTGAAATGCCCGCACAACGCGGCCTGACGCGCTATAGCCAGGATTTTATAAGCTGCGTTATCCTTGTCATTCAGCCAGAGTTTTAGCCAAAAAATAGCCAGTTGCTGGCTGAAACATGACAAATATCACACAAAATCGGTATACTCTGTCGCGGGACGTAATCATTTCGCCCCTAATTATTACCGTTGCTACGCCGGATAAATCCCTCTTTCACGGCTATGCTTAAATCTTCTCAACGCCGTGGACTGGCCACAAAATGTAGTCTGCAGCGTTGAGGATTTTTCGAATTCCAATACAGGGTTACATCATGAAACTACGTAGGAAGCGTGTAAAACCTATCGGGCTGGATGACGTCACGATTATCGATGACGCCCGTTTACGTAAAGCCATTACCGCTGCGTCTCTGGGCAACGCGATGGAGTGGTTTGATTTCGGTGTTTATGGCTTCGTGGCGTATGCGCTGGGTAAGGTGTTCTTCCCGGATGCATCGCCTAGTGTGCAGATGATTGCTGCACTGGGTACCTTCTCGGTTCCCTTCCTGATTCGTCCACTGGGTGGACTGTTCTTCGGTATGCTCGGCGACAAATACGGTCGTCAGAAAATCCTCTCCATCACCATTGTCATCATGTCGATCAGTACCTTCTGTATCGGCCTGATCCCCTCTTATGCCACCATCGGCATCTGGGCACCGATTCTGCTACTGCTGGCGAAAATGGCGCAGGGCTTCTCGGTGGGCGGTGAATATACCGGTGCCTCGATCTTTGTCGCAGAATATTCGCCGGACCGTAAGCGTGGCTTTATGGGCAGCTGGCTCGACTTCGGCTCCATAGCCGGCTTCGTGCTGGGTGCGGGCGTGGTGGTGCTGATTTCCACCGTCATCGGTGAAGCGAAATTCCTGGAGTGGGGCTGGCGTCTGCCGTTCTTCCTCGCGCTACCGTTAGGTATCATCGGTCTGTATCTGCGTCACGCACTGGAAGAGACACCGGCGTTCCAGCAGCACGTTGATAAGCTGGAACAAGGCGATCGTGAAGGTCTGCGTGACGGCCCGAAAGTATCCTTCAAAGAGATCGCCACCAAGCACTGGAAAAGTCTGCTGGCCTGTATCGGTCTGGTGATTGCCACCAACGTGACCTACTACATGTTGCTGACCTACATGCCGAGCTACCTGTCGCATAACCTGCACTACTCGGAAGATCACGGCGTGCTGATCATTATCGCCATCATGATGGGTATGCTGTTTGTGCAGCCGGTGATGGGTATGCTGAGTGACCGCTTTGGCCGTCGTCCGTTTATCATCATCGGCAGTATCGCGCTGTTTGCCTTCTCGATTCCGGCGTTTATGTTGATTAACAGCGGCGTGCTGGGGCTGATTTTTGCCGGTCTGCTGCTGCTGGCGGTGATCCTTAACGCCTTTACCGGCGTGATGGCTTCGTCGCTGCCGGCGATGTTCCCAACGCACATTCGTTACAGTGCGCTGGCCAGTGCCTTCAATATCTCGGTACTGATTGCCGGTTTAACCCCGACCTTCGCCGCGTGGTTGGTTGAAACAACCAACAATCTGTATATGCCGGCTTATTATCTGATGGTGGTCGCGGTGATTGGTTTGATCACGGGTATCTACATGAAAGAGACCGCCAACAAGCCGCTGCGCGGTGCCACACCGGCGGCGTCGGATATTGAAGAAGCGCGTGAAATCCTGCAGGAGCATCACGACAACATTGAGCAGAAAATCGAAGATATTGATGAAGAGATCGCTAAGCTCGAGGCGAAACGTAAAAACCTGGTGCAGCAGCACCCGGACATCAACGAGTAATCTTCCCCACTCCCGCCGCCCGGCGGGAGTTTTCGTTTCCGCACACAATCCTTCATCCCCGCTGGCGAAAAGGGGTAAACTGTTGTCACTTTTTTCACCAGCAAAAGTTGTACGAACATGTCTGAATTCAATCTTCTCCAACGTCCAAGAAGACTGCGCAAAAGCGCATCAATGCGTGAAATGTTCCAGGAATCCCACATCAGCCTGAATGATTTGGCCCTGCCGATCTTCGTTGAAGAAGGCGTGGACGATTACGTACCGATCAACGCCATGCCGGGTGTGATGCGTATTCCTGAGAAACGTCTGGCGTATGAAATTGAGCGTATCGCGAAAGCCGGTATTCGCTCGGTGATGACTTTCGGTATCTCTCACCACACCGATGCCACCGGCAGCGATGCATGGAATGAGAATGGCCTGGTGGCGCGTATGTCGCGCATCTGCAAAGACACCGTGCCAGAGATGATCGTGATGTCCGATACCTGCTTCTGCGAATACACCAGCCACGGTCACTGTGGTGTGCTATGCGATCATGGCGTGGACAACGACCAGACGTTGATTAACCTTGGCAAACAAGCCGTGGTGGCCGCGCAGGCCGGTGCCGATTTCATCGCCCCTTCAGCGGCAATGGATGGTCAGGTGAAAGCCATTCGCCAGGCGCTGGATGCGGCAGGTTTCACCGATACCGCCATCATGTCTTACTCCACCAAGTTCGCCTCATCGTTCTACGGTCCGTTCCGTGAAGCGGCAGGAACGGCATTAAAAGGCGATCGTAAAACTTATCAGATGAATCCGATGAACCGCCGTGAGGCGATTCGCGAGTCCCTGATCGATGAAGCCGAAGGGGCTGATTCACTAATGGTGAAACCGGCGGGCGCCTATCTCGATATTCTGCGTGAGATCCGCGAGCGCAGTACTCTACCGCTGGCTGCGTACCAGGTGAGCGGTGAATACGCGATGATAAAATTCGCGGCGCAAGCGGGTGCCATCGACGAACGTAATGTGGTTCTCGAAAGCCTTGGTGCGATTAAGCGTGCCGGTGCCGACCTGATTTTCAGCTATTTTGCCCTTGATCTCGCCGAGCAAAAAGTGCTCTGATAATCGTTACGCTTGGCAATGGATATCGCTACCGTTGCCAGGCGCTTTATGCCGTTGTGGCAGTAAAACACCAGTGTTGTTGTACCCGAATAATTCAAAAGAAAGAGTAACGCGATGAAAGCACCTGCACTGCCTGCGGACGAAGCGATTCGTCTGGCCCAGTTACGTGCGCTCAACATTCTGCACACGCCTGCAGAAGAGCGTTTTGACCGTTTAACCCGCCTTGCGCGTCGTTTGTTCGG
The DNA here is from genome assembly GCF_056678875.1 of Pantoea folii. Lineage (NCBI taxonomy): Bacteria > Pseudomonadati > Pseudomonadota > Gammaproteobacteria > Enterobacterales > Erwiniaceae > Pantoea > Pantoea folii. The sequence goes on along the minus strand of NZ_JBWXON010000019.1, from coordinate 104,687 downwards.
CGTGCCGGTTGCGCTGGTTAGCCTGCTGGAAGAGGACCATCAGTGGTTCAAATCTGTTGCGGGCCAAAGCGCGGCGACCGCACCCCGCAATACGTCGTTCTGTGGGCACGCCATCTTGCAAGATGATGTGATGGTGGTGGAGAACGCCCTCGAAGATGAGCGTTTCCACGATAATCCCCTGGTGAAGGCTGCCGATAACCCCGTGCGTTTCTACGCAGGTTGTCCGCTGCGTACGCCTTCTGGCGCTAAAGTCGGCATGCCTCGTCGATCATCATGCCCGCGAGTTCAATGAAGACGATATGCATACGCTGCGCGACTGGCTGCGATGGCAGAAGCGGAGCTGGTGGCGTTTCAAACCGCAACTTCAGATGAACTGACCCAAATCACCAACCGTCGCGGCTTTATGACGCTCGGACAGCTGGCGCTCAATGAGTGTCAGATTAAACAGCTGCCGGCCAGCCTGACCTTCCTCGATCTCGACCGCTTTAAAGCCATCAACGATACGCTGGGCCACCGTGAAGGCGACCGCGCGCTGATGGATTTTGCCGACGCGATGAAGGTGAGCTTCCGTCATGCCGATATCTTTGCCCGTCTGGGCGGCGATGAGTTTGTAGTGCTGTTTAACGGCTTACAGCACGACGATGCCGAAGGTGTGCTGGCGCGCTTTGATCGTTTCCTGCAGAAGCAGACTCAGGACTTGGACCGCCGCTACGCCCTGCACTTCTCTTCAGGCATCGTAGAGTTTGATCCTGACCAACCGCAATCGCTGGAGCAGTTGCTGGAAGGCAGCGATGCGCGCATGTACGAAGCCAAGAACGGCAAGAAAAAACTGGCGCAGTAATGTGAGGGCGTGCCAGGGCACGCCCAATTGCCACATCGGCTGCCATTCCTTACAGCGGACGCGACAGATCGTTAATCAGTGTCTGATTAAACTTTTGCGGTTCTTCCATCTGCGGTGCATGTCCCATGCCCGGGAATTCCACTAACCGCGCGCCAGGAATCATCTTCGCCACCTGCTTGCCCAAAACATTGTAATGACCTAACTGCGCTTTAACCGCAGCGGGGGCGATATCGCTGCCAATCGCCGTGGTATCCGCTGTACCGATCATCAGCGTCGTGGGTACTTTGAGATCTTTGAATTCGTAATACACCGGCTGGGTGAAAATCATGTCGTAAATCAGCGCCGAGTTCCATGCCACCTTCTTGTGGCCCGGTCCGCTGTTCAGCCCCGCCAGCATATCCACCCATTTGTCATACTCCGGTTTCCACTGACCGCTGTAGTAAGTATTTTGCTCATACTTTTTAATGCCAGCCGCACTGAGCTTCAGCTCACGCTGATACCACTGATCCACCGAGCGCCACGGCGCGCCTTTGGCTTTCCAATCCTCCAGCCCAATCGGATTCACTAGCACCAGTTTCTGCGTCTGCTGTGGATACATCAGCGCATAGCGCGTGGCCAGCATCCCGCCGGTCGAATGCCCGACTATCACTGCCTTATCGATACCGAGCTGTTGCAGCAGTTGATGGGTATTCAACGCCAGCTGCTGGAAGCTGTATTGGTAATTGGCGGGTTTCGTCGAACTGCAGAAACCAATCTGGTCCGGCGCAATCACCCGATATCCCTGCTGGCTAAGCGCTTTGATGGTGTCTTCCCAGGTTGCACCACAAAAATTCTTACCGTGCAGTAATACCACCGTTTGACCATTAGCCTGCTGCGCGGGTTTGACATCCATGTACCCCATGCTCAGCGGTTGCTGCTGTGAGGAGAAATTAAAGTGTTCAAGTGGGTAGGGATACTGAAAACCTTCCAACTGCTCGCCATACACATTGGCCGCTAACGCGGAGGTGGTGGGTAGCGCAGCCATCGCCGTCAAAATCACGGCAAGTGACTGTTTTAGCGGGAAACGAAAAGCCATGCGCACTGCTCCTGAGCTATGAAAAAACCATCAGTGTGGCACGTTAATCGCCAGTGCGCATTGATGAGGTGTGCCAGCGCCACGTTTTCTCATACTGTTAAGCTCGGCAAAGTGATGGAAAATTTGAGTTAAAAATAACGGGCGTGATTACGCTAAATATTCAACATCGATTCAACAAAAGCGGCCTTAATTTCACTAAAAGCAAGACCAGCCTTGATGACAAATAATAAAACAGCCAATTCCTTATAAAACTTTACGTTAATCGGATGATTGGAAAGATTAATTATTTTACACTGTGTCCAGTTAATGGAGGATCAAAAAGATGCCGCAAAAATACAACGAAGGGGTTATTGATTCGGTGACCAAATGGATTATGGACAATCTGGATCAGCGCTTAAGCATTGATGATATCGCCGTGAAATCGGGTTATTCTAAATGGTATTTGCAGAAATTATTTGCCCGCTATCATAATGAAACGCTGGCACGGTATATCCGTAAAAAGAAACTGGCATGCTGTGTCAGCGAGCTGAAATACAGCAACGCACCGATCATCAGTCTGGCCGTAAAATACCATTTTGAAAGCCAGCAATCGTTCACTCGCTCCTTTAAGCAAGTGATGGGTTGCACCCCACTCTACTGCCGTAAGCGTCAGCTGGGGAGCGAAGACGAGCAGCAATTGAAAGAGAGCACTGATCCATGCGTGATTTGCCGTAAGCATGGATTTAACAGCAGTGAGAAAATGAAAGAAGTGAGAACGCCAGCGCTGCGCTCAGGTCAATTTCCCTCACGTATTGATTGTGTGATGCGTTAATAATTCGCGTCACTATTTTTCTTTGCAGGATTTGCATAACAACGGATGGTTCGCCATCCGTTGTTAAGAATAGCCCTCATTGGCCACGCTGAAATATTCTTCTCATCAGATAGCCTGTCAAAATGATCCGGGAATAATTTTATCCGTCCTATTTTCAATGCATTCTTATCAATAGGTTGATTTACAAACCATTAATTCACACCCGACCACGAAATGTTTTCCGGTATTGTAACGGAGACGTATTCAAATTCTTTTTAAAATGTCGCCTTAACATTAATGGCGAAGAGAATCCGGCTTTTTCTGCGATCAGCTCAATTGGCTGGTCGGTTTTTTCCAAAAATCGCTGCGCCAATGCCAGACGCTGATTCACTAACCAATCACTGAAACAGCTGCCGGTGGCTTGGTTAAAACGGCGCGTAAAACTGCGACGACTCATCAACGCTCTCTCCGCCAACTGATCCAGCGTGAGGGCCTGCTGCAAATTTTCGGTGGCCCAACTGAGCGCCGACATAAATCGATCGTTGCCCGCCGAGTGATAGACCGGCTGCTCAATATATTGTGCCTGGCCGCCCTGCCGATGCGGCGGTACCACCAGCATGCGCGCCACACTGTTGGCCACATCCACTCCACACTGTTCACGCACCAGATGCAGGCAGCAATCGATACTCGCTGCAGTGCCCGCCGAGGTTACAATCTGCCCTTCGTCGATATACAACACGTCACGGTCAATCGTCACATCGGGGTAAAGCCGTTCAAAATCACTCATCCAACGCCAGTGTGTCGTGGCGCGCTGCTGATGCAGCAAGCCAGCGGCTCCGAGCACAAAGGCGCCAAGACACAAGCCAACAATCTGAGCCCCACGCTGGGCAGCCTGCTGTAACGCCTGCAACAAAGCGGGCGGTGGCGCAATGGCAGGATCGCTCCAGCTGGGTACCACCACCATATCCGCTTCGGCCAGCATAGCCAGTTCATGCTCCGCGACAATCGAAAAACCGCTGTTGGTGCGAAGCGGACCGGCGTGGGTGGCACAGATCATTAATTGGTAGCAAGCTCGGCCATCTTCGCGTTCCGCCTTCTCAAACACCGCACAGGGAACGGAAAGATGAAACGGGATGATGTCGTCAAACACCACAATACCGACCTTAATGGGCGCATCCAGGTGCGCCATTTTTGGCGCAAAGTGAACGTTATTTGTCATGCGCAGTACTCCTTCACTTTCGGCACAATCGCCATACTGCTGTGCATCGGAAGTCACCCTGACTTCCCAATCAAAGAGATTATTAGTGATGAAAAACCTTTTTGCTTCAGGCACCTTAGCATTAGCGATGGCAATTTCAGGCAGCGCTATTGCCGAAGAACACAAAGCTGAAAATGCACCGACCATTCGTACCATGAGCGGTGCCACAGCCACCACCCAGCTGACGGCCAATCAAACCGCGGTCATCGTGATTGATATTCAGAACGAATACTTCGCTGGCGGCAAAATGCCCATTCCAGACGGTATGAAAGCACTGCAAAACAGCAAGCGCCTGGTTGAGTTTGCACACAAGCATGGCATGCCGGTGTTCTTCGTCCGCCATGAAGGCGCGGCAGATGGCCCGCTGTTCGCCAAAGGCAGCCGCTTCGCTGAATTCCACAAGGATTTGCAGCCGGGCAAAAATGATCGTGTCATTACCAAAGCCACACCGAGTTCTTTCGTGGGAACCGATTTGAAACAACAACTCGACAGTCTGGGCATCAAGCAGTTAATTATCACCGGTCTAATGACCCATATGTGCGTGTCGTCCACCGCACGTGATGCCGTACCGCTTGGCTACTCGGTCATTATCCCGGAAGATGCCACCGCCACGCGCGATCTGGCGACCTGGGATAACAAAGTGGTCGATCACAAGGTGCTGCAGCAGAGCGCACTGGCAGGCGTTGCCGATGTGTTTGCCGAGATCAAAACCACTGACGCGGTATTAGCGCTGCCGTTGCATTAATCACTGCACCGCTTTACCCGGTAATAACTTTTCCGACATCACCTTGCGGCAGGACAGACTTTCCTGCCGCGCCTGCTGCTGCTGCTCCGCTGATAAATCCTGCCACACGCTTTGCAGATGTTCTGCCAGACCTGACTGGAAATGAATTTTCTGCAGCGCATAATCCGAGTTGCTGCCTTCAATAATCTGTTGCATCGCCTGGGGTGAGTTGTCGCGCCCATCATGGGTCAAGGTGCAGAACATGGCGATGTAATAGCTTTTGTCTTCATCGCTATAGTGCGGCATCAGCCACCAGACAGCCGCGCTGATGACGATAAGCACGGGCAGAAGGAATTTGAGTTTGAACATGGAATCATGGGCCTGTTGGAAAAAACGCGGCGATCTTAACAGATTCATCGGTTAACAGCCCTTAAACACCCACGGCAACGGCACGGCAAGTGAACGCCGCCTGCGTATTCTCTTAAAGTAACGTTTTCAGAGTTTATTTATTGAGCAGTTCAGCGCTGTTTGTTAATTTTGAGCCACTTTTCGCGCCAATCGCGCTTCATCGTGCCCGCTGTCACAGGGCCAGTTTTTCGCCCTAAAGCGGCAGAAGCTGGGAGAGCGGCCGACAGGGTTACAGGAATGATCATGTCCAACCATAAGCTTAAAATGCATTTGATTTCGCTGGCGTTGCTGGCGGAAAAAAAGCTGACCACACGCAAACGCCTTCCCGCCTATCACGCCGCAGCCGAACAGGATATTAACCTGCAGGGTCGTGCTAATCCGCCTGCGCCCATTCCGCGTCAGGTTTGGATGTACTGGGAAAGTGAAAAGCTCCCGGCTGAAGTCCAGATTTTTGTCGATAAGATTGCCCGTGAAAACCCTGGCTATGCGTTGACGGTAATCAACAATCTCAATCTGCATGACTATTTACCAGACCTGAAGTTTGTCCACGCGGGGATGCGGGCTTCGCACAAAAGCGATGTGATTCGCCTGGAGCTGCTGCATCGTTATGGCGGAATCTGGATGGATGCCACCATTATCCTCAATCGCAGCCTCGATGAGCTGTTAGCGGTGAATGCGGATGAGCGTTATGACCTGGTGGCTTTTTATCGCGAGGAATCCACCCGCGACCGCGCTTATCCGGTTATGGAATCCTGGTTTCTCGCCGCGCCGAAAAACAATGCCTTTATCGGCCGCTGGCTGCACTGCTTCCGTCCGATTGTGGAGTTAGGCTCTGAAGCCTTCTTCCAGCAATTATTGGCGCTGCCGAACTACGACACAATTCTGCAGGGCATCAAGACGCCGGATTATCTGGTGGTTTATATCGCTCAGCAGCAGGCGCTGCGGGAAGAGAATCACTACAACTTCTACTTACGCAAAGCGGAAGCCGGTGCGTTATTGTATCAAACGCTGAGCGGCTGGCGTCCGGTGAAGCTGAGCCGCATGCTGATGGTGGACGCTTTACCGGAGGTGTTGCCACCGGTGTATAAGCTCACCAGCTTTGACCGCAAATATATCGCGACGCATATGAAGTATGGCGTGGTCAACAGCGATAGCCTGCTGGGGCAAGTATTGCTGCACGACCAGCCGAAAAACCTGACACCTGCAGTGACGCCGTTCCGCAGAGCCAGGCATTAGCGCTGCAACCTCAGCATAAAGCTGAACCTCGTACACTGGCGTCGCCTTTGATGGCGACGTGATAACTCACAGCGCCTGCGCACACGCCCAGGCTGAACTCCACGCCCACTGGAAGTTGTATCCGCCGAGCCAGCCGGTGACATCCACCACTTCACCAATAAAGTACAAACCGGGCACATCGCGCGCTTCCATGGTTTTGGAGGAGAGTTGCGTGGTATCGACGCCGCCCATCGTCACTTCGGCAGTGCGATAACCTTCGGTGCCATTAGGCTGCACGCGCCACTGATGCAAGGTGGTGACCAACTCCGCCTGCTGCTTGCTGTTGAGCTGCTTCAGCGTCACATCCGGGATCTGCTTCAGCTCCTGCAACACTTCCACCAGACGCTTCGGCAGGATTTTCGCCAGACTGTTTTTCAGGCTGAGGTTCGGATGCGCCTCGCGTTGCACGTTGATGAAATCATCGAGCGAAGTTTCCGGCGACAGGTTGATGGTGACAAACTCACCCGGCTGCCAATAGCTGGAGATTTGCAGAACTGCCGGGCCCGACAAGCCGCGATGAGTAAACAGCATCGCTTCTTTAAACAGCGTGCCATCCTGCGCGGTGATGGTGGTGGGCAATGACACACCCGATAAGGTATGCAGCTGCTCAAGCAGTGGCTTATGCAGCGTAAACGGCACCAGGGCTGCGCGCGTCGGGAACACTTTCAAACCAAACTGCTCGGCCACTTTATACCCGAATGGTGTCGCGCCCAGACCCGGCATCGATAAGCCACCGCTGGCGATCACCAATTTCTCAGCCTGCACCTCGGAGCCATTCAGTTGCAGCCTGTAGCCGTTTTCATCGCGCGTCACGCTCAGCACTTCACTGCGCAAGCGCAAAGTAACCTGCCCGTCTTCGCACTCTTTTAACAGCAAATCCACGATCTGCTGCGCCGAATCATCGCAGAACAACTGGCCGAGGGTTTTCTCGTGATACGCAATCTTGTGGCGATTCACCAGATCGATGAAGTCCCACTGGGTGTAACGCGCCAATGCCGACTTACTGAAATGCGGGTTGTGCGAGAGATAGGCGGCCGGTTCGGTGTACATATTGGTGAAGTTACAGCGGCCACCACCCGACATCAGGATTTTACGTCCCGCCTTTTTGCCGTTATCCAGCAACAGCACACGACGACCCAACTGCCCTGCCTGCGCCGCACAGAACATGCCGGCAGCGCCTGCACCTATTACGATAACGTCAAACTTGTCCACAGTGCTTAATCCACATAATTGAAAGGCGGTGATTGTAGAGATCTGCGGCATTTCGCGCCAGCGTCAAAAAAATGCCGTAAATGTGTCATATTGTAACTCGCTTATTTTTCAGTCTTTTTACCTTGTCTGATGGGGTTTGTGGCAATTTTAAGACAAAAAAGGACTATATTTTCCTTTCACATCATGCGGGTTGTCGCCGATAATGCGCCGCGTTCATGTCCTCCAAAAAATGGCGTAACGTTTATGCTACATCTGTTCGCTGGTCTTGACCTCAGTACCGGCCTGTTTTTGGTTATCGCTCTGCTGTTCGTATTGTTCTATGAGGCAATCAACGGTTTCCACGACACTGCTAACGCAGTCGCTACCGTCATCTATACCCGCGCGATGCGGGCGCAATTGGCGGTTGTGATGGCGGGTGTTTTCAACTTCTTAGGCGTTTTGCTGGGCGGCTTGAGCGTGGCTTATGCCATCGTGCATATGCTGCCAACTGATTTACTGCTGAATGTGGGTTCCGCTCACGGCCTGGCCATGGTGTTCTCCATGCTGCTGGCGGCGATTATCTGGAACTTAGGTACCTGGTATCTGGGTTTGCCTGCGTCCAGTTCTCACACCCTGATTGGCGCCATTATCGGTATTGGTCTCACCAATGCGCTGATGACCGGCACCTCGGTGGTTGATGCCCTCAACCTGCCGAAAGTCATTAATATCTTCCTGTCACTGATCCTGTCGCCGATTGTCGGCCTGGTGATTGCGGGCTCGCTGATTTTCATCCTGCGTCGTTACTGGAGCGGAACCCCTAAACGTTCGCGCATCCACATGACGCCCGCTGACCGTGAAAAGATCGATGGCAAGAAGAAGCCACCGTTCTGGACGCGTATTGCCTTGATCGTTTCGGCGATTGGCGTGAGCTACTCCCACGGTGCGAACGATGGTCAGAAAGGCATTGGCCTGATTATGTTAGTGCTAATCGGTGTTGCGCCTGCGGGTTTCGTGGTCAACATGAATGCCTCAGGTTATGACATCACCCGTACTCGCGATGCGGTCAATCATCTGGAACAGTATTATCAGCAGCACAGCGATTCACTCACCCATATCGTCCAGATGGCGCCGCCTGCGGTGCCAACGCCGGAAGAGTCTGTGGGCGGGCCGCATGAGTTCCATTGCGACAGCAGTCGTGCGCTGCAGGCTATCAATCGTGCACAAGTGTTGCTGACCAATCTGAACAGCTATGACCAACTGACGGTGGATCAGCGCAGCCAGATGCGTCGCCTGTTGATGTGCGTCTCGGACACGGCCGATAAAGCCGCGAAACTGCCAGAGACCACTCCGGACGATAAGCGCTTCCTCAATAAGCTGAAGGGCGATCTGCTGGGCACCGTGGAATACGCACCAATCTGGATCATCATGGCGGTGGCATTAGCGCTGGGCATCGGCACCATGATTGGCTGGCGTCGTGTGGCAACCACCATCGGTGAGAAAATCGGTAAGAAAGGCATGACCTACGCGCAGGGCATGTCAGCACAGGTGACCGCTGCGGTGTCGATTGGGGTTGCCAGTTATACCGGTATGCCGGTTTCCACCACGCATATCCTGTCATCGTCCGTTGCCGGTACCATGCTGGTGGATGGCGGTGGCTTGCAGAGCCGCACCATTAAAAATATCGCCATGGCGTGGGTGTTTACCCTGCCGGTGTGTATTGTGCTGTCAGGTTCGCTCTACTGGATCGCGCTGAAAATTATCTAAGCTGCTATCAGCAAACAAGAGGGCGACGGTTCAACACTGGTCGCCCTTTTTTATTGCCGCTGTTTAGTGCCAGATCGCCAGACCAATCAGGCTCACCACCACCAAAAAACAGAGCCCGCTGGTCAGGACAAACTGCCTGCGTACGCGCTCGCAGCGGCGAATAAATTCGTCGTCGTGATGATCGCGATAGCGTTTATCCCAGATATAACGCACCAGTCGCACCTGCTTGCTCGGCTGACCATGAGACGTGAAGAAACCTGCCCCATCCACATATTGATACAGCAGCGGATCGCAACCGCGCAGCACAGCCAATAGCGAGCGCAAAGAAGAGAAGTAGCGCGCCATATTCACCAGACAAACCACACACAGAGCCCAAAAAAGCGCGATAGTGCTGATCATGTTCCCCTCCCAGCTGGAGCCGCAATGACGTCGAAGGCAGCGGGGAAATGCTGTAGACGCCCCACGGGAAATTAACCAGCCACAGATGAATCGAATTGCATTGTTGTTATGCGAACCCGAGCGCGTTACCCAGACGGCAGTGGCACTCATTTTCAGTGTAGGAGATCTGTTCAATTTTTTTCCAGCGATGATTTTCGTTCACCGCGAGTGAAAATTGCGATAGCGCTTGATCTTCCTCACAAGCGAGCCGTGGATTGCAGCATTTGTTAACAACTCTGGCTATACTCAGGTCATAACAACAGAACGCCTGCAGGGCATAAATTGTGGTTGGTGGCGCTTCATCGCTGTTTCGCGCAAAGGATTTCGCTCGCCGAGCGGCGGGAATTCAGGTAGCCCCAGAATCTTGAGAAGGAGTTTTATCATGGCTTATAAACACATCCTGATTGCAGTAGACCTTTCCCCGGAAAGCCAGTTGCTGGTTGATAAAGCCGTTTCACTGGCCCGTCCTTATGATGCAAAAATCTCGCTGATCCACGTTGATGTGAATTACTCAGACCTCTACACCGGGCTGATTGACGTCAATCTGGGCGACATGCAGAAACGCATTTCTGAAGAGACGCACACCGCGCTGAAAGAACTTTCTACCAACGCCGGTTATCCGATCAGTGAAACCCTGAGCGGCAGCGGCGATCTCGGCCAGGTGCTGGTGGATGCGATTAAGAAATACGATGTGGATTTAGTGGTCTGTGGCCACCATCAGGATTTCTGGAGCAAGCTGATGTCATCAGCGCGCCAGCTGATCAACACCGTGCATATCGATATGCTGATTGTGCCGCTGCGTGACGAAGAAGACGAATAAAAACAGGGCCAGTAATGGCCCTGTTTTTTTGGTAGCGGCGTAATACATCGCGCGTCTTTAAAGCCCGCGCGATAAATCACGCCGCAACGCCATTATGCAGAATCATACCAATGGCGGATAAATATCAAAGCGATGGCTTTTGGTGACCACGGCCGATTGGGTTGCAACGCCCGCTAACGGCGGCGCGTAATCCGGGCGTTTCACCACAATGCGCTTCTTCGCCAGACGACGAGCGGGTTCCAGCAGCGCATCGGCATCCTCATCGGGTCCCACCAGCGACTGAAACACCCGCATCTCCTTCTTCACCATCGCGCTCTTTTGACGATGGGGATACATCGGATCGAGATACACCACATCTGGCGCGGGCGTGATATCACTCAACGCCTGCTGACTCACCACATGCAGCAGCGTCAGACGTTCGCGCAGCCAGCCGCCAATCTCCGCATCTTCATAGCCACGACGTAAGCCATCATCCAGTAATGCTGCGACCACAGGATGACGTTCCAGCATGCGCACCCGGCAACCCAGCGCCGCCAGCACAAAGGCATCTCGCCCCAATCCTGCCGTGGCGTCGATCACGTCCGGCAAATAGCCACCTTTGATGCCCACCGCTTTCGCCACCGCCTCGCCGCGACCGCCGCCAAACTTGCGGCGATGCGCCATAGCTCCGGTGACAAAATCCACAAAGATGCCACCCAGTTTAGGCTCATCCAGTTTGCGCAGCTCAAGGCGCTCCGGCGTCAGCACCAGGGCCATTACAGCCTGATCGTCATGCTGTAAGCCCCAGCGCTGCGCCAGATGTAATAAGGCGCCGTCTCCGGCGCCTGATTCATCGATTAAACCGATTTTCACAAGCAGGCTTATCCCTGAATTCCGTAGTGTTCCAGCATCGCATCCAGCTGTGGTTCACGGCCACGGAAGCGTTTGAACAGCTCCATTGGCTCTTCGGAACCGCCGCGCGTCAGGATGTTGTCGAGGAACGACTGGCCGGTTTCACGGTTGAAGATGCCCTCTTCTTCGAAGCGCGAATAGGCATCCGCCGCCAGCACGTCGGCCCACAGATAGCTGTAGTAACCTGCGGCATAACCGCCGGCGAAGACGTGGCTAAACGCATGCGGGAAGCGGCCCCACTCCGGGCTTGGCACCACGGCAACCTGTTTCTTCACTTCACGCAGGGTTTCGAGGATTTGCGCACCTTTTTCCGGATTGAACTCGGTATGCATACGGAAATCGAACAGGCCGAACTCCAGCTGACGCAGGATAAACAGCGCCGCCTGATAGTTCTTCGCTGCCAGCATTTTATCCAGCAGATCTTTCGGCAGCGGTTCGCCGGTCTCGTAGTGGCCGGAGATAAACGCCAGCGCGTCCGGCTCCCAGCACCAGTTTTCCATAAACTGGCTTGGCAGCTCGACCGCATCCCACGGCACACCGCTGATACCCGACACGCCCGGCGCTTCGATGCGCGTCAGCATGTGGTGCAGGCCGTGACCAAACTCGTGGAACAAGGTGGTGACTTCATCGTGGGTAAACAGCGCGGGCTTGCCCTGTACCGGACGGTTGAAGTTACAGGTGAGGTACGCCACCGGCTTCTGCAGGCTGCCATCGGCTTTACGCATCTGGCCGACGCAATCGTCCATCCACGCCCCGCCACGCTTGTGTTCACGCGCATACAGATCGAGGTAGAAGCTGCCGCGCAGCTCGCCGCTTTCATCAAACAGGTCGAAGAAGCGCACATCTGGATGGTACACATCCACGTCTTTACGCTCTTTGGCGGTAATGCCGTAAATGCGTTTCACCACTTCAAATAGGCCGCTCACCGCACGCTCTTCCGGGAAGTACGGACGCAGTTGCTCATCGCTGATGGTGTAGAGATGCTGTTTCTGCTTCTCGCCGTAGTAAGTGAGATCCCACGGATTCATCTCGTCAACGCCAAACTCTTTTTTGGCGAAGGCGCGCAGTTGCGCTAACTCTTTCTCACCCTGCGGACGCGCACGTTTGGCGAGATCGGTCAGGAAGTCGATCACCTGAGCCGGGTTCTCAGCCATCTTGGTCGCCAGTGATTTGTGCGCGAAGGAGTCAAAGCCCAGCAGCTGTGCCAGTTCGTGACGCAATGCCAGCTCTTCGGCCATGATCGGGCCGTTATCCCATTTACCGGCGTTGGGACCCTGCTCAGAAGCACGCGTTGAATAGGCGCGGTACATCTCTTCACGCAGCGCGGCGTTATCGCAATAGGTCATGACTGGCAGATAGCTTGGGATATCCAGCGTCAGCAGCCAGCCTTCTTGTTCTTTGGCTTCGGCCTGCGCTTTGGCCGCAGCCAGCGCGCTTTCTGGCATGCCCGCCAGATCGGCTTCATCGGTGATCAACTTGCTCCAGCCCATGGTGGCGTCGAGCACGTTGTTGCTGTAGGTCGAACCCAGTTCAGACAGGCGCGCGGCGATTTCGCCGTAGCGCTTCTGCTTCTCTTTATCGAGACCGATACCGGAGAGTTCGAAATCACGCAGTGCGTTATCCACCGCTTTCTTCTGTGCGATATCCAGCGCGGCATAGCTGTCGCCCTGTTTCAGATCGCGATAAGCCTGATACAGGCCTTCGTTCTGTCCCACCCAGGTGCTGTATTCTGACAGCAGCGGCAGCGTCTGCTCGTAAGCTTCACGCAGTTCCGGGCTGTTCTTCACCGAATTCAGGTGGCTCACCGGCGAGAAAATACGGCTCAGACGGTCATCCACTTCTGCCAGTGGCTGCACTAAATTGTCCCAAGTGTAAGGTGCACCCTGTGCCACAACGCGTTCAACTTCGGCACGGCAGTTGTTCAGCGCTTCAGTCACAGCGGGAACCACGTGCTCAGGTTTAATCGCGGAAAACGGCGGTAGCGTGTAAGGGGTGAGTAACGGATTGGTCATAAGCGCAGTCCTTTCTTCATGGAGTGGGGGTGGCGCGCAATGGCGCGACGCAATCTTTCTAACATGCGGTCAGTGAAGGTGAAAATCAATGCTACTGAGAATGGACCCGTAAAGAAAAAAGCGCGAGCGCCGAAACGTCAGCAATTTTTACGCAGCGCGGCTATAATCGCGCCACACACGATGTTTTTATCTCCTTTGATCCAACCGCGGACCCCTCTTTTTTATGCTGAGTTATCGCCACAGTTTTCATGCCGGCAACCATGCCGACGTGCTCAAACATACCGTTGAAAGCCTGATCCTCACCGCCCTGATGGAGAAGGAAAAACCGTTTCTCTATCTGGATACCCACGCCGGTGCCGGACGTTACCAGCTGAGCGGAGAGCACGCCGAGCGTACCGGTGAATATCTGGAAGGCATTGCGCGCATCTGGCAGCAGCCGGACGCGCCAGAACTGCTGAAGCCTTATCTGACGGCCGTTCGCAACCTCAACCCGCATGGCACCTTGCGCTACTACCCAGGCTCGCCGCTGATCGCCCGCTATCTGCTGCGTGAAGAGGACAAGCTGGAGCTGACCGAACTGCACTCCAGCGACTATCCGCTGCTACGTTCCGAATTCAGCAAAGATGCCCGTGCACGCGTAGCGCGTGGCGACGGCTATCAGCAGTTAAAAGCCAAACTGCCTCCGCTGAGCCGTCGTGGTCTGATTCTGATCGATCCGCCGTACGAAATGAAAAGCGATTATCAGGATGTGGTGAAAGGCATTCAGGAAGGCTACAAACGCTTTGCTACCGGTGTGTATGCGCTGTGGTATCCGGTGGTGCTGCGCCAGCAAATCAAACACATGATTAAAGACCTGGAAGCCAGCAACATCCGCAACATTCTGCAGATCGAACTGGCGGTGCGCCCGGATAGCGATCAACGCGGTATGACTGCCTCCGGCATGATCGTGATTAACCCGCCGTGGAAGCTGAAAGCGCAGATGGAAGAGCTGCTGCCGTGGCTGCATCAGAAGCTGGTGCCGGCGGGTACCGGTCACTACAGCGTGACGCAGATCGTTCCAGAATAACGGGCTTTTAGGGTGCGGTTCCTGAGCCGCCCCATGCCGTTGCCCTTCTAAGGACACTTTTTATGTGGATCATTCTGGCTGGCGCACTCACTGTGCTGTCACCTGCCAAACGCCTTGCCGTACTTCTGCTGTTATTGGCGACGATAATGGGCCTGTTCCAGGATGTACTGGACTGGCCTGCTCTCGCCATTTTAGGTGCCATCGCTTTGCTGGCGTGGGTGCGGGTGGAAAATCCCACCAACCGTGCCGTGCTGCTGATCAGCGAAGCGCTGCTGGTGCTGATCGCCGGTGGCCTGTTCCTGCATCTGCTGCCTGGCTTTAACAACCCGCGTCAGATCGAGGAGATGCAGGTTGGCCCCAACAGTGTGCCGTTCAGCTTCTACTACAACTTTGATAAAGCGCTGATCCCCTTTGTGCTGCTGGCTGCCTTGCCCACGCTGTTCCGTACGCAGAAGTTTCCTGCGCCGCACAAGATTCTGTGGCTGCTATTACTAGCGGCGATCCCGCTGCTGCTGTACGTCGCGGTGCTGCTGGGTGGACTGGCGATTGAGCCACACTGGCCGGAGTGGCTCGGCAGCTTTATGCTGGCAAACCTGTTCTTTGTTTCGCTGGCCGAAGAAGCGTTCTTCCGTGGCTATGTGCAACAGCGCCTGCGCCAGAAAATCGGTGGCGTAGCGGCACTGTTGCTCACCGCACTGCTGTTTGGTCTGGCGCACTTCCCTGGCGGCATGATGCTGGTGGTCTTCGCCACTCTGGCCGGGTTAATTTACGGCCTGGCGTGGCACTGGAGCGGGCGTGTGTGGGTCGCCACCGGCGTCCATTTCCTGTTCAACATGACGCACCTGCTGTTCTTTACCTATCCAGCGTTACAGCACTAAATTTCGAACACCGCGAAATCTCGTGCCAGCTCGGTCGCTGCAAACACCGACTGGCACTCCGCCAGCAGTCTCTCTCGATCGCCCGACAAATACCGCGAACTGAAGTGCGTGGCGATCATGCGTTTGGCGCCCGCCTGCTTCGCTACTTCAGCCGCCTGAATTGTGGTGGAGTGGCCACGACCGTTGGCCTTCTCAGCCATTGCGGCTTCCAGCGTGGTTTCATGCACCATCACATCCGCATCAGCCGCCAGCTCAAGTGCCACTTCGGTCGGGCCGGTATCACCGAATATCGCCACCACTTTGCCCCTGGTCGCCGGGCCGAGATACGCCGCGCCGTTAATTTCGCGCCCATCCTCCAACCGGATGCGTTTACCTTCTTTCAAATCCTGATACCACGGCCCGCGCGGTACCCCTTCCGCTTTCAGGCGCGGCGCATCGAGGAAGCCCGGTTTATCATGCTGTTCAATACGATAGCCATAACACTCCACCACATGATTCATTGGATAGGCGATGACGCGGAACTCGCCATCATCCAGCACTTCGCCCGCTTCAATTTCGACGATCTCCAGCGGGAAGCCGGTGTAAGAACCACTGAGACTGAGCGCCGTCTCGACAAACTGTTTGATGCCTTTTGGACCGTATATCGTCATCGGCTCCAGCAACCCGGCCATCGAACGGCTGGTAAGCAAGCCCGGCAGACCGAAGATGTGGTCACCGTGCAAGTGGGTAATGAAGATTTTTTCCAGCTTGCTCGGCTTGAGCGCGGAGCGCATAAACTGGTGCTGAGTGGCTTCGCCACAGTCAAACAGCCAGGTGTCGCCACTTTTCGACAGCGTCAGCGCGATCGCAGTAACGTTGCGTTGCAGGCTTGGCGCACCCGCGCCGGTGCCGAGAAAAGTTAAGTGCATAATGTCTTCCCTGTTAGCGGAACGTAGATTCAACCCTATCATAATCATAGGCTGAACCTTTGCGCCTCTTGCGCAAGCAGCGTTACACTCTATGCCAATTTTCTTCCAACAGATGGACACAACGGATGACCAGACATTTTGACTACCTCGCCATCGGCGGCGGCAGCGGCGGTATCGCCTCAATTAACCGTGCCGCGATGCATGGCCAGAAGTGCGCGCTGATTGAAGCCAAAGAGCTGGGCGGCACCTGTGTCAACGTCGGCTGCGTACCGAAAAAAGTGATGTGGCATGCGGCACAGATTGCCGAAGCTATCCACCTGTACGGCCCGGACTACGGTTTCGATACTACCGTGAATCATTTTGACTGGTCAGTGCTGGTGAAAAACCGCAGCGCCTATATCGATCGCATCCATACCTCTTACGACAACGTGTTAGGTAAAAACAACGTGGAAGTGATCAAGGGCTTCGCCCGCTTTATCGATGCCAACACCGTGGAAGTGAACGGCGAGACCATCACGGCCGATCACATCCTGATCGCCACAGGCGGTCGTCCAAGCCATCCAAAAGTGCCTGGCGCGGAATACGGCATCGACTCTGACGGCTTCTTTGAGCTGGATGCGCTGCCGAAGCGTGTCGCGGTGGTCGGCGCAGGTTATATCGCGGTGGAACTGGCCGGTGTGGTCAACGCACTGGGCGCCGAAACCCATCTGTTTGTGCGTAAGCATGCGCCGCTGCGCAGTTTCGATCCGCTGATTGTCGATACCCTGGTGGAAGTGATGCAGGCCGAAGGCCCAACGCTGCACACCGAATCGATCCCGAAAGCGGTGATCAAGAACGCCGACGGCAGCCTGACGCTGCAGCTGGAAAATGGCCATGAGCAAACCGTCGATTGCCTGGTGTGGGCGATTGGTCGTGAACCGGCTACTGACAATCTCAACCTGTCCGTGACCGGCGTCGCGCTGAACGAGAAAGGCTATATCAACGTTGATAAGTTCCAGAACACCAACGTGAAAGGCATCTATGCGGTGGGCGATAACACCGGCGCGGTGGAACTGACCCCCGTCGCCGTCGCCGCCGGCCGTCGCCTCTCTGAGCGCCTGTTTAACAATAAACCGGACGAGCACCTGGATTACAGCAATGTGCCGACCGTGGTATTCAGCCATCCACCGATTGGCACCGTTGGTTTGACCGAACCGCAGGCGCGCGAACAGTACGGCGACGACCAGGTGAAAGTGTATAAATCTTCCTTCACCGCGATGTATACCGCCGTCACCCAGCATCGCCAGCCGTGCCGCATGAAGTTGGTGTGCGTCGGTGCAGACGAGAAGATTGTCGGTATCCACGGTATCGGTAACGGTATGGATGAGATGCTGCAAGGCTTCGCAGTGGCACTGAAGATGGGCGCTACCAAGAAAGATTTCGACAACACCGTGGCGATTCATCCGACGGCGGCGGAAGAGTTTGTCACCATGCGTTGATCAATGGGGCGGCATTTGCCGCCCTTTTTACTGCATCAGCAACACCGGCACTTCCACCACCGCCACGTCCTGCTCACCGCTCTCCATCAGGCGAAACACCGTCTCCATCATGCCTGCCACATCCTGTTTTACCATGGTGATGTCCTTGCACAGCAGCGCCACGAATGGGTCCCAGTCGAAGCAGCCAATTGCCGGATGTTTATCATCAGACAATAAATCCTCCGCACGCAGAAACTGCACCACCCCTTCCAGCGAAATGGTCGAGTTCACAAACAGGCCAAATTGCCCCGTTACATACTGCTGAAAGTGATTTTTCAACGCCGTTTGCGCTTTTTCTGGCTCGTAGCCACACAGCAGCAAATTTTCCTCCGGCACCGAAATACCTCGCTCCTGATGTGCCGCCAAAAAGCCGCGCAGGCGCTCTTTACTGTTGTGATCGCTGGCACGCCCCCCGACAAAAATCAGCGGTTGCGGGCATTTCTCCAGCAGGCTACGCGCCAGGCTCAATGCGCCATTGAAGTTATCCGAAATCACTGAAGGCGCCAGCGAACCGGGCAGATCAAGATTCAGCGAGGGAACGCCCGCGGCCTGACAAAGTGCAGTGATACGATCTGGATCGGTGGCTCCGGTCACCACCATGTAATCCACCTGCCAGGAGAGCATGGTGCGCGCCGCTTCGAGTTCCAAATCAGGATCGCGCTGGGTGCAGGTAATCACCGGAAACAGGCCGCGATCGCGCGCCATCTGCTCGAACTTCTCCACGATTGAGCCAAAATAACGGTTATCGTATTTGGGCACGATCATACCGATGGTTTTCGAGCGCGTGGTTCGCAGCATGCTGGCCTGCCGATTCAGCGCATAACCCTGCTCTTGCGCAATCCGGCTCACCTTCTCAGCAGTGCTGGCACTGATGCGCCGCTTCTTCCAGTTGCCGCTTAAAATCGCGCTCACCGCGCTTGCCGAAACCCCCGTGAGTTCCGCGAGGTCATAAATGGTGGTTTTCTTGTTTTTGCCGATCCCCGTCACAGAACCCATCCCTTTATTGCTCTTTTTGTTGCTGGTTAAAAGTCGGGGTGATAGTTGTGCTTCATCGATTGAGCACCACCTAAAACGCCATTGATAAAGGATTATAAGATGAACACGAACCTCTTCTCCATGCATAACCCACTCAACGGAAAAGTTGCCGCCATTACTGGTGCTGCCTCCGGTATCGGTCTGGAATGCAGCAAAGTGCTGCTGCAGGCCGGGGCTAAAGTCGTCCTGATCGATCGCGATGGCGACAAGTTGCAGCAGCTGGTGGCGGAACTGGGTCCTCAGGCATTGCCATTGCAAATTGACCTGATGGACGGCAAACAGGTTGACGGGATTCTCGACGACATTCTCAAGCTGGCGGGCCGCCTCGATATTTTCCACGCCAACGCCGGTGCCTACATTGGTGGGCCAGTGGCGGAAGGCGATCCCGATATCTGGGATCGCGTACTGAAACTCAACACCAGCGCGGCCTTTCGCTGCGTGCGTTCGGTGCTGCCGCATCTGATCGCGCAGAAATCGGGTGACATCATTTTCACCAGTTCGATTGCGGGCGTGGTGCCCGTGGTCTGGGAACCGATCTACACCGCATCCAAATTTGCAGTGCAGGCTTTTGTGCATTCAACCCGTCGTCAGGTGGCGCAGCATGGTGTGCGCGTCGGTGCGGTGCTGCCGGGCCCGGTGGTCACTGCCCTGCTCGATGACTGGCCGCAGGAGAAACTGGAGGACGCGCTGGCCAATGGCAGCCTGATGCAGCCCATTGAAGTGGCGGAATCGGTGCTGTTTATGGTGACACGTTCGCCGGGTGTCACAGTGCGCGATATTGTTATCCTCCCCAACAGCGTTGACCTGTAACCAACCGAGGTGCAGCAGCATGAGTAACGAAAAATATCTGATTGGTGTCGATGTTGGTTCGGCCAGCGCTCGCGCGGGCGTGTTTGACCGCGCGGGAAATCTGTTAGGCCATGCAAAACAGTCCATCACCACCTTCCGTGCCCACGGTCATGTGGTTGAGCAATCCGCCAATGAGATTTGGCAGGCGGTCAGTCACTGCGTGCGCGAGGCAGTGGCCACTGCCGCTATCGATCCCGCTGCGGTGGCTGGCATTGGCTTCGATGCCACCTGCTCGCTGGTGGTGATCAATGAACAGGGGCAACCGTTGCCCGTCAGCCCAAACGGAGAGGCGGAACGCAATATTATTGTGTGGATGGATCACCGCGCCACGCAGCAGGCCGATGCCATTAACGCGACGAAACATCCGGTGCTCGACTACGTGGGCGGACGCATCTCACCGGAGATGGAGATGCCAAAACTGCTGTGGCTGAAAGCCCACAACCCGCAAACGTTCCAGAACGCCGCACACTTTTTCGATCTCACCGATTACCTCAGCTGGCGCGCGACAGGCGATACGGTGCGCTCATCCTGCACCGTCACCTGCAAATGGAACTATCTTGCGCATGAGCAGCGCTGGGATGCCGACTACTTCAGTGCCATTGGCCTGCCGGAATTCGCTCAGGAGAAATTTGCGCGTATCGGACAGCAGATCGTCGAGCCAGGCACACCGTGCGGCACAGGTTTAACCGCGCAGGCTGCCGCCGACTTCGGCTTATCTGCTGGCACGCCCGTGGCCGCCGGGTTAATCGATGCCCATGCAGGCGGCGTCGGTACGCTGGGCGCAGATGGCAGCCCGGAAGATAAACTCGCTTATGTGTTTGGCACCTCGTCCTGCACCATGACGCCGACGCGTGAAGCCGCGTTTGTGCCAGGTGTGTGGGGTCCGTATTACTCGGCAATGGTGCCGGGTTTATGGTTGAGTGAAGGCGGACAAAGCGCGGCAGGCGCCGCCATCGACCGCCTGCTGGAGATGCATCCAGCCGCCACAAGTGCACAAAGGGCCGCCGATGCAGTAGGCCTTTCATTGCCGGTGTATCTCGCCGAACAGGCTTTACAACAAGCTCGTAGCGAGTCGGCAACGGTGGATTTAGTCGAAGGTCTGCATATCGTGCCGGAATTTGCGGGTAATCGTGCACCTTTTGGCGACCCTTACGCGCGAGCGGTGATTTGCGGTCTGGGTATGGACAATGACGAAGCCAGCCTGATCGCACTGTATATCGCCGGCTTGTGCAGCCTCGGCTACGGCCTGCGCCAAATCATTGAGGCGCAAACCAGCAAGGGTATCGTCACGCGGTCGATTGTCATCAGCGGCGGTGCCGGGCAACACTCGCTGGTACGCCAGTTGCTGGCGGACAGCTGCCAGCTTCCTGTGCAATCCACCCACTGCCCTGAGCCGGTATTACTGGGTTCAGCGATTCTTGCCGCTGCCGCCAGTGGCGAATATTCCGACGTCACCTCGGCGATGGCCAACATGACCACCGATGAAAAGCGCTGGCATCCTGAGCCGTCGGTTTCGCCACTGCATCAGCACCGTTATGATGCATTTAAATTATTGCAGAGCACCGCGCGTAATATTCGTCAGATAAGCGAATAAACGTCGAATAATATTTCCGTGCGCCGCACAAACGTCGGCGCACGGTTATTTTTCCCTGCCATTTCCTGCAAGATAAAATTTAATTTCTTCACTACTCAAGTTTACACCACCGGGATACTATTTATCCCTTAGCTAGTGCCCTTCGCGCTGGCATTTTTATGCGTTTTTTAAGGCAAGGGGAGCAACATGTTTACCGGTATTAAGCCGTGGTTCGAGGTTCAGGCAACCGCATGAATATCATCAGCATAATTATGTCTGCAGGCAAAGCCTCGGTGGATGTTGCGCTGTACACGCTTATTCCTATCATGGTGGTGATGTTATTCATCATGAAATATCTGGAAGTGAAAGGCGTGCTGGATTTTGTGGTACGTCATTCCACACCGTTATTAAAACCTTTAGGTATTACCGGACTGGCATTATTTGCGCTGATCCAGCTGAACTTTGTCAGTTTCGCCGCGCCGTTAGCGGCATTAGCGATTATGGAAAAACGCGGCACTTCCGATCGCCATATGGCGGCCACGCTGGCGATGCTGTTTGCCATGGGGCAAGCCAATGCTTTTTATCCGCTGATTCCTGCCGGGCTCAACTGGAGTGCCGCGATACTCATCTCCATCTGCGGCGGGGTGCTGGCGGCAGCCACCACTTATCATTTCTTTGGGCGCAAGCTCTCGGATGCAGCGCTGCTCAATGAAGATGAAGCCGTTGCGAATAATGAAAGCAAAATGGGACTGATCGCCATCATCAACAGCGCGGGTGCGGACGCGATTCGTCTGGCGCTGGGATCGCTGCCGATGCTGATTCTCTCACTGTCGGTGGTGGGGATTTTGAAAGAGTCCGGCGGGATTGAGATGCTTACCCGGCTGGTTTCTCCGCTGCTGGACAGATTCAACATCTCTGAAGTGTATATTCTGCCTGCACTGACCAAATGCCTGGCAGGCGGCACCGCCTACTACGGCGTGGTAGCCGGGCTGGTCGAAAAAGGTTTATACAGTGCGCACAACATCAACGCCTCGGCGGGTTGGTTTATTCAGACCTTTGATTTGCCGGGGATTGGTATCTTCCTTGGCCTGTCGAGTCGTTTCCCGCGTCTGTTCCGTTTCGCCGTGCCGGGTATCATCCTCGGCATTGCGCTGCGCGGTGTGGCACACGCTCTGATATTTTAATTAACCCTGGCGCTGAAAGACTTATTCAGCGCCTTGTTTAAATAACACTACAATTCCCGCGTGTTATTTTAAATTAACCCTATTCCTTTCATCGTTATTTTCATCAGTTGCATCACCTTTAATTATCGTACTATTATCACCAGCATGGTTTTGCACAAACCCATTAATCCCGATGAATTATCCGGTTAATTAATTCCTTAATTACATTGCAGGTAATATTCCTGTACGTCATCTATTGATACGCAGATAGGGTAGATCCATGAGCGGTAAGCAAATAACGTGGAATGGCGGGTTACAACCTGAAGCCATCGAGATTTTGTCCCAGGACGGCGGCATGATTGTGAGCCCAACGAAAGTCGGTTACATCATCATGACCTCCGATAAAGCCGGGTTAGAGCGTAAGTTTGAAGCCAAGCAGCGCAAGCGCAACAAGCCAGGCGTGGTGCTATGTGGCTCGCTGGAGCAACTGCGTTCTCTGGCACAACTGACACCGGAAATTGACCAGCTTTATCAGCAGCATTGGGATCAGGATATTTTGCTGGGCTGTATTTTACCGTGGCGCGAAGATGCGTTGGCGCGTATTCCGGCTGACGGTTCAAAAGAGCTGATGATGGATGGCCGCCAGACCAGCTGCTTCGTGATTAAATTTGGTCGCCCATGCGAAAATATTGCGAAAGCGCTGTGGGAAGAGCACGGGAAATTCTCTTTCGCCAGTTCCGCCAACCCATCGGGTCAGGGAAACCGTGGTCTGGTTGAGGGTATTGGCGAACGTATTGAATCGCGTGCCGATTTAATTATTGAAGCCAATGACTACGTGAAATCCATTCAGCCTAACGATGAAAATAAAGTGCGCTACGAACAAGGCGTAATGGTGTCGATGGTCGATAGCGAAGGTCGTCTGATTCCACAGCAAAACGGCGAGCGTAAAATCACCCCGTGCCCGGTATTGATTCGCAAAGGCCTTGATGTCGATAAAATCATGGCGTTG
This sequence comes from Pantoea folii, assembly GCF_056678875.1. Taxonomy (NCBI): domain Bacteria; kingdom Pseudomonadati; phylum Pseudomonadota; class Gammaproteobacteria; order Enterobacterales; family Erwiniaceae; genus Pantoea; species Pantoea folii. The sequence goes on along the minus strand of NZ_JBWXON010000019.1, from coordinate 81,202 downwards.
CTGTCGGACATCTTCCCGTCCTGGGATTACCGTCACGGCGATTACTACTGATGTCACTAGCCTGTTTCCTGGTATGGGAAACAGGCTAATTCGCGTTACCACTCCACGGTGATTTTGCCGAAGTGTCCCGCCGACTGCTGATGCTGGAAGGCCGCAGGCAGATCGTTCAGCGCACCATAACTGTCACTGATTACCGGGCGAATACCCGTTTGCTCTAACGCGCGCACGAAATCCTGCTGCTGACGACGATGGCCGACAATCAACCCCTGAATACGCGCCTGCTTTGCCATCAATAGCGAGGTGGGTATCACGCCTTCGAACCCGGTCAGCACACCAATTAACGCGATATGACCGCCCACGCGCACCGCTTCAATCGACTGTGCCATGGTGCCCGGCCCGCCCAGTTCAATCACCACATCCGCGCCTTTGCCCTCAGTCAGCTGCTGTACCGCTTTGCCCCACTCCGGCGTGGTGCGATAGTTGATGCCCGCATCGGCCCCCAGCTCTTTGGCTCTGGCCAGCTTCTCATCCGATGAAGATGTGACAATCACTCGTGCGCCCATCGCTTTGGCAATTTGCAGCGCAGTAATCGACACGCCGCCGGTGCCCAACGTGACGATGGTATCGCCCGATTTAATCTGCGCATCGCCCACCAGTGCGCGCCATGCCGTCAGGCCAGATGTGGTAATCGTCGCTGCTTCGGCATGCCGCCAGCCGCGCGGTGCGAGGGTAAAGTGATGCGCCGGACGCACCACCACTTCGGCGGCAAACCCATCAGCGCCATCACCTGGCGTTTGGGTGAAGTTGCCGACCTGAGCGAGAGGCAGCCCGTCCTGCCATTGTGGGAAGAAGCAGGAAACCACATGGTCACCGGGCTTGAAGTCGGTAACGTCTGCACCGACCTCTTCGACCACGCCCGCACCGTCCGCCATCATAATGCGATCCTGCTCGGTGGGAATCGATCCGTTAGCCACCAGCAAATCGTGGAAGTTAAGTGAGGTGGCATGGATCGCCACGCGGATCTCTCCGGCGCCCGGTTTACCGGGATCGGGCAGATCCGCCAGCTGCAAGTGCTCTAAACCGCCGGGTTGTTTCAGGATCATCGCTTTCATAACCACTTTCTCCTTAGCGAAACGCTCAATACAAAGCATGCCGCTGCGAAACGTGCATGCCTTCTTTTGTGCGCTAAGTTTGGCAGCGATGCCGCTTCCCTGCCTGTTACTCCGTGCGGTTATGCGAAGAGCTTTTACACATCCGCACGATAGGCTATCTCTTTCTGCAAACGCAGCTCTGCCAGGCGTCGTTCCAGCGCGGCTTCGATATTGTCATACGCCGTTCTGCCCAGTGCCAGACGCAGCGGCATGGCGGGTTGATCCAGCGTGGCGATCATCGCGGTGACAGATTTCGCGGCATCGCCTTTGATCGCGAACTCGCCAGACATAATCGCGCGGCGCACTTCACCGGAGGCGGTGTCCCGATAAACATCCTGCGCCTCAGCAATATCCAGCCCGGCACCAAAGTTAGTGGCGGTTGGCCCCGGCTCCACCAGCAGGAAATCGATGCCAAAGCTGGCAACTTCCTGGCGTACCGCTTCCACAAATCCTTCGATGCCCCACTTGCTGGCGTGATACAGGCTGAAGTTGGGATAAGCCACCTGCCCGCCTTCCGAGGAAACCTGCGCGATGCGCCCGCCGCCCTGCTGGCGCAGCAGCGGAATCACGGCGCGAATTAGCTGGATTGAGCCGGTGAGGTTGGTGGCGATCTGACGATCAATCTGCGTATCGCTCAGCTCTTCCGCCGCGCCAAACAGACCATAGGCGGCATTGCTGACCACCACATCGACGCGCTCAACGTTGGCAAATGCCTGCGCGATGGCTGGCGCAATGCTGGCGGTGTTCGCCAAATCCAGCATCATGACCTGTAACTGCCCACCGTATCGCGCTTGCAGATCCGCCATTGCCTCAGTGCGACGTACGCAGGCCAGCACGCGATCGCCACGTGCCAGTAAATCTTCACTCATCAAACGGCCCAGCCCACTGCTGGCACCGGTAATTAACCAGGTTTTCATTTTGTCGTCCTCCGGTTGAAAACCCGATGATAGATCGCTTTACTGGTGGTCATAATCTCCCTAATCGCGCATGACCTGGTGAGGAAATACCACCAATGAGAAGACCTTCCTGGCATGAACTTCAGGCCATCAAAACGTTGGGAGAGCAGCGTAGCTTTCGCCGTGCCGCTGAAATACTCGGTTTGAAGCGCTCTTCACTCAGCCATCTGGTGAAGACGCTGGAGCACAATCTTGGTGTGCAGCTGTTTCAGCGCACGACCCGTAGCGTGTCGCTCACCGATGCCGGGCAACAGCTGCTGGATCGGCTGGCACCGCTGTTGAATGAGATGGATGAAGTGCTACACGATGTCAGCGCTCGCCGCCAGCAGCACGCAGGCACCTTACGCATCAGTGCCAGCGATGCGGCTATTAGCATCCTGCTGGAAAAAGTGGTGCCGGGATTTTGCGCTGATTACCCGAATATTCAGCTCGATTTTGCCGCACAGGGTGAACTGGTGGATATCACAGCCGCCGGGTTTGATGCCGGCATTCGGCTGATTGAAGATGTGCCGCAGGATATGGTGGCGATTGCGCTGGGCGGCCCGCTGAATTTTATCACCGTGGCTTCACCGGCCTATCTCGCCGCACACGCCCCCATCAAGCAGCCGCAGGATTTGTTGCAGCAGCAGTGCATTCGCCATCGTCTGCCGAGCGGGAAACGCTATCGCTGGGAGTATGAAAAAGCGGGAGAACGTTATGAGATGGATGTACCGGGCACGATCACCTTAGATAACAACGCGCTAATGACCCGGGCGGCGATCAGCGGATTGGGCATTGCTTATGTGCCATCGCTTTACGCCGAAGCGGCGCTGCAATCCGGCCAGTTAGTGGAACAGCTCGCCGACTGGCGGGTGCAGTCGGCAGGTCTGGCCTTGTGGTTCCCGCCCAACCAGCATCAGTCGATGGCGCTGCGGCTGTTTATCGATGCTCTGAAAAGCAGCCTGCCGCGCCAGTCGTAATTCAAGCCTGACGCTGTGGCGCTTTGTGCACCATGGTGTAAGCGTAATCCACGCCCATGCCGTATGCGCCGCTGTGCTCACGCACCAGATCCATCACCGCATCGTAGGTTTCTTTGCGTGACCAGTCGCGCTGGTATTCCAACAGCACTTGCTGCCAGGTCACTGGCACCGCACCGGCCTGCACCATGCGCTGAATCGAACGCTCGTGAGCATCGACGCTGGTGCCGCCTGAAGTATCGGTCACCACGTACACTTCAAATCCCTCTTTCAGCGCCATCAGGGCCGGGAAAGTCAGACACACTTCAGTCCACAGTGCAGAGATAATCAGCTTCTTACGACCGGTTTTCTTCACCGCTTCGACGAATTTGGCATCTTCCCATGAGTTCATGGAAGTACGCTCAATCGGCTTCGATTCCGGGTGCACCGCCAACAGTTCTGGCCAGATGTAGCCGCTAAAACTTTCGGTTTCTACAGAGGTGTAAATCACCGGCACGTCGAAAACTTTGCCCGCTTTTGCCAAAGCGACGGTGTTATTTTTGAGCTGCTGGCGATCAATATTGGCGACGCCGAAAGCCATCTGCGGCTGGTGGTCGATAAAGATCAGGGTTGAGTTCTGTGGGTCGAGCAGGTCGAGTTTAGACATGATGTATTCCTCTAAAGTGTTTTTAAATTTGTGTGTTGTGCTGCTGGAATGAACTTTAGAGAAAGGGGCCGCGAAGAGATAACGCAAAGAATTTTACAACTTGTTCAAACTGTTTTTAGAAGACTGATTTAAAAAGATAAATTAACACTCAACACAGCAATTTCAGCCTCAAATACGCTGTTTTTCACATTGCTTCCGGTGTATCAGCAGGCGTAACCTGTGCCAACAAAATCATAAAAAACACCATCGCAAAATGATCGTACGTCCTCGTCAACACTGGTTCATCAGGTTGTTTGATTGGCACGGCTCGGTGCTGGTTAGCATTGTGTTTCGCCTGTCGCTCAACCTGCTGATGTCGGTGATCGCCATTATCGGCTATCCGTGGTACTCCACTTTCGGCATTCACCTCACGACTGCACCGTTCAGCTTGATTGGCGTGTCGATTGCCATCTTTCTTGGCTTCCGCAATAACGCCAGCTATGCGCGTTTTATTGAAGCGCGCACGCTGTGGGGCAATATGCACATCACGCAACGCTCACTGCTGCGCCAGATAAAATGCATTCGCGGCATCAGTGAAGCGCAAGTGCAGGAGTTTTTAGGGCTGCAGCTGGCATTTAGCTGGGCAATGAAACATCGGCTGCGTAAAACCGATGCGCAGGCCGATCTGGCGCGCCTGCTGCCGGAGAAATGGCACAGTGCCGTATTGAGCCATCCGATGCCGACCTCACAGACGTTGTTATGCATGGGCGAATGGCTGGCGCAGCGGCGCGATGAGGGTCTGGTGTCGGATATTGTCTGGCAGAGTATCGATGACAATCTCAATCATCTGTCGGCTTATCTGGGCGGCTGCGATCGCCTTGCCAGCACGCCGATTCCGTTTGCCTACAGCCTGATTCTGCATCGCACCGTGTACCTGTTCTGTACCCTGCTACCGTTTGCGCTGGTGGCAGATTTGCATCTGATGACGCCGCTGGTGTCGGTGTTTATCTCCTACACCTTCCTGTCGCTGGAGTCACTGGCGGAAGAGCTGGAAGATCCGTTCGGCACTGCGCCCAATCATCTGCCACTGGATGCGCTGTGCGTGAATATCGAACGTAATTTGAAGGCGATGAACAATGATTTCCCGTTGCCGGAACCGCGCCAGCCGGATGAGCATTTTAATCTGACGTAAAGCGTCCATTTGCCTGGCGCGCATAACAGCACAGCCGGGCATATGGCTAACAGCTCAGACCGACCACATAGCGAGCACTTTTGTGGTCCGTCTCTTCGGATAATACGTTTTTTTGCCCGATTAACTGTGCAGATCCAGCCAGCGCACATACGCCTGATCCCAGAGCGCAGCAGGCGTACCCGCTTTCCCCAGACCAAAGCCATGCCCACCGCTGCTCAGCTCAATCAACTCCACTGGCACCTGCATCCGACGGCAGGCATCGCGCATCATTTCAGTGTTATGGGGATTGGAGGTGTGATCATCTTCCGCCTGCGCCAGGAACGTCGGTGGATATTGTCGGGTGACATAATTCTGCACTGACCAGTTCGCTTCCTGAGTGGGTGTCGCGTGATCGCCTACCATCATCAGGTGCGTCTTGGTGTTCTGATACGGCGCTTCGAGGGTGATGACCGGATAGATCAGGCCAACGCTATCGGCCGTAGGTCGGATTTGATCGAGCGGGTCCTGCGCCGGATAGGTTTCGAAATCAGGACGTGCGGCCGCCATGCCAAGCAGATGTCCGCCAGCGGAGAAGCCGAGCAGATGCACTTTACTCTCCATAGAACGCACCAGACGAATGGCGCGCTGCGCATCCTGCAGCGGCGCGAGGTTGCCCGCCTGCCACTTTTCTCCCGGCAAGCGGTAACTCAGTACGTACACGGTGTAACCGTTGGCATTTAACCAGCGCGCCACCGGCCAGGCTTCACGTCCCATGCCGATAAAACGATAGCCGCCGCCAGCCGCCACGATCACCGCTTCGCCGTTGGGATTCTCGGGGCGAAATCGTTGAATCGCCGGAGAAACGATGTTGGTCCAGGAGCCGTTCATACTGACTTTCAACAGCCCAGACGGCCCACCGCCGCCCGGCGGATCGTCTGGCCACAAGGGGATAATGTCATCACGGGCAAACAGTTTGCCTGTGGTCATTGAGAGGACGGTTGCCCCGGTTGCCAACAAAAAGTGACGCCGTGTAAATTTCATGCCCAGTAGCCAGTATTGAAAAACATGTCAGCCTTGTGGGCTGCGTCTCGTTATGTGATACGTGTCAACTTTCAACGCTGGCGATTATGTACGCATTTTGTACAAAAGATCCATAGAAAAAGCGCCTATAAAGGCGCTTATTTTATAGTGAATCCGCCAAATTTTTCCGCTAAATGAAAGAGAACACTCGAGATCACGTAATTGGTTAGACGCTGAAATCCCCTAAATAATTCGAGCTGTAGCAAGGCGGCAAGTGCGTGAGTCCCCGGGAGCTTACTGCAGTAAATGACTGGGGCGAGCAGACGCAGCCAACGCCGCTAGAGTTCGAAGTATGACGGGGATTTAATCCTGTTGCTGGAATTGGGTCATCACTGTTTGCTCGCACTGCTGCTGATTATGGCGCAGCTGCGTGCGTTCATCCTCGCCCAGTTCCATCCAGGCGCTGATCACTTCCTGCGCCGTTTCTTCATTGAATTCAGGCTTATCCATCGCCGAAGAAGACTGGCTGGCAGCCAGCTGAGACTTCATCTTCGCGGTATAGGTATCCAGATCGCTGGTCTTTTTTTCCGTGCTCACCAGATGGCACAACTGGCTGGCATACACATTCTCTTCGCTGGTGTTATCACCGTCAGCGGCGATGGCACTGGCGGAGAGCGAGAGCCCAACGAGGGCGATTAATATGGCTTTCATAACAGACTCCAGTAATTTCCAGAAAATCACTTTTGATTATGTTGCGCACGTGCCGCCTGACGGGCGGCACGCCAGTTTAATAACGGCGTCACCGTGATGCCGTGCAGCACGATGCTGCACACCACTAACGTCAACGCCATATCCACCATTTGCTCTGCTTGTGGGCCACGCATGCCGTGCACCCAGGCGTAAGCAATGTAATTGATACTGCCGATGCCGCGAATCCCCAGCCAGCCAATGAGCAGACGGCGCATGAGCGGAATTTCACAGCGCCAGGTGGTGATCCATACCGCCAGCGGACGCACGACTACGAATAGCAGCAGCGCGAGGCCAATGCCGGTGAGATTCCAGTGATGCGCCAGCGTGATACCCAGTACCACCATCAGTCCGGCAGCCAGCAGGCGTTCGATGGTATCGCCAAACGACAACGCATCGCCGACTACCAACCCCATTGATTTGACCATACCGCTGCCACCGTGCGCCAGTCGTTGATTGGGATTGACGCGCGCCTCAGCGGGCAAGTATTGCTCCTCTTCTGACAACTCGTCTTGCGGATAGTGCTTCACCACACGCAGCTCAGCGCGACGTAGCCCAACACCCGCCACAAAGGTGGCGAGGAAGCCGGATGCATCTACCGCTTGCGCCGCCGCATAACTAAGCGCGATGAGTGCCAGCGCGAGAAAATCATTGGGTGCAATATCCTGATGCGCGCTGCGCAACTGGGTCGCCAGTTGGCCAATCAAGCGACCGAGCAGATAGCCAATGGCTACCCCGCCGCCGATGGCCCACAGCCCATCTCTCAAAACCCATTCACTCAGGTGGCTGATACTCAGCGTATCGGACTGCATCATGAGCAGCGCCAGCATCAACAGCGGCAGCGCCGATCCATCGTTCATGCCCGCTTCGCTGGAAAGCGCCACGCGTAATGCGTCATCATCGCGCGCATCGTTAACGGAAATCAGGCTGGCCAGCACCGGATCGGTCGGTGCCACAATGGCACCAAATGCCAGCGACAGCGCCCAGTCAAAACCGGTCATCCAGTGCACCAGCAGCGTCATGCCGCCTACGGTGAGAAGCATGGCAGGAAACGCCAGTCGCACCCCCAGGCGCCAGGCATGGGCTGTGAGTGGCACGCGTAATTTAAGGCCTGTGATAAACAGCGAGGCTGCCATGGCGATTTCGGTGAGATGGGCGGCGAGTTCGGCGTGCCCGAGAATATCGAGTTGCAGCAGATTGAGCAGCCATGGGCCGCAGAGAATACCCGCGAACAGGTAAAGTCCAAATGCGGTCACTGGCCCACGGTGAATCCAACCGGAAGCCAGTGACATGAGAAGTAACAGACCACCGGTGGCGGCGGTCCAGGCCAGGAAGTTCATAACGCTCCGTTTTTAAATAACATTCTCCCTTAAGCCTGGCACAATATACTCAATCAGTTTTTCAGATGGCGGCTCGCCAGACGGATCATTAAAGCAAGCGCAGCGGCGAGTGTGGAGAGTGCTACCACACCTGTCCAGCCAAAGTGAGCCAGCGCCAGACTACCGAGCGCCGCGCCGGTTGCCATGCCGATAAACACCACGGTGAACATCAGCGCATTCAGACGGCTACGCGCTTCTGGCGCCAGGCTGTAGACCAGCGTCTGATGCGCTACCAGCGTGGCCTGCACGCCCAAATCGAAGCCGATGGTACTGATGATGATCAGGCCAATCTGAGCCGGAACCGGTAACAGTGGCAGCAGGAACATCAGCGCAAATGACACCATCACCAGCGTGGCACCAAACTGGGTGACACGGGCAGGGCCGATGCGATCCGCCACGCTTCCCGCCAGCGGTGCCGCCAGGGCCCCAGCCGCACCCGCCAGACCAAATGCACCCGCGACCGCACTGTCAAAATGGAAGCGCTCACTCAGCATCAGCGCCAGCGTTGACCAGAAGGCGCTGAAACCTACGGACAGCAAACCCTGTGCCAGCGCGGCACGGCGCAGCGTCTGGTGGTGTTGCCACAAATGCGCCAGCGACAGCAGCAGACGTGGATAGCTCACCGAGGTGCCCGGTTTAAAGCGTGGCAGCACGCGCCACAGCGCGAGGCTAATCAGCAGCACGGCCACCGCCGCCACCATGTACATGGTGCGCCAGCCCAGATACTCCGCCACCACGCCACTCACCACGCGTGACAGCAGAATACCGACCAGCAAACCGGTCATCACCGTACCGACAGTTTTACCGCGACTGCGTTCTGGCGCGAGTGCCGCCGAAGCCGGCACGATGTCCTGCGCCACGGTGGCGGTTAAGCCGGTGACAAAGCTGGCGATCAGTAACGCGTTGATGCCGCCCGAGAAGCCACACAGCAACAGCGCGGCGACCAGCATCAGTCCTTTAATCAGGATAATGGTGCGGCGGTCATGGCGGTCACCAAGCGGTGCCAGCAGCAGAATACCGAGTGCATATCCCGCCTGGGTCAGCATCGGCACCATGCCGACGCTACCAATTCCAACGTTAAATTGTTTGCTGATGATATCCAGCATCGGCTGGCTGTAGTAAATCGATGCCACGCTAAGCCCGGCTCCTGCAGCGAGCGTAAACACCAGCGGCGCTGGCAGTTTTTCAGCTGGCAATGCAGTAGATTGCGAAATGGCTGACATAGTGAATTCCCCCGTGAAAGTGCGCTTATTAAAGCGCGTCGCGGCCATACGCGGTAGACTCGTCAAACACAGAACTGTTATGCACGGTGCGTATGAGCAATCCAACCAGTATTGACCGCATTGAACTGATGCAGACCTTTATTCGTATTGTCGAAAGTGGATCGCTGTCAGCCGCCGCTGCGCAGTTGGGCACGACACAACCCACCATCAGCCGCCGGTTGCAGGCACTGGAACAGCGGTTAGGACTGAAGCTGATTCTGCGCACTACCCATGCTTTGAAACTCACCGATGACGGCGAACGTTGTTATGCGCAAGCGCGGCAGTTGCTGGCGACCTGGCACGCGCTAGAGGATGAACTGACCGGTTCCAGTGATGACCCGATTGGCACACTGCGCGTGCGTGCGCCCCATGCGTTTGGCCAGGACCAATTAATCGATCCGCTGGTGGATTACCTGCAACGTTACCCGCGTCTGACGGTGGAGTGGATGCTCAATGATCGCACGCCGGACTTTATCAGCGAAAATGTCGATTGCGCGATTCAGGTCGGTGCGGTGAACGATCCCTCGCTGGTGGCGATTCTGCTGGCTGAAGTGCCGCGCTTTGTGGTCGCCGCACCTTCACTGCTGGCACAGCATGCGCCGATTGAGGATGTCAGCCAACTGACCGACCTGCCATGGCTGGCGCTGACCAGCTTTTACCGCAATGAGCTTGCACTACAGCGCTTGAGTGATGGGCAGCCGATGAATCTGCCGATTGCGCCTCGCCTCGCCAGCGACAGCTTATACGCCATCCGCAAAGCCGCGCTGGCAGGCATGGGTGCGGCGATTGTGTCGTCGTGGGTAGTACAAGAGGATTTGGCGAAAGGAGAGTTGATTCAGCTGGTGCCCGAGTGGCAAGCCCCGCCGCTGCCGGTGTGGCTGACCTATCCGTGGGCCAGTTATTATCCCGCTCGTATGCGGCAGTTTTTCGCGATGATCAGAGAGGTGATGCCGAAACTAGCGGGCACACAGCCGGTGCGGTGAAGACAATGCCGCCATAGCAATGTGGTGACGTCACGTTAAAGGGTGCCTTCAGGGAAGTGGTGCAGATTTTCGTAGGAGGCGCAGTTCCTGGGAGGTTGTGCGGATTTTCAGGCGTTGGGCGGATTTCCGTAGGGTGCGCATTGATGCGCACCTCGTACACGAAACTACTTCTTCTCGACCTTCGACATATTATCCAGCCAGCCCATCACGAAGGCCGACAGCACAAAGGTCAGGTGGATAATCACGTACCACATCAGCTTGCTGTCATCGACATTGCGCGCGTCCATAAAGATGCGCAGCAGGTGGATCGATGAAATCGCGACAATCGAAGCCGCGACTTTGTTCTTCAGCGAGCCGGAATCCATCTTGCCCAGCCAGCTCAGCTTCTCTTTGTTCTCATCAATATCCAGCTTAGAAACAAAGTTCTCATAGCCAGAGAGCATCACCATCACCAGCAATCCGCCGACCAGCGTCATGTCCACCAGCGACAGCAGCAGCAGAATCAGATCGTTCTCAGCAATGCTGAGTATGTTGGGCAACAGGTGAAAAATTTCCTGGAAAAATTTAACGGTCAGCGCCAGCAGCCCCAGCGAAAGTCCAATGTAAACCGGAGCCAGCAACCAGCGCGATGAATACATCAGGTTCTCGATAAAACGTTCCATAATTTCCCATTAATCAACAGACAAGTGGGCGAGTATAACCGAACTTGTGTGAAGTTATTTCAGCGCTTCTTCAGAAATTTCAGGCGCTACCGGCAGCGGCAGCGACAAGCGAAACTCCGCGCCGCCTTGCGGTCGGTTTTCTGCCCAGATGCGCCCGCGATGGGATTCAATAATGGTTTTACTGATCGCCAGACCGAGCCCGACGCCCGGCACCGCCGACTCCTTATCGCCGCGCGCAAACTTGTCGAAAATGCGCGTCATATTCTCAACGGCGATGCCCGGACCGTTGTCCCACACCGCAATCTCCAGCCGCTCTTTGTCACGCCAGGCGCGAATACCGTGCTGCGCGGCGTTACCGGCATATTTGAGGCTGTTCTCGATCAGATTGGTAAACACGCGCTCCAGCATCGCGCTATCGCCTTTGATCAGCACCAATTCCGGCGGCAGTTCCAGTGCGAAATCATGCCCTTTTAGCGACGGCCCCATACTGCTCAGCGCCCCGCCAATCACTTCATCCAGCGCCACCCACTCCTCGCGCAGATTCAGTCCACCAGACTGAATGCGCGCCATATCCAGCATATTGCTCACCAGCCGAATGGTGCTTAACGTCTGTTCCCGGATCTGGTTCGCCTGGCCGACATATTTTGAGTTATCGCCGGCCAGATCCAGCATCAGCATTTCCGCCTGGCCAAACAGCACCGTCAGCGGCGTGCGCAGGTCATGCGACAACGCGGATAACAGTGCGTTACGCAGCTGTTCACGCTCTGCCGCCAAACGAGACGCCGCTTCACTCTGCGACAGCGCCATGCGTTCCAGCGCGTTGGCGATCAGCACCGTGAAGGTTTCGACCAGACGCTGCTGTTCAGGGATCATCAGCTGGCGCAGGTTTTCCGGCTCTACCACCAACAGTCCACGGCAGTGATTGCCGCTTTTCAGCGGCAGAATCTGATACGGCACTGCAGGCAGCGTATCCGTGCCCGCGCCGGCCGGTTGTGCTTTGCTGTAGCTCCATTTGGCGATGCCGAGATCGGGCGGCGTACCAATACTGCTCTCACCCACCGCCTGTAACTCACCCTGCTCATTCGGCAGCAGTAGCTGGCTGCGTGCCTGCAAGGTGACATCAATCACGCGCTGGCTGGTGGCGGCGATATCCTGCGGCGTGAGCGCGCTGCCGAGCGATTTCGCCATCTCATACAGATGGCGCGCACGCTGTTCGCGATAGCGCGCGACTTTAGCCTGATAGCGCACGCCTGCTGTCAGGTTCCCGACGATCACCCCTACCGCCAGCATCACCGCGAAGGTCACCAGATACTGCAAATCCGATACCGCCACGGTGCCGGTCGGGGCGACAAAGAACAGATCAAAAGCCAGGATGTTGATCACCGTGGCAAACACCGAGGGCCAGCGGCCAAAGCGCAGCGCGACTAACACCACGGCTAACAGATAAATCATCACGCCGTTGGCCGGATCGAACTCCACCAGTAGCCAGCGACCTACGATCGTCACCAGAATACACAGCGCAATCGCCATCAGGCAGCCGCGCAGATGCAGCCGCCACTTATCACTGTTGGCCTGTTTACCGCCCATCGGATGCGGCGCGTCGCGCACCGGTTCGTCCAGTGCCACCACCAGCAAATCGAGGTCTGGGCCAAGCTGGCCCAAACGCTGGGCAAAACTGTCGCGCCGCCAGCGCCGTTGCGGCTGACGACCGGTGACGATTTTGCCGAGATTATGCTCGCGCGCGTAACGCAGCACGGCGCGGGCCTCATCAGGATCGGACAGAGTAGCAGTTTCCGCACCCAGCTCTTGGGCCAGTTGCAGCGTGCGCAGAATGGCACGACGGCGCGCTTCCGGCAGGCGATTCAGACGCGGCGTTTCCACGTACACTGCGTGCCACTCGCTGCCGAGACGCGCGGCTAAACGCGCGGCGGTGCGCACCAGTTTTTCACTACCGGTGTCGTCGCCGATGCACAATAAAATGGCGTCACGTGTGTGCCAGACTTTGTCACGGCCCTGCTGGTCGCGCCAGGCACGCATCTGATCGTCCACGCGGTCCGCGGTACGGCGCAGCGCCAGTTCGCGCAGGGCAAACAGGTTGCCTTTGCGGAAGAAGTTTTCAATCGCGCGCTCGGCGCGATCGCCGACGTAGACTTTGCCCTCTTTCAGCCGCTGACGCAGATCGTCCGGCGGCAGATCCACCAGTACCACCTCATCGGCGCTATCGAAAAACGGATCGGGGACGGTTTCGCGCACCTGAATGCCGGTCACGCCGCCGACCACATCGTTGAGGCTTTCCAGATGCTGCACGTTGACGGTGGTGATCACGTCGATGCCCGCTTCCAGCAGCTCCTCGATGTCCTGCCAGCGCTTGGGATGGCGCGAACCCTGTACGTTAGTGTGTGCCAGTTCGTCCATCAGGATCACCGCCGGATGACGCGCCAGTGCTGCATCAAGATCGAATTCGGCATGCCGTGAACGCCCAGTGGCGCGACGCGGCAATACCGCCAGGCCGTTGAGCAGCGCAGCGGTTTCTTCACGTCCATGGGTTTCCACCACGCCCGCCAGCACATCGAGGCCTTGCGCACGTAAACGCTGTGCCTCCTGCAGCATGGCGAAGGTTTTCCCCACGCCCGCACAGGCGCCAAAGTAGATTTTCAGCTTACCGCGATGGCTGTCGCTGTGATTCAGCAACAGCGCATCGGGATCGGGGCGGGTGATTTCGTCGTTCATCAGTTATCCGTCGTGAAAAGCGCGATAAATCGCGCTATCAATCAATTATCCCTGCAGCGCATCCAGCGCCATATTCAGCCGCAACACGTTCACCGTCTCTTCACCGATAAACGGCAGCAGCGGACGCTCAGTGTTACGGGCAATCAGCGCTTCCACATCCTTCAGCGCCATATTGCGCGCTGCCGCCACACGCGGTGCTTGCCACAATGCGGCTTCCGGTGAAATATCCGGATCGAGCCCACTCGCCGATGCCGTCACCAGTTCAACCGGTACTGCAGCAGGAGCCAGCGGATTAGCGGTGCGCAGGGCAGCCACGCGCTCGGCCACCGCTTTATCCAATGCCGGATTGCTCGCCGCCAGGTTGCTGCCACTGGAGGCCAATGCGTTGTAGGGCGCATCGCCGGTCGCTGATGGACGGCCCCAGAAATGGCCGGGCTGCGTAAACACCTGGCCAATTAAATCGGAACCGCGCTCCGCGCCATCCTGCTCAATCAACGAACCGTTGGCCTGTGACGGAAACCACCACTGCGCTAAGCCGGTGGTCAGCAGCGGATAGACCGCGCCGGTTAACAGCGTCAGCAGTATTAACAATACAATAGCCGGACGTAACTGACTCATTTCTCTTCTCCTTAAACCAGACCAAACAGCGTCAGCAGCAGGTCGATGGCTTTAATACCAATAAACGGCACCACTAATCCGCCGACACCGTAAATCCACAGGTTGCGGCGCAACAGGGCAGCAGCACTCATCGGACGGTAGCTCACGCCTTTTAGCGCCAGCGGAATCAGGAACACAATCACCAGCGCGTTGAAAATGACCGCCGACAGAATCGCTGAGTTCGGTGAGTGCAGATGCATCACGTTCAGCATATTGAGCTGCGGGTAGGTGGCCGCAAACGCCGCCGGGATAATGGCAAAGTACTTTGCCACGTCGTTGGCAATACTGAAGGTGGTCAGCGAACCGCGCGTCATCAGCATCTGTTTACCGATATGCACCACTTCCAGCAGTTTGGTTGGGTTGGAGTCGAGATCGACCATGTTCCCAGCCTCTTTCGCCGCCTGCGTGCCCGAGTTCATCGCCACTGCCACGTCCGCTTGCGCCAGCGCGGGGGCGTCGTTGGTGCCGTCGCCGGTCATCGCCACTAAACGCCCTTCCGCCTGATACTGGCGGATCAGTGCCAGCTTGGCTTCCGGCGTCGCTTCCGAGAGGAAATCATCCACGCCCGCTTCTGCCGCGATGGCCGCCGCCGTCAGCGGGTTATCGCCGGTAATCATCACCGTCTTGATGCCCATTTTGCGCAGCTCGGCAAAACGTTCTTTGATGCCGCCTTTGACGATATCTTTTAGCGCCACCACGCCCAGCACCTGTGCGCCTTCGGCCACCACCAGTGGTGTGCCACCCGCGCGCGCCACTTCTTCGACGCTGGCGTTCACTTCTGCCGGGAAACGGCCGTTGTTGGCTTCGATATGGCGGCGAACCGCGTCAACGGCCCCTTTACGAATCAGACGATCCTGCACGTTGACGCCGCTCATGCGCGTCTGTGCCGAGAACGGAATAAAACTCGCGCCCATGCTGCTGAGATCGCGTTCGCGCAGGTTAAATTTTTGCTTCGCCAGCACCACGATGCTGCGCCCTTCCGGGGTTTCATCCGCCAGCGAGGCCAGCTGCGCGGCGTCCGCTAACTGCTGCTCGGTGACGCCAGGTGCAGGCATAAACTGCGTCGCCTGGCGGTTACCCAGCGTGATGGTGCCGGTTTTATCAAGCATCAGCACATCGACGTCGCCCGCTGCTTCCACCGCACGACCGCTGGTGGCGATGACGTTTGCACCGAGCATGCGGCTCATCCCCGCCACGCCAATCGCCGACAGCAAGCCGCCGATAGTGGTCGGAATCAGACACACCAGCAGCGCCACCAGCACCGTTACGCTCACCGGCGTGCCGCCGTAGGCCGAGAACGGCCACAGGGTGGCCGTCGCCAGCAGGAACACGATGGTCAGCGACACCAGCAGAATAGTCAGCGCGATCTCGTTCGGCGTTTTGCGGCGTTTAGCGCCCTCGACCATGGCGATCATGCGATCGAGGAAGGTTTCGCCCGGATTGACGCTGCACTGGATCACCAGCCAGTCGGACAGAATGCGCGTACCGCCGGTGACTGATGAGAAGTCGCCGCCGGATTCGCGGATCACCGGAGCTGATTCACCAGTAATCGCACTCTCATCCACTGACGCGCCGCCTTCCAGCACTTCGCCGTCACACGGAATGATGTCGCCCGCTTCCACCAGCACCACATCGCCTTTACGCAAGGTGTCTGCCGCTACCGGCTGCCACTGCGCGCCATGACGTGGCTCAGCCAGCTTTTTCGCGTCACTGGTTTTACTGATGCCTTTCAGGCTGTTGGCCTGCGCCTTGCTGCGCCCTTCCGCCAGCGCTTCAGCGAAGTTAGCAAACAGCACCGTGAACCACAGCCAGATGGCGACCCCGGCGGTAAACCCGGCGTTACCGCTCAGGTGGCCTGTCAGCATGCCGATGGCCAGCAGCGAGGTCAGAACGCTGCCGAGCCACACCAGGAACATTACCGGGTTGCGAAACTGCACGCGCGGATCGAGTTTCTTCACCGCATCCAGTACCGCGGTTTTCGTCAGCGCTGCATCAAACAGCGCCAGTTGTTGACGACTCATGATTCCGTTATCCCTGAATAAGTTGCAGATGTTCCGCCACCGGGCCGAGTGCCAGCGCGGGGATAAAGGTCAGTGCCCCCACCAGCAATACGGTGCCAATCAGCAGCGCGATAAACAGTGGACCGTGGGTCGGTAACGTACCGTTGCCCACCGGCTGGATTTTCTTCGCCGCCAGTGAGCCAGCGATCGCCATCACCGGAATGATGATGCCGAAGCGTCCCACCAACATGCAGAAGGCCAGCAACAGGTTCCAGAACGGGGTGTTGGCGCTCAAACCGGCAAAAGCACTGCCGTTGTTGTTAGATGCAGACGAAACGGCATACAGCACTTCGCTGAAGCCGTGGATGCCTGGATTCGCCATACCGGCGCGCCCTGCATCCGTCATCATCGCCAGTGCAGTGCCGAGCAGCACCAGGGTAGGCGTCACCAGAATCGCCAGTGCGGTCATTTTCATCTCCCACACGTCGATTTTTTTACCCATGTATTCCGGCGTACGACCAATCATCAAACCGGCGATAAATACCCCGAGCAGCACGAACAGCAGCATGCCGTACAACCCGGCACCGACGCCGCCAAACACCACTTCACCCAGCTGCATCAGCCACATCGGCACCATGCCGCCCAGTGCAGTGAAGGAGTCATGCATGGCATTCACCGCACCGCACGAGGCTGCGGTGGTGATCACCGCAAACAGGCTGGAGTTGAGGATGCCGAAGCGCGTCTCTTTGCCTTCCATGTTGATGGCGCTGTCTGCACCGAGTGCCAGGAAGTGCGGATTACCGCGCAGCTCTGCCCACATCACGGCAACCACCGCCAGCGCAAACATGATGGTCATCGCCCACAGCAGCATGTGGCCCTGACGGCGGTCGCCCAGATGCTGACCGAAGGTGAAGCACAGCGCCGCCGGGATCAGAAAGATACTCAGCATCTGCACAAAATTGGTCAGCGCGGTCGGGTTTTCAAACGGATGGGCTGAGTTAACGTTAAAGAAGCCGCCGCCGTTGGTGCCGAGCATTTTGATCGCTTCCTGCGAAGCCACCGGACCGAGTGGCAGCGTTTGCTTCGCCCCTTCCAGCGTGGTGAGAGCGTGATAAGGCTCAAACGTCTGGATGCTGCCCTGATAAACAAAGAACAGCGCTATCAGCAGGCTGATCGGCAGCAGCACATACACCGTGATGCGTGTCAGGTCGCGCCAGGCGTTGCCCAGCGTATCCAGTGAGCGATTGGCAAAACCACGGATCAGCGCAAAAGCCACCGCAATACCGGTCGCCGCCGACAGGAAGTTTTGCACCGTGAGGCCCGCCATCTGGCTAAAATAGCTCACCGTGCTTTCGCCCGCGTAAGCCTGCCAGTTGGTGTTGGTGACAAAGCTGACGGCGGTGTTGAGCGCCAGATCCCAGCTTAGATTAGGCAGGTGTTGCGGGTTGAGCGGCAGCGACCCCTGCGACATCAAAATCGCCAGCAATAATAAGAACCCCAGCGCGTTGAACAGCAGGATCGCCAGCAGATAGTGCGGCCAGCGCATCGCGCCACTCTCCACACCGGCCAGCCGCCACAGCGCCCGCTCGGTACGCGGCAGCAGCGGCTTGTCGGCCACTAACACCGCAAGAAAACGCCCGAGCGGTTGTGCCAGCACCATTAGCACCAGCAGATAGACCGCAATCAGTAAAAACGCATTCGCAGCCATCAGAATGCCTCCGCATTAAGCAGGGCATAGATCAGGTAGCCCAACAAGATAAACACCAGCACGATGCCGGCAATCACGCCCACGCTCACAGCAACCTCCAGAGGATTTGGTAGTGCTGCAAGCATGCGCGGCGCGGCATAAAGAAGGGGTAAAAAGGCGGGAATCTGGCGTAAAGAAAGTATAAAAATGCTGTCGAATTAGGCGGTTTCCAGTGCCCAGATGCGATTGAGATCGACGTTCTGCCAAAGGCCACTGTCTTCGGCTCCGGTAATGCTGTCAGTGCAGAATGAATCACCGAGATCCAGCTCTTCCGGCTTCACTTCACGTTGCGCGTGTAAAGACCAGAACACATGCACTTTGGGTTTTAACAGCGATTTTTCACCGGCCTGCACCACCAGCGCCACGCGCCCGGATGCCAGTCTTACCAGCGATCCCACCGGATAAATGCCAATGGTGCGCACAAAGGCGTGCAATAGCGTATTGTCGAAGTGACCGCGCCAGCTCAGCATATTGTGCATCGCTTCGGCGGGGGTCCATCCCTTGCGATACGGACGATTAGAGGTCACCGCATCATAGACATCGCACACCGCGGCCATACGAGAAAACAGCGAAATCTCTTCGCCTTTCAGTTTGTGGGGGTAACCGCTGCCATCGACTTTTTCGTGGTGATGCAGCGCAATATCTAACAGGTCTTCCCCTGCATCAGCCTCCATTAGCATCTGTGCACCGATAATCGGATGCTCGCGCATGATGGTGAACTCCTCGTCGGTGAGCTTGCCGGGTTTGTTGAGGATCTCCAGCGGCACTGCCGATTTACCGACATCATGCAGCAAACCGCCCATGCCCACGCGCCGCTGCTGGTGTTCATCGAGCCCCATTTTTTTGCCCAGCGAGATCATCAACCCGCACACTGCCATGGAGTGCAGATAGGTGTAATCGTCGTGATTTTTCAGCCGCGCCACGCTGAGCAGCGCAGTCGGTTCACGGGTAATCGATCCGGCAATGTCGTCCACCAGGTCCATCGTATAGTTGAGGTCCAGCCCCTGACCCATACGCGCCTCGTTGAACATTGCCAGCACCTGTGGCTTACCCTGATTGAAGATGGTTTGTGCCTGATCCAGCTCTTTGAAAAATGGGGTTTGCGGAATGGCTTTCTTCGGCGCAGGCTTCGCAGGTGCCTGCACCGACTTATCGAGATCGATCCAGATTTGCTGGATCCCTTCGTTGCGGATCATCGCGATCTGGCGTTTATCGGTGATCAGCATTTGGTTGCGAATGCGTTTGTCCTTGAGCCACCAAACCTCCAGTTTGTGGATGAACATTCCTTGCCGCAATTCGTCAACGGTAATCAGCTTTATCACGATATCTCTCCTTAATATCAGTGGATGGTAAGGAGAGGTATCGGCAGCTGAGCAAATAATCTTCAGGAGTGATTTGTGCGATCTGTGAGAGGGGAAGTGATTTGGATGGGCGCAATGAATTTGCACCGCTACGTTTGCCTGATGGCATCGGTGACGGCGCGATTTATCATGCGACAGAATCTACACCACCCGCGTTAACACCGCTTCGCCCTGCGAAAACGCCAGCAGGTTTTCAAACACCAAATCTGCCATCGCCGCCATGGTTTCATGGGTGCTGCTGGCGAGATGCGGGGTGATCACTACATCATCACGCTGCAGTAACGCGGCAGGCACCGCCGGTTCATGCTCGAACACATCCAAACCGGCACCCGCAATCTCACCGGCTTCAAGCGCCGCAATCAACGCCTGCTCATCCACCACACTGCCGCGCGCAATGTTGATTAAAAAGCCCTTTGGCCCCAGCGCACGTAACACTTCAGCATTCACCAGATGATGTGTGGCGGCACCGCCGGGTATGGTCAGCACCAAAAAATCAGCCTGCCTGGCAAGTGATAACAGCGAATCGTGGCGCGTGTAAGGCACATCCGGGCGTGAACGCGGGTTGTAAAAATGCACATCCATATCAAACGCCTGAGCGCGCTTGGCCAGCTCCTTACCAATCCCGCCCAGCCCGACAATCCCGCACACTTTACCGCCCACTTTGGTGGTCAACGGATAGCGTCCTTTCGCTTGCCAATTACCGGCGCGCACATAACGATCCGATGCGCTGATGTGGCGCGCCACATCCAGCAGCAGCGCCATGCCGGTATCCGCCACGCAGCTGTTTAAAACGTCTGGCGTGTTGGTCACCACGATGCCACGCGCTTCGGCGGCGGCAATGTCTATCGCGTCATAGCCCACACCGTTACTGCAAATCACCTTTAGATTGGGCAACTGCGCCAGTAGCTCCGCATTCGCCCCCATCAACGCATTGCCGCTGGTCACCAGCGCATCAATACTGGCACCGTGCTCGGCCAGCCACGCGGCCTGATCATCCTGCTGCCACAGCCGCGAAGTAGAGAAGTGCGCGTCGAGATTATCCTGCAGCCGCTGCGGTAACAGCGGCCCTTTTAGCAATACGTTAAACGGCTTTAATCCCATCTTGTTTCCCCTGATTTTCGAAGGATGTTGCAGACGAATCCTGCTCGTCACCGACGCGTTCAATCGGGCCCATCACCAGCAGGAACAGCAGCGCCGCGACGATGCAGTGCGCGCCAACGAACACCAATCCAATACTGTAGCTGCCGGTCAGACCGACGATGATGCCGAACAGCAGTGGCGTGATAAATCCGGCCATATTGCCGATGCCATTGAAGATCGCGCCCGCCAGACCTACTGCTTCTTTCGGTGCGGTATCGCTAACAATGGTCCAGGTACCCGCGCCAGCCGCCACGCCTTTGCCAAAGAAGGCAAACGACATAATGGCGATAATGCCGGCATTGGTCGGGATCACCGCCGCCAGAATCAGCGAGGCGGCCATCAGCATGCCGACGATATACGGCGTTTTACGCGCCCACGACAGGCTCCAGCCGTTAGCCAGCAGCTTGTCAGAGATGTAACCGCCACTGATGCCGCCAAGGAAGCCAAACAGCGCCGGGGCGATGGTGGCAAAGCCCGCTTCCATGATGTTCATGCCGCGTGCCTGGACCAGGTAAATCGGGAACCAGGTGATAAAGAAGTAGCTGAGCGCAATAATGCAGTATTGCCCAATGTAGGCGCACCACAGCATGCGATTGCTGAGCAAGGTTTTGAACATCGCTTTGCTCAAGGGTGGGCGTGCTTTGAGCGTTTGCGCTGAATCGATATCCACCAGCGCACCGCCCTCCTCAATGTATTTCAACTCTGCGGCTGATACATGCGGATGCTGTTTCGGGCTGCGCATATACCAACCCCACACAAACACCGCCAGCACGCCAATACCACCCAGAACAAAGAACGGCCACTCCCAGCCGAAGCGGGATACCAGCCAGCCGGACAGCGGTGAGAAGATGGCAACGGCAAAATACTGTGCCGAGGCAAACAGCGACGAAGCACGACCACGTTCGGCACCGGGAAACCACATGATCACCGCACGCGCGTTGGCCGGAAAGCTCGGTGCTTCAATCAGGCCGAGAGCAAAGCGCAACGCAAACATCAGTGTCAACGCCATGGTCATGCCGTTGGAAAATTCGCCAATAAAGCCCATTAAAATGGTGGAAACCGACCACAGCGCTAACGTCACGCCATAGACTTTTTTGGTGCCGAAACGGTCGAGGAAAATCCCGCCAGGGATCTGGCCGATCACATAGGCCCAGCTGAATGCCGAGAGGATCAGGCCCAGCTGGATCGCCGACAGGCCAAACTCCTCTTTGATCGCCGATCCAGAGATCGACAGGATCGAACGATCGGCATAGGCCACGACGGACAGGAACAGGATCAGACAGAGGATCCAGATGCGCACATGGCTGTTCTCATTGCGGTTTTTGCTTAGTAACATGGCTGAACCCCTTGATGAAGGAGCGTCCTGCTCCGAAGCGATGATGTTCAGGAATACCGCTTAAATTTCACTGTTCAGCAACTATAGAGAGC
This sequence comes from Pantoea folii, assembly GCF_056678875.1. Classification (NCBI taxonomy): domain Bacteria; kingdom Pseudomonadati; phylum Pseudomonadota; class Gammaproteobacteria; order Enterobacterales; family Erwiniaceae; genus Pantoea; species Pantoea folii. The sequence continues at coordinate 59,227 of NZ_JBWXON010000019.1, read as the reverse complement.
CAGATGCGAGGTGGTCATTGTGCGAATGGAGGAATCCGCGCGGCTTTTTTGCGCTGGTTTTGGCATCTGCCACAATGCAGGGTGCGGCGCTGCACAGAACCTTAAATAAGCCGATGCTTTTACACCGGAATGTGCGCCAGCTCTGAGAAAAACCTTCGCAACATCACTATGAGCCTGCAAAGCATCATGTATCGGCTCGCCATAGAAAGCCGCAAAGCATCATGCACCGGCTCGTCAAAGGAGGTCGCAAAGTATCCTGCACCCGCGAGCAAAATGTGCGCTTAGCTGCAAAATCCATACATGTTGATTGTCAGGGTCCTTACCGCCTCGTAGTCTGAAAATGATTTCATTGAGCCATTTTAACTCTCATTGAAACATTCATTCTAATAACAAGCTTACCCTGGAGTCCGCAATGAAAACCCTCAAGGCGATACTGTTGCTTGGCCTGCTGTCCAGCTCTGCCTCGGCGTTGGCAGAAAAGATCGGCGTATCAATGGCGTATTTCGATCAGAACTTTTTAACCATTATTCGCCAGTCGATTGATAAAGAGGCCAAAGCGCGCGGACTCGATGTGCAGTTTGAAGATGCGCGCGGCGACGTTGGCCGTCAGACCGATCAGGTGCAGAGCTTTATCGGCGCGGGCGTTGACGCCATCATCGTCGATCCGGTGGATTCCGCCAGCACACCACAGCTGACCAAACTGGCGCAGCAGGCGAAAATCCCGCTGGTATACGTGAACCGTACGCCAGGCGATAAATCGCTGCCGGCGGGCGTGGTGTTTGTCGGATCGGACGAGCGCGAATCCGGCACCTTGCAGATGGAAGCGCTGGCAAAAATGGCCAACTACAAAGGCAATGTGGCGATCATGATCGGCAACCTAACCGACGCAGGCGCACTGCAACGCACCAAAGATGTCGAGCAGGTGGTGGCGAAATATCCGGGCATGAAAGTGGTACAGAAGCAGCCGGCGAACTATGCGCGTAACGAAGGCATGGATCTGATGCTCAACTGGATCGGCAACGGCGAAGCGATTGATATCGTTGCCGCTAACAACGATGAAATGGCGATCGGTGCCGCGATGGCGCTGGCGAAGAGCAACAAGAAGATTCTGGTGGGCGGGATTGATGCCACGCCGGATGGCCTGAAAGCCATGGCGCAGGACAAAATGCAGGTCACCGTGTTCCAGGATGCGATAGGTCAGGGCAAAGCCTCGGTGGATGTGGCGCAAAAGCTGATGAAAGGCGAGAAAGTGGATTCACACGTGTGGATTCCGTTCGAGCTGGTGACCAAAGAGAATATGCAGAAGTACGTCGAGAAGAGTCAGTAGCGTTTGCACGGTCGCCATAAATGGCGACCCTACGACCCTCCCCCCGCCGCCGTAGGGTGCGCATTTATGCGCACCTGGCCAAATACCGCACAAGTTTTAATGACGCATTTATGCGCACCTGGTCAAATCCCACACAGCCCTTAATAACGCATTTATGCGCACCTAACCAAATCCCGCACAAGCCTGAATGACGCATTTATGCGCACCTGGCCAAAGCCCGCACGTTACTTAATCGCGCAGTTTCGCCATCACCACAATGTCGTGATATTCACCCTCACGCAGGCAGGCTTTGCGCTTCACACCTTCATGTTCAAAACCAAGGCGCTGGTACAACCGTAGCGCACGGGCATTATCATGAAAGGCTTCCAGCTCAATACGTACCACGCCCAGCCAGTTAAAGGCATAATTGATAGCGTTAAGAATCAGTTTCTCGCCAATACCCCGCCCGCCAAACGCCGGATCGACGCTGACACCGAAACTGATGCTATGACGTGTGCGCGGGCGCTGTTCAACGAATAACGTCAACTCGCCCACCATTTGCCCGTCAATCTCCGCGACAAAGCCGATATAGCCTGCCGCGTCCATGTTCTCAAATTTTTTCTGCCAGGTTTGCACGCTGGGAAACGGCAGCTGCGTGGTCCAGCGATAGACCTCAGGGTGGCTGTAGAGGCGTTGATAAGCGGCTGCATCGGTTGGTTCGCGACCGCGAATGATCAGATCCATGTCGGTAATCCCTTTCACTTGCACTAAGCTGTTAACTCTCACCAAACGGAAAGAGTGACTTTATGTTGTATCGTCGTTTTGAACGTTTTATCAATATTTTCCAGGATGCACCAACCGATTCTCCCCCTTCCAGCGTCTGGCCGTTTTACCTCTATTATCTGCGCCAGGTGTGGCCGAGCTTTGTCGCCCTGCTGATTGTCGGACTTGCCCAGGCGCTGATTGAAGTGGCGCTGTTCAGCTATCTCAGCCGCATCATCGATCTGGTCAATCACTCGACGCCCGCCACGCTGTTCACCGACAACTGGCAGGTGCTGCTATGGATGGGGTTTGTCGCGCTGATTCTGCGGCCGGTGATTATCGCGCTGCACGATATGCTGGTGCATCAGAGTATCAACCCGAGCATGACCAGCATGATCCGCTGGCAGCATCACAACTACGTGCTGCGCCAGAGCCTGAACTTCTTCCAGAACGATTTCGCCGGACGCATCGCCCAGCGCATCATGCAGACCGGCAACTCCCTGCGCGATTCCGCGGTGCAGCTGGTGGATGCCATCTGGCATGTGGTGATTTACGCCGTCACCTCACTGGTGCTGTTCGCCGAAGCGGACTGGCGCCTGATGATTCCGCTGATTATCTGGATCGTGGCCTATAGCGTCTCGCTGAGCTTCTTTGTGCCGCGCGTGAAGCAGCGTTCGGTGGTCTCTTCCGAGGCGCGTTCCAAACTGATGGGCACCATCGTCGATGGTTATACCAATATCGCCACCATCAAACTGTTCGCGCACAACGATCTGGAAAAACGCTACGCGCGTGAAGCGATTCAGGAGCAGACCGACAAAACCCAGCACGCCAGCCGCATGGTCACCACCATGGATATCACGCTGTCGACGCTGAATGGTCTGCTGATTGTCAGCACGTCTGGCCTGGCATTGTGGCTGTGGAGCCAGTCGCTGATCAGCGTCGGTGCGATTGCGTTGGCCACCGGTCTGGTGATCCGCTTAGTGAACATGTCCGGCTGGATCATGTGGGTGGTGAACGGCATCTTTGAAAATATCGGCATGGTGCAGGATGGATTAAACACCATCGCGCAGCCGCTCAGCGTACAGGATGAGCCGCAGGCGAAAAACCTGCAGGTAACGCAGGGTCAGATCCGCTTTGAAGATGTGCGCTTTGATTACGGCGGCAGCCGCCAGGTGATCAATCGCCTCAACCTGAATATCAAACCGGGCGAAAAAATCGGCCTGATTGGACCATCCGGCGCGGGTAAATCAACGCTGGTGAATCTGCTGCTGCGGCTGTATGACATCAACGGCGGGCGCATCCTGATTGACGATCACAACATCGCCGAAGTCACGCAGGAGAGCCTGCGCGGCCAGATTGGCATGATCACTCAAGACACGTCTCTGCTGCACCGTTCGATTCGAGAAAACCTGCTGTACGGGCGCCCAAACGCCACCGAAGACGAACTGCAGGCGGCGATTATCCGCGCCCGCGCCGATGAGTTCATTCCGCTGCTGTCCGATCCACAAGGCCGTACCGGGCTGGATGCGCATGTGGGTGAGCGCGGGGTGAAACTCTCCGGCGGTCAGCGCCAGCGTATCGCCATTGCCCGCGTGCTGCTGAAAGATGCGCCGATTCTGATCATGGATGAGGCCACTTCCGCCCTCGATTCCGAGGTAGAAGCGGCGATTCAGGAGAGCCTGGAAACGCTGATGCAGGGCAAAACGGTGATTGCCATCGCGCACCGCCTTTCCACTATCGCCAAAATGGACCGACTGGTGGTGCTGGATAAAGGTGAGATTGTTGAGATGGGCAACCACCGCGAACTGCTGGCGCACAACGGACTTTATGCGCGCCTGTGGCAGCATCAGACCGGTGGCTTTGTCGGCGAAGATTAATCGCCGCGACGATATGGCAGGGCTTCGCGCGCTTCAATGGCATAGGCGCGGATCCCTGCCCGCTCCTGCACTAGATATTCTTCTACGGCTTCACGCAGCCCCGGATGGCAAAGGTAGTGCCATGAGTGGGTGATCTGCGGTTCGAAGCCGCGCACCAGTTTGTGCTCGCCTTGCGCCCCCGCATCAAAACGCTGTAATCCCTCGGCAATCGCAAAATCCATGCCCTGATAGAAGCAGGTTTCAAAGTGCAGGCGATCGAACTCCGCCAGGCAGCCCCAGTAACGCCCGTACAGCGAGTTGCCATCCACCAGATAGAACGCCATGGCCGCCGGATGACCCTGCAGCGTGGCAATGACCACGCGAATGGATCGCGGCATGCGTTCGGCCAGCAGGCTGAAGAATTGCCGCGTGAGATAAGGACGCTGCCCGCGTACCGCATAGGTATTGGCGTAACAGGTATAGACAAAATCCCACTGATCTTCGCTGAGTTCGTCACCACGATACCAGTTGAACTCAAAGCCACTGCTCGCCACCTGTTCGCGCTCTTTACGCAGCTGTTTGCGTTTGCGTGACATCAGCGTGTCGAGGAAATCCTGAAAATCGCGGTATCCTTTGTTGTGCCAGTGATACTGGATGCCGAGACGCGCCAGCCAGTCGGGCTGCTGCTCCATCACATCGTTGGCAAACGGCGTGGTGAAATTGATATGTGCGCCGCTCAGGCCGTTTTGCAGCAGTTCATCGGGCAACGCTGCGAGCAGCTGGCTGATGGCGGCTTGCTCGCCCAATAAACGCGCACCCGTAACCGGGCTGAACGGAATCGCCCCCAGCCATTTTGGATAGTATGGAATGCCGGCGCGGTGACAGGCATCAGCCCATGCGTGATCAAAGACGTATTCACCTTGCGAATTGCGTTTGCGATAGCCCGGCAGCGCGGCGCTCAGCACGCCCTTTTCGCGCCACAGCAGGTGATCCGGCTGCCAGCCGTTTTCCGGCCGCACGCTGCCACTCTCTTCCAGCGTGAGAAGAAAGGCATGGCGTAAAAACGGTTGATCGTCAGGTAACAGCGCATCCCATTCAAGGGCGGAAATCTCCGCCAGCGATGACAGGTGAAGCAAAGACATGCATGGCTCCCGGCCAGCTTAAGGCGAACAGCTAGTTCAACAGGTTTTGTCGCAGGGGAAAAGAGGGGGCGCACTGAATGTGCATCGACCATCTATTGGCATGAATCACGCCGGAGGGGGTTTGGATGGGAAAGGACGCTTCCACCGCTTAAGGAAGCGACTCTGTTAGCCGATGAGTTTCAGGTCGTTTTTACGATGTTGCTTCTGGTCGTCATAATAATTTTCGTGTGTACCGAGGCTCAGAAGATAGATTTCCAGTCTCTGATCGACCCAGCTGTAACCCAACAGATATTGCTGCTTGCTCAGGTAAAACTTGTGCACCCAGAGATAGCTCAGGTCGCCCTTTTTGCGTTCACCGATCTCTGGGTTAGCAATAATGCGGTCAATCTCTTGATCAACACCCTCCTGATCCTGTTCCGTCAGGCGGTTAAACGCCTTCTCAAAACGGCGGGTCTGATAAATCTCAACTTCCTGTCCGGTCTTTTCTGCGCACATATTTTTTGACCTTGCCGTTATCCATTTCTGCTTTAGCCAGTAAGATTTCGTTGATGAAGGAGAACGTCAGATCGGGGTTATCCTCTGCGATGCGACCAATCTTCGCCCAATGCTCAATCTGCTTAGGCACGCTGCGGCTCATGGCTTCTGCATGTGTTTTCACATCTTCAACAAAATCATCGTCTAAGCGGACGCTGGTTGCCATATTTAAACCTCTTATTGTCGTCACCCGATACGTTGTTGTGAGAGTGGTTCCATTGATACGTCATTGCCAGACGTACAACAGAGGTGATTGTGCGACATATTGTCGCATTTGGCAATCAGTGATAGCAGCACGATTTACCGTGCCTCGATAACGAATGTGTATACTCACCTTTTTCGCTGCGCAGGAACCGCCATGGATCGTCTTGATTGTGACCGCATGTTCGTAGCGGTGCTGGAAGTGGGCAGTTTTGCCGGGGCGGCCGAGCGACTGGGCACCAGCAGCGGTCAGGCCTCTAAGCTGGTTTCACGTCTGGAGCAGGAACTCGGCGTGCAGTTGTTTAAGCGCAGCACGCGTGCACTCTCAGCCACTGAAGTGGGTCGCGCCTATTATGAGCGGGTAAAAACCCTGCTGGATGCTTTTGACACGCTGGATGCCACGGTACGCGAAAACGCCACCACGCCGACGGGACGCTTAAAAATCAGTGCGCCCGGCACCTTTGGTACGGCGGTGCTCGCCAGTGTATTGGTCGCATTTGCGCGTCACTACCCTTTGATTGAACTGGATGTAAATTTCTCGGATCGCGCGGTGAACATCGTCGATGAAGGCTATGACATGGCGATTCGCATTGGCAAATTGGATGACAGTAGCCTGATTGCACGTCGTTTGGGCGATGTACCGATTCGCGTAGCAGCTTCGCCGGGCTATCTGCTTCAACAAGGCACGCCGCAGCACTGGCGCGATCTGGCTGAGCATCAATGTATCAGCGACACCAATTTCCGCGATCCCTGGCACTGGCCGTTTGTGACGCCGTGCGGCGATAGCGTTTCCATGCCGATTCGTGGCCGCCTGTGTTTCTCCAATACCGAAGCCTGCTTGCAGGCGGCGATTGCCGGTTTAGGTATCGCGCGTCTGCCAGGTTTTATTGCCGCACCTGCGCTACAACGCGGCGAGATCGTCTCGCTACTGGATAACTTCGCCACGCCGCCGATGGGCCTGTTTGCCCTCTATCCCCCCGCTCGCCATCTGGCGCAGAAAACCCGCTTACTGATTGATTTCCTCGCCGATCATTTCCAGCAACATCCTCCCGGCTGATTCCTTCCAATTTGGAAGCAATGAAAGCCATTTTGCCCGGATTATCACCCAACCAGCAGCGCGATATGCTCACTCCATCACCAGAGAGGAGTCGAGCATATGTTGGTTAACGGTAAGTGGAGTGCAGAGTGGCATCCGGTTCAAGCCACCGATAAACAGGGCGGATTTGTCCGTCAGACGTCCAGTTTTCGCCACTGGATCACCGCAGACGGCTCCAGCGAGTTTGCCGCCGAGCCGGATCGCTATCATCTGTATGTGGCGCTGATTTGCCCATGGGCCTCACGCACGCTGGTGGCACGCAGCCTGAAAGGACTGGAGAAAGTGATCAGCGTCTCGGTGGTCGAGCCGCAGCTGGGTGCGCAGGGCTGGCACTTCGGTGACTATCCGGGTGCTGATCGTGACTGGCTTAACAAAGCCGAGTACATCCACGAACTTTATACCCGCGCCGATGCTGACTTTACCGGCCGCGCGACCGTGCCGGTGCTGTGGGATAAGAAGACGCAAACCATTGTGAACAATGAATCTGCCGATATTCTGCGTATGCTAAATAGCGGATTTGGCGATCTGGCCGACAACAGCCTCGATCTTTATCCGGAGGATCTGCGCGCTGAGATCGACGCGATCAATGAATCGATATACCCACGCCTTAATAACGGCGTCTACCGCACCGGCTTTGCCACCACGCAGGTGAGCTATCAGCAAGCGTTTAATGATGTGTTCAGCCAGTTAGATGAACTGGAACAGCGTCTGAAAGACGGCCGCACTTTCCTGCTGGGCGAGCGCCTGACCGAAGCCGATATTCGCTTGTTCGTCACGCTGGTGCGCTTTGACGTCGCCTATCATGGCCTGTTCAAATGTAACCTGCGCCGCCTGCGCGACTATCCGCTGCTCGATCGCTATCTGAAGAGTATGCTGGCGGTTTCAGGTGTGCGTCAGACAGTGAACATCGACCATATCAAACAGGGTTATTATTCAATCAAGGCGCTGAATCCCAACGGCATTGTCCCGGTTGGCCCAGATATGGCGGATTACGGACTTTAAGGAGCAGGATGATGGCAAAAGCGTTAGTGGTTTTCTTACACGGTGTCGGCAGTAATGGCGATGACCTGGCCGTGCTCGGTCAGCACTGGGCCAGCCTGCTGCCGGATGTGGCTTTTGCCTCACCGAACGCGCCCTATCCGTTTGAACATGCGATGGGTTATCAGTGGTTTAGCCTGACGGGCATTACCCCAGAAAATCGTCCGGCGCGGGTGCGTGAAGCCCGCGCAGCGTTCGATGAGACACTGCAGCAGTTGATGGCGCAACACGGCATGGCGGACGCGTGGGATAAAGTGATTCTGGTAGGCTTTTCTCAGGGCTCGATCATGGCGCTGGATGCACTGGCACAGGGCCGTCATCCGCTGGCGGGCGTGGTGGCGTTTTCCGGACGATTGTCGTTTGACGGTGCATTAACCCCGGCTTCGCACACGCCTGCGTTGCTGATTCACGGCAAAGCGGATGGGGTGATCCCCTATAGCGAAACAGAATCAGCGGCACAACGTTTGCAGGAGGCAGGGGTCACGGTGGAAGCACGCTATGAAGCCGCCACCGGGCACACCATCTCCTCACAGGGTGCCATGCAGGCAGCGACGTTTATCGCCCAGTGTTTACAGGATTAAGGCCAATAGCGATTTAACGCTTGCCAGGCTTTTTGCGCGGCCACTTCCGGTGGTTGCGCTTTTAACCCATCGTTAAACACTTCAATGCCGACCGGCCCCCGGTAACCGCCGCTCTTCAACTTATCGACAAAGCGTTCTACCTCGATAATGCCGTCGCCGGGCAGTAAACGCTGGTGGCGAGCATAATCGCTCAGCGCGCCCTTCTCTTGCGGCGGCATCTCCGCCATGTCGCACAGCTGCACTTCGTAAATACGATCGGCAGGAATGCCGTCCAGCTGCGACGCATCACCGCCCAAAGCACAGATATGGAACAGATCGACCACCAGCCCTATATTCGGCTGGTCGAGACGTTGCAAACGCTGCCACGCCAGCGGCAAGGTGTTATCGACGCTGCACCACGCCATCGGTTCATACATGATGCGCATGTTATAGCGCGCGGCCTCTGAGGCCATCCAACGCAGATCTTCATCGATACGCTCAGCCACGCAATCTTCACGCGTGGTGGCGGGAGCCTGAATGGTATCGCAGCCAATAGACTGGGCAATGTGGATAAACTGACGCAACTCTTCGCGTTTCTGTAAACGTTCGCGATCGGGGGTACCGGTAAAGTCGCGTAGTACCTGCAAGTTGGTAAAGCCGAGATCTAACTGTTGTGCCAGCAGCGGTGTGTTGGTCTCGACATCATCCCGCCAGATTTCGACCTGATCGAAACCCGCGGCACGGGCCGCGCGCAGCTTCTGCTCAGGTTCACCGTTTAACAACACCAGGTTAAGGAATTTGGGGTTACTTCGCATCAACGGGCTCCTTAATCGTCCGGATAAATCGGTGACAGGTTCTGCGTGTCACGCACACAGAACACCGACCAGTATCTACCTCTTAGGAGTTATTTCAAGCCCGTGATGCGCAGGGCTTTTATCCCAGCAAATTGACGACCGCAAAACCGGCGAAAGTCATCAGCACAGACCCCACCACGTGGACCATGACGCTCGACATTGCCCAGAGGTATTTACCGGTTTGCAGCAAGCCGACAATTTCCGCTGAAAAGGTTGAGAAGGTGGTCAAACCGCCGCATAAGCCAGTGACAATCAGCAGTTTCCAGAAAGGGTCAATATGCGGATTGCGGACAAAAAACGCCAATGCGGCACCGATGATAAACCCGCCAACCAGATTCACCATAAGTGTGCCCGGAGGCAGATTTGGGAATAAGGCATTGAAACGAAGGGAAATTAGCCAGCGCAGCGAGCAGCCCACAGCACCACCGAGCACAACAGCCAATAACGACTTCACCATAATTTGGAGCTCCTGAAATGAGTTACGCGCAGGGCCGCGGCAGGACAGAAAAACGCCTGACACACCGCCGTCTCCCGCGCAGGGATAAGAGTGTTGTCAGGCGTCATCAGCCGTCTGTTTCCAAAACGGCGGTTGGGGAAGGTGGCACGCCATCACCTTAGCGGCACGATAATACGCTGGCGCAGCGGGAGTGACAATATCGGAGAGTTAACCCGTCGTGGCCTGGATAAGGTCTTTCAGCAACTCTTCTCGCGTCATTCCCATATTTGCCGCTTTATCTATCTCTGAGAGAGCAAGTAAGGTGAGCAAAGCACAGCGTTCTTGATAACGCTGGCCTTGACCTGATGGCGCAATGAATATCAGCGATTTTATTATCATGCTTACTCCTGATTAATTTTCGCGTTTATAGCACATTCATCATCTTGATATTTTTGCTTCACTTCCATTTATACAAAATTGGAGATCCCGATGCGTACCCTGATTTTTGATACTGATATTGGCGTGGATGATGCCTTTGCGCTGGCGTATGCGGCGCGGACGCAGCGGTTGCTGGGGATTACCACGGTGTTTGGCAATGTGGCGGTCGGCCAGGCGGTGAAAAATGCCCGGCTGTTTTGCGAGAAGATGGGAATTGAGGCCCCGGTCTATCGTGGCTGCTCGCAGCCACTGGCATTGGCGCCTTCTGCGCCCGCCACGCTGCACGGCCTGGATGGATTAGGGGATGCATTCGAGAACTCACACAGTGAAGAAGCCTCCAGCGCGGTGCAGTTCATTATTGATAGTGTGCGTGCGCAGCCGCATACCATCACAATTGTAGCGATTGGTCCGCTGACCAATATCGCCAGCGCCATCAATCAGGCACCGGATATCATTCCGCTGGTGAAAGAGCTGGTGATCATGGGCGGCGCATTTGGCACCGACGGCCATTCCGGCAACGTCTCGCCGTTTGCCGAATTCAATATCTGGAAAGATCCGCATGCCGCCGATCAAGTGCTGGCCTCGGCGCTGCCGGTGGTGATATTACCGCTCGATGTGACGCACAAGGTGCTGATTACGGGCGATGAAGTGCGGCAGTTAAATCAGCCTGTACTCAGCGCGATATGCCGTCCGTATCTGGCGTACAGTCTGCAAAAGGAAGGGTTTGATGGCATGGCGCTGCATGACACGTTGACGCTCTCCTGGCTGGCCCTGCCGCAGGCGTTTACCGTGACCGAAGCACCGGTGCGTGTGGTGACGGAAGGCATCAGCCGTGGTCAGACAGTGCGACGTCTCAGCGCCCTCGCCTCACGTGAAGATCCGTTTGCCGGACTTCGCCCACAACGTTTGTGCCTCGGCGTGGATGCCGAAGCAGTGCGGGAGCACTTTTTTGCCGCATTGCGGGCATGAGATGGGTGGTCGCCATAAATGGCGACATGACGGGCCCTTAGCGTTTTGTCTGGTGCGCAGCAATGCGCACCGACTACCTCGCGAAATGAATCACACCTTTGATCAGCTCACGATTATTAATCACCTCAGGCTCAAAGGTCTCCGCCAGGGTGGAAAAATCATAATGCCGATTCAGCATGATATCGGCACGAAGCTGACCCGAAGCCATCAGTTCGCCCACTTTCGCGAAATCTTCGTGTGTGGCATTGCGACTGCCCATCAAGGTGGTTTCGCGTTTATGGAACTCGATATCCGGGATCACCAAATCCCCTTTGTGCAGACCGACAAACACGATGGTGCCGCCATGACGAATCAGCTTCACCGCACCGTTCATCGCCGCCGGGTTGCCGGTCGCATCAATCACCTTTGCCGCCAGACGTCCACCAAACTCTGCACGTAGCGTGGTTTCGAAATCTTCTGCCATCGGGTTGAGAGTCGCGAGCCCCAGCTTTTCTGCGACATGCGCACGTCGCGGTTCGCTGGTATCGGCCACCACTACCTGCGCGCCCGCGGCCGCCGCAATCGCGGCTACACCTAAACCAATCGGTCCGGCACCGACCACCAGCACCTGCTCATCCGCTGCCACCGCCGCACGACGTACCGCATGCGCACTGATCGCAAAAGGCTCGATCAGTGCCGCCGCTTCCGGCGCCACATCATCAACAGCTAACAGGTTGCTGGCGGGTACGCTGAGGAACTCGCAGAAGCCACCATCCTGATGTACGCCAATTACCGAAATATTCTCGCAGCAGTTAGTTTTACCACTCAGACAGGCATCGCACTGCTGGCAGGAAACATAGGGAATCAGCGCCACGCGCTGCCCTACTTTGAAATCCGTTACCCGACAGCCCAGCTCCACCACTTCGCCACACAGCTCATGGCCCAGAACGCGTGGATAGCTAAAGAACGGCTGATTGCCCGCCCAGGCATGAATATCGGTGCCGCAAATCCCGGCGGCAATCGGTTTAATCACAACCTCCTGTTCGGCCGGAGTTGGTTTCTCACGCTGCTGCCACACCATATTGCGCGGCTCGGCAACCACCAGGGTTTTCATTGTTGTCATGGGCTTCTCCTGTGCTGATGTCGCAGTTTTGGCGAAAATCAGCCACCCGCGCCGTTTGCACATGCTGAAGTGTGAGGCAGCGCCCTTTTTTTGGGCTTTGTGTGGTTTTTAATAAATAAAAAACCGGAGAAGCGCATGAGCCGAAGCCTGAATTTACGCCAGAACGTGATCAATCAAATGCTGGAAGGCATCGCTAAACGCCACATCCGATCTCCGCTGCCACCGCAAGCCGCGCTGGCGGAAATGTTCAATATCAGCCGCACCACCGTGCGCCATACCCTGCAGCATCTGCATGAGCGCGGCGTACTGGATAAAGTTGAAGAAACTTACGTTATCGTGCGCGATCCCAGCGAAGAGGATGGTTTTAGCGCGTTAACGCCGCCAATCGATCAGCAAGCGCGTCTGTTTGAACAGGCGTTTTTTAATCTGATTAACCAGCGTCAGCTGATGCCCGGCGACAGTTTTAGTGAGTTGCAACTGGCACAACAGGTCAAGGCCAGTCCGGTAGTGGTGCGAGAGTTCCTGCTGCGGTTTATGCGTTACGACCTGCTGGAACCGGTGAAGCGGGGTCACTGGCGCATGAAAAAGTTTGATCAACGCTACGCTGAAAACCTGTTCGAACTGCGGGAAATGCTGGAAACACATGCACTTACCCGCTTTCTCAACCTCCCCTCCAGTGATGAGCGCTGGATTCAGGCGCGCGACCTGCTGGATCGTCACCGTGCCATGCGCGACACCATCGCCAGTAACTATCGCCACTTCGCCGCGCTGGATAAAGAGATGCATACGCTGATTCTGTCGGCGGCGAACAACCCGTTCTTCAATCAGTCACTGGAAATCATCTCAGTGATTTTTCATTCGCATTATCAATGGGATGAAACGGATTTAAAGCAACGTAACATCGTGGCACTGGAGGAGCATATGGCGATTCTGACTGCGCTAATTAGCCGCCGGGATGTTGAAGCCCTGTGCGCGTTACATAACCATCTCGGTACAGCTAAATCGTCGATGATTCGCTGTATTCGTCAGTACAATTAAAAACCGATTAAAAACCACAATTCTGAAGCGCCCGCACGAATCTGAAACATCCTCGCAACATCCCAACCGGTTTACTTCTAGTCTCCAAAGCAATCTGTTGTGGCAGCACCGTTTCGCTGCCGCAGGACCCCAACCCTCGATAACGATAAGACCCCATACCTGGGAGGTTGCAATGGAAAATACATCTGCACGTGGCCGTGACGCCGCGCCAACATCCGCAGTAGACGGGCAAGACTTTGTCCCGGCACGCGGTGACGTGGTGCGCTCACCGCGCATTAAGAAGATTCAGGTTACCGCCATGTTGTTGCTGCTGTTTGCGGCCATCATCAACTATCTCGATCGTAGCTCGCTGTCAGTGGCCAATATGACCATTCGTGGAGAACTGGGTTTATCGGCCACCGAGATCGGCGTGTTGCTGTCGGCGTTTTCGCTGGCTTACGGCTTAGCGCAGCTGCCATGTGGTGCACTGCTGGATCGGAAAGGACCGCGCATCATGCTGGCGCTTGGCATGTTTGTCTGGTCACTGTTCCAGGCCGCTGCCGGTCTGGTGCATAACTTCACCCAGTTTGTGCTGGTGCGCATCGGATTGGGCATCGGTGAAGCGCCGATGAACCCGTGCGGCGTTAAGGTGATCAACGACTGGTTCAACATCAAAGATCGCGGCATGCCGATGGGGATGTTTAACGCCGCGTCGATGATTGGCCTGTCGATTGCGCCACCGATTCTGGCAGCGATGATGCTGGTAATGGGCTGGCGCGGCATGTTCGTGACCATCGGCGTGTTGGGTATGTTCCTCGCCATTGGCTGGTATCTGATGTACCGCAATCGCGATAACAGCCAACTGAGCGGCGAAGAGATTCACTACCTGCAAGCGGGCAGCGTGGCATCACGCAAAGAGCCGCTAAGCTTTGCCGAATGGCGCGGTTTGTTCAAGCAGCGCACCATGTGGGGCATGATGATTGGCTTCAGCGGCATCAACTACACCGCGTGGCTCTACATTGCCTGGCTGCCGGGTTATCTGCAATCGACCTATCATCTGGATCTGAAAAGCACCGGGTTGCTGGCGGCGATTCCATTCCTGTTTGGCGCCGCGGGCATGTTGCTGAACGGCTATGTGGTAGATGCCTTGGTGCGTCGTGGAATGGATGCAGTGAAAGTGCGTAAGGTATCGATTGTCAGCGGCATGCTGCTGTCTGCAGCCTTCACCACTTTCGTCACCCGTGCAACAGACACCGCCAGTGCAGTGACGCTGATTGGCATGGCGCTGTTCTGCATTCACTTTGCCGGGACATCTTGCTGGGGCTTGATTCACGCTAACGTTACCGCACGTATGACGGCATCGGTGGGCAGCATCCAGAACTTCGCCAGCTTTGTGTTTGCCTCGTTTGCGCCGGTGATCACCGGTTGGGTGCTGGATACCACCAAGTCATTCAGCCTGGCGCTGATGATTTGTGCAGGCGTCACCGTGGTGGGTGCGCTGGCGTATCTGCTGCTGGTGCGTAAACCGATTACAGATGGGGTGTAAGTCGTCAATAGCGCGATAAATCGCGCCGCTACGACAAAGTGCACAACTTTGGTAGCGGCGTAATGTATTGCGCAAGTCGTTAAAGCGTAAAAAACCGCGTTTCACACTGCCGCGCGATCTCCCACAGCTTATTACGGATCACCTGCTTCAGCTGCAACGTTGACTGCGATTGCGGCTGATCGCGGCGGCTGATCAGCATCACTTCAAAAGGCAGCGGCTGTGCCACCGGCAGCAACTTTAACTGGTCGGCATACCGGCAAGCAGTAAACAGATCCACCACGCCCACGCCGCCGCCCGCCAGCACCATATCGGCAATCACCGAATAGGTTTTGATCGACAGCGACACCGCCGGGTCCAGGCCTTTGTCACGCAAAGCGCGATGCAACACGCGCCCAAGCGGGTCTTGATTCTGCATCATCAACAGATTATTGGCGCACAGCCACTCCAGCGTGGCGGGGTCGTTATGAGTGTGATGCTGCGGCAACAACGCCACCATCGACGATTGAAACAGCGGCTCGGCCAGCAAGTCCGCATCCACCTGCTGACCAAATACCAGCGCGAAATCGAGCTGATTATCCATGATCATCTGGCACAGCGTGCTGAAATGCTCGGTCACCAGCTCCACACTCACCGATGCCGCCTGTTGCCGCCAGTTGACCAATGCAGGCGCTAATACCATCTGGCCAAAGGCATGGGCAGCACCGACACGCACCATCTGCCCTTCGCCGCGCCGCAACTGTTCGGTAAGCTGCGTAATGGTCTGCAAACGCTGGTAGAGGTCTTCCACTTCCGGCAGCAAGCGGCGCCCTTCGGCCGTGACCACCATCCCCTGCGCACGGCGCTCAAATAGGGCAAAACCCAGCTGCTGCTCGGCGTGCGTCAAGACACGGCTGACATTCGGCTGCGACACATTGAGCAATCGCGCCGCCGCACTGATGCTGCCGGTCTGCACAATCGCCTGAAAGACTTCAATGTGTCGTAATCGCATCGTTACTCGCCCCAGGTCGCTTCGAGCACGCGCAGCCAGTTGCCGTGGCAAATTTTTTCCAGCAGTTCGCGCGAATAACCACGAGCCGCCAGCGCGTTAACCACCAGCGGGAAACCGGCCACATCTTTCATGTCGCCTGGCATGGTGGCGCCATCCAGATCGGAGCCAAAGCCGACGCCATCTTCCCCCACTTTCTCCAGCAGGTACTCCACGTGTTGCACGATGGCATCCACGGTAGTCGGCGCATGACGATCGCCATCTTCACGCAGGAACGGCACGGCGAAGTTCACGCCGACAAAGCCGTGGGTTTCTTTAATGGCCGCCAGCTGGCGATCGGTAAGGTTGCGCGACTGCGCACTGATGACATGTGCATTGGAGTGGCTCGCCACCAGCGGCGCATCGCTGATCTCTGCGGTATGCCAGAAGCCCTTCTCATCCATGTGCGACAGGTCAACCATGATGCGGCGTTGATTACAGTCGCGCACCAGTTGCTTGCCCGCCGCCGTTAAGCCGTTGCCGACATCCGGCGATGACGGATACAGGAACGGTACGCCCTCACCAAACTGATTCGGGCGACTCCACTGTGGCCCCAATGTTCGCAGGCCACTGGCATACAAGATATCCAGCAATTCACCATGGGTATCCAGCGCTTCGGCCCCTTCCACGTGCATCACCACCGCCAGCACGCCCTTTGCCATGCAGTCACGAATATCGCGCACGCTGCGGCAAATTTTCACTTGTCCCTCAGAGGCCTGCTCAATCCGCAACAGCAACGCCAGCATCGAATAAGTGGCATCACGCGCAGCGCCAATAATTTCCTGAGGAAAATCTGAGAGGTCTGGCGCACTTCTTGCAATCAGAGGGTGAGACGGCACCCAGGTGGCAAATATCCCACCTACCATATTTCCTTGACGGATACGCGGCAGGTCCATCTGACCGCGTCCAGTGCCCTGCAGAAAGGCCTGCACCGCGTTGGGTTGATGGTGTTGCCAGAGTTTATTGAGCACATCGTTGTGACCGTCAAAGACCGGAATGTTGAAGATGTCAGACATGTTGTATCGATTCCATGTTCAGGAGAAAGCGCAAGCGCTGCCTGCTGGCGGGGCAAATTGCACCAAAAAGAGGCAAGGCTTCACGCATGAAACAAATGACTTAATCCCATTATTAATCCTCTCGCACAGCGGGAAAGTCAAGACAAAAAACAGCAAAATAACTAAATTTAATTTTATTAATCAATAAGTTGGAGTTGTCATGGTAACCAGAAGACGTTTTCTCGCAGGATGCGCCGCCGTCCCTGCTTTTTCCTATCTGAGTCTCAACACCGCCTTCGCTGATACGCCACCGAGTATGTTCGTGATGGCGATGCAGCTGGACAACATCACCAGCCTCGATCCCCATGAAAGCTTTGAAGCCACCGGCGGCCAGATTTGCGGCAACATGTACCAGCGCCTGGTCACGCCCGATCCACAAAAAGCCGACAAGGTGATCGGCCAGCTAGCAAAAAGCTGGGATGTCAGCAGCGATAACAGCACCTACACCTTCCATCTCGATCCGGCAGCCAAATTCGCCGACGGCACACCGCTGACGGCGGAAGATGTCGCCTATTCGATTGAACGTATCGTCAAGCTGGATAAAAGCCCGGCCTTTATTATCAACCAGTTTGGCTTCACTAAAGACAATGTGACGCAGAGGGTCACGGCGAAAGATGCGCATACCGTGGAGATGAAACTCGGTGCACCAGCGGCTGAAACCTTCCTGCTGTATTGCCTCTCTGCCACGGTCGGCAGCATCGTGTCGAAGAAGGCCTGTGAAGCCAACCAGCAGAACAACGACTTCGGCAACGCGTGGCTGAAACAGCACAGCGCCGGTTCGGGTGCCTTCACCCTGCGTACCTGGAAAGCCAGTGAAACGGTGATCCTGGAACTCAGCCCGCTGTATGCCGATAAGAGCAAGATTAAGCGCGTAATCCTGAAACACATCACTGACCCGGCTGCTCAGGCGCTGATGGTGAAGAAAGGTGACGTGGATGCCGCCTACGATCTCACCACCGAGCAGCTACTACAGGTGAAAAACGACAGCAACGTGTCGCTGGTGAATCAGTCGCTGTCAGCCATCATGCTGATGTCCTGCAACACCAATAATGAATACCTGAAAAAGCCGCAGGTGTGGCAAGCCCTGAAGTGGGCGCTGGATTACGACAGCATCCAGAAGAACATTCTGTCGATGAGCTTTATTACTCATCAAAGCTTCCTGCCGAGCGGCTTCCCGGCAGCGCTGGACGACACCCCGTTCCATAAAGACGTGGCAAAAGCTAAGTCGCTGCTGGCGGAAGCGGGTTATCCCGATGGATTTGAGATCACCCTCGACCACTACTCAATGCAGCCGTATCCCGATATTGCTCAGGCGATCCAGACTCAGTTGGGCGCGATTGGCATAAAAGTGTCATTGATTGCCGCCGAAAACCGCCAGGTGTTGACCAAGATGCGTGCGCGTCAGCATCAGCTGGCGCTGACCGTGTGGGGCGCGGACTATTTCGATCCGAACTCCAACACCGAAGCCTTCTGCGTGAATACCGACAACAGCGAAAATGCCCGCAGCCGCACGCTGGCATGGCGCTGCAGCTGGTCAGATGAAGAGTTCAACAAACTGACTGAGCAGGCACTGCACGAGCCGGATCCGGCGAAGCGTATTGCCCTCTATCAGCAGATTCAGCTGCTGGGCCGCGAGAAAAGTCCGTTCATCTACATGATGCAGAAGACCAAAAATGTCGCGTGCGGCAAAAACATCTCAGATGTGCACATGACGGTACTGGAGCAGTGGCCATACGATCAGGTGAAAAAAGCCTGATGCCTTTACTGAAGAAAATCGTCAGCACCCTGGGAAGCCTGGTGCTGACGCTGTTTGGTCTTTCTGTACTGACCTTCTTTATCGGCCGGGTGATGCCTACCGATCCGGTGCTGGCGGCGGTGGGCGATAACGCACCGCAGTCCGTGGTGGATCGCGTGCGCCTGGAAATGGGGCTGGATCAGCCCCTCTACATTCAGTTCGGCCACTACCTCAATCAACTGCTGCACGGCGATCTCGGGAAATCGGTTCTCACTTCAAACCCGGTGACCACCGATATTGCGCGCTTCTTCCCGGCGACCATGGAACTGGCGACTGCCGCGATTATTATCGCCGCGCTGGTCGGTATTCCGCTGGGTGTCTGGGCCGCCGTGCGCCAAAGCACGTGGGTCGATCAGACCATTCGCGTGGTGTGCCTCGCTGGACACTCACTACCGGTGTTTGTGCTGGCGCTGCTGAGCCTGCTGGTGTTCTACGCCGTGCTCGGCATTGCGCCGGGGCCAGGGCGGCAAGATATCATCTGGCAGGATATGGTGCCGCAGGTCACCGGCTTTCTCACCATCGACTCATTGCTCGCCGGTGAAACGGATGCCTTCTGGGATGCGCTGGCACACATGGCGCAGCCGGTCTTGATCCTTGCCTACTTCAGCATGGCCTACATCACGCGCATGACGCGCACCTTTATGCTCAATGCCTTGAGCGGTGAATTTGTGATCACTGCGCGTGCGAAAGGGCTGTCATCGCGCCGGGTGATCTGGCGGCATGCCTTCCCTACCGTGGCGGTGCAGCTGGTGACGGTGCTGGCGCTAACCTACGCCGGATTGCTGGAGGGCGCGGTCGTCACCGAAAACGTCTTCTCATGGCCCGGCCTCGGCCAGTATCTCACCACCTCGCTGATGAACGCCGACATGAACCCGGTGGTCGGTGCCACGCTGCTGGTCGGCACCGTATATGTGCTGCTGAATCTGCTGGCTGACCTTCTTTATCGACTTTGGGACCCACGCGTAAAATGATCTTCTTCTCTCGTGACTGGCTGCTGGACGATACGCCAGCCAATCGCCGTCAGGCGGTGTGGGGCCGACGCTATCGCTTGTGGCTCAGCCTGCGCAGCAACCCGCTGGCAATGGCAGGATTAGCGGTCATCGCCGTCATGCTATTACTGGCGCTGTTTGCACCGTGGCTGACGCCGTTTGACCCAGGCGCACAGCATCTGGAAAACCGTCTGGCGGCTCCTTCTGTCGCACACTGGCTCGGCACCGATGAGTTGGGCCGCGATGTCTGGACGCGCATTATCTATGGCGGACGCACCACGCTTGGCATGGTGATCGCCGTGGTGCTGCTCACCGCCCCGCTCGGCCTGCTGATTGGCTGTATCGCGGGCTATGCCGGTGGGATTGTGGATAAGACGCTGATGCGTATCACCGACATCTTCCTCGCCTTCCCGCGTTTGATTCTGGCGCTGGCGTTTGTGGCCGCGCTGAAACCCGGCGTGGAGAGCGCGATTCTGGCGATTGCCTTAACCGCCTGGCCGCCGTATGCGCGTCTGGCGCGTGCCGAAACCATGCAGTTCCGCCACAGCGATTTTATCGCCGCTAGCCGACTCACCGGTGCCTCGCCGTTGCGCATCATCCTGCGCCACATCATGCCACTGTGCGTGCCGAGCCTGATTGTGCGCGTCACGCTGGATATGAGTTCCATCATCATCACCGCCGCCAGCCTTGGCTTCCTGGGGATGGGCGCGCAACCGCCGTCGCCTGAATGGGGCACCATGATTGCCACCGCGCGCCGCTTCCTGTTCAGCGAATGGTGGGTGCCGCTGATGCCGTGTATCGCCATTTTCCTGACCTCACTGGCATTTAACTTTCTCGGCGACGGTCTGCGCGACGTGCTGGATCCTAAGGAGCGCTAAATGCTGGTGGAAATTGAAAACCTGCGCATTGCCTTTCGCAGTCGCACGGAAACCTTTGAAGCAGTACGCGGCGTGAGTTTCAGCGTGGGCCGCGAGAAGTTTGCCATTGTTGGCGAGAGCGGATCGGGCAAGTCGCTGACCGCACGCTGTTTGATGCAGCTCCTGCCGGGTAATGCCGAAGTAACCGCCGACGTATTGCGTTTTGACGGTATCGATCTGCGCGGCGCCAGTGAAAAAGTGCTGCGTCAAATTCGCGGCAAACGCGTGGGCTTCATCCTGCAGGACCCAAAATATTCACTCAATCCAGTGATGACCATTGGCCAGCAGATCGCAGAAGCCTGGCGCGAGCACAAAGGCGGCAGCCGTAAAGCGGCAATGCTGGCGGCGATTGATCTGCTGGAGCAGGTGAAAATTCGTGATGCTGCCGCCGTGGCTAAACGCTATCCGCATGAAGTTTCCGGCGGGATGGGCCAGCGCGTGATGATTGCCATGATGCTGGCACCGGATCCGGAACTGCTGATCGCCGATGAGCCCACCAGCGCGCTGGATGCCACGGTACAGGCAGAGATCCTCAAGCTGATTGACGATCTGGTTTCCGCGCGCGGCATGGGGTTGATCCTGATCAGCCACGATCTGCCTTTGGTGTCGCACTTTTGCGATCGCGTGGCGGTGATGTACGCCGGGCGCATTGTCGAATTGCTGGACGCCGGGCAGTTACAGCAGGCTCAGCATCCGTATACGCGCGGCTTACTGGCCTGTTTGCCTTCGTTAAAACATCCGCGCGAGCGTTTACCGGTATTACAGCGCGATGCGGCGTGGCGGGAATAGCGCAATGCCCCTCAACGCGGTTGTCCAACTCTACGCCCGCTGGATGCGTACCGTTCAACGAACGCACAGAATTTACAGGCAGCTTCATGATTGAAATCGATAACCTGCGCATCGCCTTTGGTGCGCATCAGGTAGTGAAAGGCGTCAGCTTCGCGGTCGCCAACGGCGAAAGCTTTGGCATGGTCGGCGAAAGTGGTTCAGGCAAATCCACCATTCTGCGCGCCCTCGCCGGACTCAATGCTGAGTGGCAAGGCAGCATGAAATTTGGCGGCATGGAACTGGGCGCCAAACGCAGCCGCGCGTTCTATCGCCAGGTGCAGATGGTGTTTCAGGATCCGTTTGGTTCGCTGCATCCGCGTCAGACCATCGACCGCATCCTGCATGAGCCACTGCTGGTGCATCAACTGGATCGCGCGGAACAGCGCATCAGCCAGGCGCTGAGCGAAGTCGGCTTACCGGCCGCTGTGCGTTTCCGTTATCCGCATCAGCTTTCGGGCGGTCAGCGTCAGCGCGTGGCGATTGCCCGCGCGTTGATTGCCGAGCCGGAAGTGCTGCTACTGGATGAGCCCACTTCGGCGCTGGATGTGTCGGTGCAGGCGGAAATCCTGAATTTACTCAGCGATCTACGCACTGAGCGCAAACTCACCTACATTATGGTGACGCATAACCTCGCGGTGGTGACCCATCTGTGCCAGCGCATTGGGGTGATGCAGCACGGTGAGATGGTGGAGCAGCTGAGCGCGGAGGATTTACGCGCGCGGCGCATCCAGCATCCGCATACCGCTCAACTGTTTGATCTCAGCATGACGCTGGAGGAACCGGCATGACCGCGAACGGGCAACAGTCTGCTGATATCGCACCACTTTTCGATCTCAGCATGACGCTGGAGGTACCAGTATGACCGCGAACTGGCAACAGGCCGCCGAGGTGGCGCAGCAGATAACACAAGGCTGGCAGCAGCCCAGCGCACCGGGTGGTGCGATAGTCCTGTTTGATGCCCATCATATTCACTCGACACACTGTGCCGGTCTGGCCGATTTGGCGCAACAAACGCCGTTTAGCGCCGACAGCGTGGTGCGTTTTGCCTCGATTACCAAGCATCTGTTTGCCGCGCTGGTCACCGGGCCGGGCCGTCGCTATCTGCAACTCGACGATAAGCTGGTGCAGCATCTGCCGCAGCTTACAGGCGCCAACGGCCAGATCACTGTCGGCCAGGCGCTGGACATGAGCAGCGGCTTGCCCGACGTGCGTGAAACCCTGTCGCTGCTCGGCTTGTCGGTGTACAACGCCACCAGCGCTGCTGATCTGCTGGATTTTGTCGCACAGGAAGGCGATCTCAGCTATCCGCCCGGCAGCGAGATTTCATACACCAATACCGGCTACCGCCTGGTGGAAGAGGCGCTGAAAGCCAAAGGTGTGCTGTTCAACGATCTGCTGCAGCAATATATCTGCGAGCCGCTGGATATCAGTTTGGTCGCGCCGGAAACCTGGTTCGATATCGTGCCGGGACTGGTGCCGGGTTACTGGCAAAACGGCGCGCAGTGGCAGCTCTCCAGCGCTGGATTACACCTTTCCGCCTCGGGCAGTGTGACCGGTAGCGTCAATCATCTGACGCGCTGGCTGCAAAGTCTGCTGGCGGACAGCGGACCCGGCGCGGGCGTGCTGCAACGCCTGAGCGCGCCACGCCATCTCAATGACGGCCGTACCAGCGGCTACGGGCTGGGTATCACCAGTTCCACGCTGGGCAGCCAGACGCTGTTCGGTCACGGCGGTTCGCATGCGGGTTATAAAAGCTATTTCCTGCTGCATCCGGAGCTGAAGCTGGGCGTGGCGATTGTTGCCAACCGTGAAGATGTGGCGACCTCAGAAAGTGCACTGCGGGTGATGGCGGCGCTGCTGAATCGCACGCTGCCGGAAAAAGGGCACGACCTGACGGCGGGCTTATACGTGGCAGAAAACGCCGCCGACTGGCTGGAAATTCAGGGTGTGACCGCGACCTGGCTGGGTGCCGGTGAAACGCTGTGGCGCGCCGATCCTCATGGCGATGCAGTGTCGCTCTCCAGCACTTTCCCGATCAAGCTACGCCATGATGGTGAAGCGATTGTCGGTGAGATTGGTCATGCTCCACGCCGTTTTGTGCCGGTAGAGGCGGACAGCGCCAGCCTTGAGCATCTGCAAGGCCGCTGGTTTGCACATGCCTGGCGCAGCGAAATGGTGATTGAGGGCGATCGCCTGGTAATGGGCATCGGTCCGGCAGCGATTCATGCCAGTTTGCAATCGCTGGGCAGCGATCGCGTGCTCGCCACCGCGCAGGATGGCCCCTGGGAGAAACGTTTTGTGATCGCGCGTGAAGGTGACAAGGTGCGGCTGGTGCTCAATCGCAGCCGCGTAGTGAGATTTACGCGCTAAGCGGTCGTCGTCTGGTCAATTCAACACACATCTGTCAAAGCTGCCATTTTTATAAATGGCAGCCTTTTTTCTTTAAACCACTGTGTGGCGCAGACGACCAATCTTTTCGATCTCGACTTCAATCACATCGCCGGGAAACATAAACAGCGGTGGCGTGCGTTTTTTTCCAACGCCGCCCGGTGAACCGGTGATGATCACATCGCCTGCTGACAGCGGGCTAAATGCCGAAATGTATTCAATAATCTTCGCCACCGGATGCACCATGCTGGCGGTGGTGTCGTTCTGAACTTCACGCTGATTCAGCCAGGTTTTGATCGCCAACTGCTGCGGATCGGGGATCTCATCTGAGGTGGTCATCCACGGACCAAAACCGCCAGTCTGCTGCCAGTTTTTTCCGGCGGTAAACCAGGTGAACTGCATGTCACGTACGGTGGCATCCATAAAGCAGCTGTAACCGGCAACGTGTTGCAGCGCATCGGCCGCTTTAACCTGATAGGCCGGCTTACCGATGATGACGGCCAGTTCGCCTTCGTAATCAAATTCCTGGGTGGTGGCCGGTTTCAACAACGGCTGCTCATGCCCCGCCAGGGAATCCGCGAAACGCACAAACAGCGTCGGCGCTTCAATAGTCTCGGCAAACTCTTTACGCTTGTCCACGTAGTTCATGCCGACACAGAACACTTTTCCAGGATTTTCCACTACCGGAAGAAAGCGAATTGCGCTGAACGGGTGATCAGCCGGCAGTGAGCTAAAGGCTTCCAGGTCGCTGACTGCGCCGCGTTGTAACAAAGATTTCAGGTCCGGGCATGCCGCGCCGAGGCGTGAACCGACGTCAATCACGCCCTCTTCCCGCACGATTCCGTAACTTTTTCTTTCCTGGTCAATAAGATAAAAACTGCAGAGCTGCATGACTGCCTCGTTGTTATATATAAATTGCGCGCAGGTTACCAAAAGCCAGCAGGAAATGCGGTACGACCTGCCAATAATGTGCCTAAGCGTTGATACGTGATTGCTGATCTATTGATTGCCATCCACGGCAACCCTGCGAGCATCTGTAGGGTGCGCCTTCATGCGCACCAACATTACGACTGCGTACTCGCCAGATAGGAGAATGCACTTAGCAGGCTGATCAATGTGCCCATCTGCTCGGCGCGATAACCCACGGTCACCGCATCAATGCGCGTTACACCGGGAATCAGACTGAACAAATCCGCGAGCACCGGTTTGCTGGCTTGTAACTGCATCTCATAAGGTGCGGTCAAACGCGTGGTACTGACCTGGCGCGCACGCTGTACCGCCGCAGTAGCGGCGGCACGAATGGCGTTTTGTGCGGCTTGCGGGCTAATGGACTCCGCGCAGGTGTGGGAAATCGCGCGTTTCACACAGACGTAATCCACTGACGGATAGTGTTCGGTGATCCAGCCTTGCAGTTGATCGTCCCCGCTCACCAGCCAGAGCGGTGTGCCCTGTTCGGCGGCGGCGGCAGCGTAGATGTCGCTTTCGCCCATCACTTTGCCGTTGATATGGATGCGCCAAAAAGCACGGCCGTTAATGGTGTGCGCCAGCACTCCGGGTTCGCCCGCCGCGCTGTGATAGCCGATAAAGAACAGGCCATCGAAGGGCTGCTGCTCAATGCCTTCTACCATCGATAACCCACGCGGCTTGCCTTGCACCATGCGCGCACGCGGATCGATGTTTTCTGCGCGCAGGTTGGTCATTTGCGCATGGCTGTCGGCCACCACCACTTCGGTGGCTCCGCCGGCAAACGCGCCGTCGATAGCGGCGTTGACCTCCTGCTCCATCAGTCCACGTGCCAGCTGGTATTCCGCATGGCCGGGGGAGCACTGTTCCGGACGCATCACGCCCGCGATACCTTCAATGTCAGCAGAGATGAATATTTTCATAAGTCAGGCAAATTCCGTGCGGGTTGGAACACGGTCGCCATAAATGGCGACCCTACGGGGAACAGTGAGTCACAGGCCGCTTTCAGGCTGACCACAGGCGCTGCTGTAAGAGGCGCCAAAAATGGCGACATTACGGTTAACTTAACGTCAGAGGCGGCATTCAAGCTGAACACAGGCGCTGCTGAAAGAGGCGCCATAAATGGCGGCCCTACGGTTTGGCCAATTCATCCAGCACCTGCGTCAGTGACGGACGATGATGGCTGCGAAAACCGGTGACCGCTTCGGCGCTTAATAGCGCATCCAGCACCGCGTGTTCAGTGGCATCAGCGGCGGCGGCAAGCAGCGGTTCCAGTGCCGCATCTTCCGGCGGGTTTGGTTGCGTTTGCGTGGAGAAGGCCACGGCAATATCGCCTGAACCATGTCCCCAATAACTGCCTAAACGGCCTAATCCGGCACCGGCGCGTTTAGCGATACGCTTAAGCTGGCGCGCATCCAGCGGCGCATCGGTGGCCATGATAATGATGATGGAGCCGGCATCGCGCTGCGGTGCCAATTCTGGCAGCAGCGGCCCAATCATGTCACCCATGCGCACACCATCCAGCGTGAACGCATTCAGTGCCCCAAAGTTAGCCAGCACCAGCACGCCCAATGTGGCATTCAGTGACGGAATTAAGCGCGATGCGCTGCCAATCCCGCCTTTCAAACTGAAGCAGCTCATGCCACGTCCGGCACCGACGCTGCCACGGGCGAAATCGGCCTGCGCCGAATCGAGCGCATCCTGCGCCATGGCTTCGGTAACGGCCAGCGCCTGAATGTCATTCAGCCAGCCGTCGTTGCACTCCAGCGCTAGCGGATTGACGGTAGGCAAACTGCGACCCAACTCCGGGTTACGGCTGATGGCGTCACGCACCAGTGTGGTAAACAGCGTGCCGACTGCCAGCGTGTTGCTGAGCAAGATCGGCGTTTGCAGCACGCCCAACTCTTCGATTTGCACCAACCCGACGGGCTTGGCAAAGCCATTAAAGACCGCCGCGCCGCAGGGTAACGGCTTGAGAAACAGGTTATCGCCCGGCGGCACAATCGCCGTCACACCGGTTTGTCTCTCACCGTCTGCCAGCGTGTGATGACCTACGCGCACGCCGGGCACATCGCTGATGCGATTGGTGGCACCACAAGCACTTCGTGGTTGCCCGAGCTGGCGTTCAGTGCGCCAGCGTTGCAGCAGTAGATCGCGCTGCAGTTGTTGAAAATCCATGTTTAGCTCTTCAGTTTGGGATCGAGCGTATCGCGCAGCGCATCACCCAGCAGGTTAAACGCCAGCACAGTAATGAAAATTGCCAGGCCGGGGAACACGCTGACGTGCCATAAACCGCCCATCATCATGCTGCGGCTCATCGCCAGGATATTTCCCCACTCCGGCACATCCGGTTCCGGGCCCAGACCAATAAAGCTGAGGCCCGCTGCCGTTAGAATACTGGTGCCGATACGCATGGTGAAATAGACAATCACATTGGAGAGCGTGCCGGGCAGAATGTGGCGCAGCAGGATCACGCGATCGGGCGCACCGGCGCAGCGCACCGCTTCGACATACGCAGCCTGTTTGAGCGACAGCGTCGAGGCGCGCACGATGCGGGCAAAGACCGGCACGCTGAACACCGCCACGGCGATAATCACGTTATTCAGTCCCGGACCGAGAATCGCCACCACTGCAATCGCCAGCAGCATGCCGGGAAAGGCAAACAGCACGTCGGAACCGCGCATGATCAGCATGTCAATCCAGCGACCGTAATAGCCCGCCAGCAAGCCGAGCAGCACGCCTACCACCATGCCCAGCGTCACCGACAGTACGCCGACGTAAAGCGAGATGCGTGCACCGTAGATGATGCGGCTCAACAGGTCGCGTCCCAGATCATCAGTACCCATCCAGTGTGCCGCTGAAGGGGGTGATGATAAGGCCATCCAGTCCGGTGCCATCGGATCCCACGGTGCCAGCCAGGGCGCGAAGATCGCCACAATCACCAGCAGCAATACAAAACCGCCGGAGACCAGCGCCAGCGGATTGCGCACAAAGGCGTGCAGGAAATCGCGCCACGGCGAGCGGATGGTTTGTGGTGTTGCGGCAGAGAGAGATTCTGTACTCATCACGACTCCTGTCGCAGGCGAATGGCTGGATTGACCACGGCATATAGCAGATCCACCAGCAGGTTAATCACAATAAATTCAAACACGAACAGCATCACCAGCGCCTGAATCACCGGCTGATCTTGCGCTTTGATCGACTCGATCAACAGCCAGCCCAAACCGGGCCAGTTGAAGACGCTCTCCACCACGATCGATCCGCCGAGCAGAAAACCGAACTGCAAGCCGAGCATGGTGATCACGGGGATCAGGGCATTACGCATTACGTGCTTCCACGTCACCAGCCGATTGCGCAGCCCTTTGGCTTTGGCAGTGCGCACATAATCTTCCTGCGCCACTTCGAGGAAGGCGGAACGAGTGAAGCGCGCCATTACGGCTGCTACAGAAGAGCCGAGCGTAATAGCGGGCAGAATAATGTCGCTGGCCTTGTTGAACCCGCTCACCGAGAACAGGCCAAAGGGCATGGCAACGAACTGGATCAGCAACAGACCCAACCAAAAAGTGGGCATTGAGATGCCGCCGACGGCGACGCTCATCAATGTCCAGTCCTGCCATTTACCGCGCTTCAGTGCGGCCAGCACACCGAGAAACAGGCCGAGGATTACCGACCAGGCAAAGCCCGCCAGCGCCAGCCACAGGGTTGGCATAAAGCCTTGTTTGATCACTTGCAGCACCGGCTGTTGCGTGCGGTAAGTGACGCCGAGATCGCCACGTAGCAGCCCACCGATCCAGTTAACGTATTGTTGCGGCAGCGGATCGTTGAGTCCGAGATGCTGGCGCGCGGCTTCGACCGCTTCGATCGGGGCGTCTGGACCGGCGTAAATGCGCGCCGGATCGCCGGGTAGCAGCTTAATAAAACCGAACACCAGCAGCGAGACCACCAGCAGGACAGGGATCATCTCCAGCAGCCGACGAATGATGTATGCGAACATGCGCTTCCTTTAAATTGGGGACGCCCTCTCCCGTTTGCAGGAGAGGGTTAGGGTGAGGGATTAACGCCCTGCCTTACTTAAATGCCGCCTGGGTGTAGAGGAAGTTGCCATCTGCCAGCATCGATACGCCGGTCAGGTTGCTGCGCTTGCCCACCAGGTTATCTGGCGTGCCGAGGAAGGCGACGGGCGCATCTTTCCACAGTATTTTCTGGGCTTCCGCATAGGCTTCACCGCGCTTAGCCGGATCGGCGGTGGCTAACCCACCAGCAATGGCTTTATCCACATCCGGATTGCTGAAGTACGAAACGTTATACGAGGTCGGTACCCAGGATTCGGTGGCATACAGCGGGCGCAGCGCCCAGTCCGCATCACCGGTCGAAGTTGACCAGCCGCCGTAATAGAGGTCGAATTCGGCTGCTTTAGGATCCTTAACGCCCCACAGCTTGGCGTTACGGGTACCGGAATCCATTGGCGTCACCGTGGCGCGAATGCCCACCGTTGCCAG
Organism: Pantoea folii; assembly: GCF_056678875.1. NCBI lineage: Bacteria > Pseudomonadati > Pseudomonadota > Gammaproteobacteria > Enterobacterales > Erwiniaceae > Pantoea > Pantoea folii. Next base: position 29,912 of record NZ_JBWXON010000019.1, on the reverse strand, counting down.
CTGGGCTTTCAGCACCTGCGCCGCACGCACGCTGGCGGTGGTGTTGGTGGTCCACAGTTTCAGATCCAGACCGTTCGGATAGCCGGCAGCTTTCAACAAGGCTTTGGCTTCATCCGGGGCGTAGTGATAATTCGGTTCGCTCTGTTTCTGGTAGAACTGCACCCCTTCCGGCATCGCGGATGAAGCGGGTTTCCCCATGCCAGCAAACGCCACTTTCAGCCACAGATTGCGGTCGATGGCGTAGTTGATCGCCTGACGCACGCGCACATCCGCCAATGGTTTGTGCTGGGTGTTGATCGCCATGTAGTAGAGATAAATACTCGGATCGCGTTGGATCGCTAATTTGCTGTCGCTCTGCACAGTCGCGATCAGATCCGACGGCAGCGGCCAGATCGCATCCACCTGTCCTGATTTCAATGCGGCAACGCGCGTGGCATCTTCCGGACTTGGCGAGAAGGTCACTTTATCCACCTTCGGCCAGCCTTTCTGCCAGTAGCCATCGTACTTCACCAGTGAAACGGCCTTGCCCGGTTGCCAGTCAACAAACTTGAACGGACCGGTGCCAACTGGATGCAGGCGCAGCTGCGCTTCCTCTGGGTATTGTTTGAGGATCGCCGGGCTCCACATCACTGCTGACGGGTGTGCCAGGGTGTTGATGAAAGCACCAAAGGATTGGTTAAGGTCAATTTTCACCTGATCCGGCGCCAGCACCGTGACGTTGGCAATCATCTTATACAGGCTGTTGCGCTTCAGGCCTTTGGTCTGATCGGCGAGGCGATCGAGGTTGGCCTTGACCGCTTCAGCATCAAACGGCGTGCCGTCCTGGAAAGTGACGCCTTTACGCAGCGTCAGGGTAAATTCGGTGGCGTTGTCGTTATTGGTATAACCGGTCGCCAGCCAGGGTTGCAGCTTCATCTGCGCATCGAACTGGAACAGGCGTTCAAAGATACCGCTCTGCACCGAATAGCTGACGTTATCCGAGGTATCGTGTGGATCGAGACCGGTGATATCGGCATACATCGAAATACGCAGATCCTGCGCCTGCGCGGCGGCAGCCAGCGCGAGGGTCAAGCCAAAAGCCAGTGACGAACGGCGAAAAAGGGTTTTCATGAAATCTCCTGGTATTGAGCGTTAGCGCGATGCAATGTCGTCAGCGACCCAGTGTTGCGGTGCAACCTGGCGATAACGGGGTTTGGTGACCGTTTCGCCCAACTTGCGCAGCGGCGAAGGAATTTCGCTATCTTCGAAAGTACGGGTCTGACGGTTCTGTGGATCGGCCACCGGCACCGAGGCCAGCAGACGTTGGGTATAGGGATGTTGCGGTTGGTTGAACACCGACTGACGCGGGCCAAGCTCGACAATCTGGCCGAGATACATCACCGCCACGCGGTTAGCGATACGCTCCACCACCGCCATGTCATGCGAGATGAAAATCCACGCGACACCAGTCTGCTTTTGCAGGTCCATCATCAGGTTCACCACCTGCGCCTGGATCGAGACATCCAGTGCCGAGACGGCCTCATCGGCGATGATGACTTTCGGTTTCAAGGCCATGGCGCGGGCAATCGCAATACGCTGGCGCTGGCCGCCGGAAAACTCATGGGGATAACGCGTGGCATGTTCGGGCAACAGACCAACGCTTTTCAGCAAGGCTTCAACCTGCGGCGTGGCTTCTTCCAGCGATTTCACCAGACCGTGCAGCAGCAGCGGCTCGGCAATGGTGAAGCCCACGGTCAGACGCGGGTTTAAAGAGGCGTAGGGATCCTGAAATACCATCTGGATTTCGCGGCGCAGCGGTTGAAACTCCGCCTCTTTCAGATTAGCGATTTCATTGCCCTGGAAATGAATGCTGTCAGACTGACTCTTGATCAGGCGCATCAGCGCGCGGCCGGTAGTGGATTTGCCGCAGCCGCTCTCACCCACAATCGCCAGGGTTTCACCCGGCCACAGGCTGAAGTCGATCTGCTCCACCGCATGCACTTGATGGGTCAGGGCTGAAAAGATGCCACTGCGAATCGGGTAATAGACTTTTAAACCGCGCACATCCAGCAATGGCGTTTCGTCATAACGGGCGGTGCGCTGTTCACCGCTATCGGCGGGCTGAGTGGCACCCAACAGTGGGAAGCGCTGCGGCCAGGATTGTTCACGCATGTCGCCCAGTTTCGGCACAGCAGCAAGCAGCGCTTTGGTATAAGGATGCTGTGGCGCGTTGAAGATGTCCGCGACCGTACCCTGTTCCACGACTTCGCCGCGCAGCATCACCACCACGCGGTCGGCAATTTCCGCCACCACGCCCATGTCATGGGTGATAAACAGCACTGCCATCTGCTTCTCGCGTTGCAGGTCGCGCAGGATGTGCAGAATGCGCGCCTGCACGGTGACGTCCAGCGCGGTAGTGGGTTCGTCGGCAATCAGCAGCTGTGGATCGCACGCCAGCGCCTGCGCAATCATCACGCGCTGGCGCATGCCGCCCGACAGCGAGTGCGGGTAGCTTTTCAGCACGCGATCGACATCGGCGATGCGCACCTGGCGCAGCAGTGCCCGCGCACGCGCATCCGCAGCGGCTTTGTCGCACATCTGATGGTCACGCAGTGCTTCCGTCAACTGATCGCCCACCCGCAGTACCGGGTTGAGCGAGGTCATCGGCTCCTGAAAAATCATCGCCATTTCGCGCCCGCGCAAGGTGCGGCGTTGGGTTTCATCCAGCGTTTCCAGCGTGTGGGCTTTACCCTGACGATCGCGGAACTGCATGCTGCCGCGATCGATACGGCCTGAAGCGGCCAGCAGGCCCATCACCGCCAGCGAAGTGACCGATTTGCCCGAGCCGCTTTCACCGACAACGGCGACGACTTCACCGGGATAAATGGCAAAGCTGATGCCTTTCAGTGCCTGATTTACGCCGCTGCGGCCGCGAAACGAGACGCTAAGATCCTGTATCGCGAGTACCGGCGCGGGACCGGCAACGCTGGCGGCGTTGGGGGTAAGTAAAGTGTCCGTCATCGTTGCCTCTTGCGGTTACAGCCAGATTCGGCCTTGAGCGTAGGAAAGGAAGGGTGAGCTATCGGCGGCCAGCCAGATGGGGCCATCGAGATCCACGTGTTCTGCAGCAATCGCCACCGGCAGCGCAGCTTCCATTGCGAGTGAGGAGCCCAGCATGCAGCCGACCATCAGACGCATATCCAGCTTTTGCGCTTCTTCGACCATCGCTAAGGCTTCGGTCAGGCCGCCGCACTTATCCAGCTTGATGTTGATCATCTCGTAGCGATTACGCAGCTCGGCGATGTCTTCACGCGTGTGGCAACTCTCATCGGCGCACACCGGGATCGGGTGGTTAAACCGTTGCAGATCCTGGTCTTGTCCGGCAGGCAGCGGCTGTTCAACCATGGCGATGTTGTACGCTTGCAGCGCGATAAGCAGGCTTTGCAGATCGACGCCCGACCAGGCTTCGTTGGCGTCAATGATCAAGGTGGCACGTGGCGCAGCCTTTCTGATGGCCGCCACCTTCTCTAAAATCTCTTCACGATTCAGTTTGATTTTCAGCAGGATGGCACCACGCGATACCGCGTCAGCGGCGGCAGCTGCCATGTTTTCGATGGAGTCGAGGCTTAACGTTTCGGCGGTGATCACCGATGGCGGTGCAGTGCGTTCGCACTGCTGCCACAGCGTCTGCTTCGCCAGTGCGGCATCAAGACGCCACAGCGCACAGTCCAGCGCATTACGCGCTGAACCGGCAGATAAACGGCTTTGCAGATCGATTCGGCTTAAGCCCGCTTCGACATCCTTACGCATCGCTTCCAGCTGCGCCTCGACGCTATCTGGTGTTTCATCGTAACGCGGTGTCGGCGTGCACTCGCCACGACCAATAAAGCCGTTCTGCTCCAGCGTGACGCGAATGACAGTGACGGCGGTACGCGTGCCACGCGAAATAGCGAAAGGACGCGCCAGAGGCAGCTCCAGCACTTCAATCTGCATGCGCCGCATCTTAGCCACGCTCCTGCAGCAGGGCGGCGATATCCGCGATACCAAAACGCACCGGATCGGTGGCCGGCACGCCGAATTCGGCGCTAACTTCCGCACAATAGGCGCGAGCTTCTTCTTCGCTGTAGTTGGAGGTGTTGATGGCAAAACCGGCCAGTTGCACATTATCGCTGGTGACATCGGCCGCGCGCAGGTTGGCCTCCACGCAATCTTTCAAACTCACCATCGGCTGATGCGGTAAATGACGCATGTGCGGACGGCCCATTTCGTGACACATCACCAGCCAGTGCGGCTGCGCACCGTGAATCAGGCCCATGCTGACGCCCGCATAAGAAGGATGGAACAGCGAGCCCTGACCTTCAACGATATCCCAGTGGTCAGCATCATTGGCGGGTGACAGGGCTTCTACAGCACCGGCGATGAAATCGGCAATCACCGCATCAATCGCGATGCCTTCACCAGCAACCAGAATGCCGGTTTGCCCGGTGGCGCGGAAATCCGCCTTCATACCGCGTTCACGCATTGCCGCTTCCAGCGCCAGCGAGGTGTACATCTTGCCAACTGAGCAGTCCGTACCGACAGTAAGTACACGCTTACCTGTACGCTTTTTACCGCTGCCAACATTCAGTTTTGGACGCATATGGCGCAGGTCAAACAGCTCAACGCCAAACTCCTGGGCTAACGCCACCAGCTCTGGCTCATCCACCAGGCGATGGTGCAAGCCGCTCGCCACGTTCATGCCTGCTTTGATCGCACCTTTAACGGTATCGAGCCAGTGCTCCGGCAGATAACCACCGGCATTGGCGGTGCCCAGTACCAGCGTTTTCGCGCCACGTTCTTTCGCCGTGACGATATCGAGCACGTCCAGACCTAAGCTAACGGTGCAGCCAGGCAGTTTAATTTCACCAACGCACTGCTCTGGGCGCCAGACGTGAATGCCGCGTGCGGTTTTAGCAGCCAGTGGGTCGGTGACATCGCCAAGGAACAATAAATAGGGTTGTGGGATCAGCATGATGTTTCTCGTTTCAGACGGGTTAGAGGGTCTGAATCGACTATTCCATGCGGGTTAAGAGGTGACGAATGCTTGTTTGGTAGCGGGGTATAACATCAGGCTATAGCCAGATCCAAAACTGATGGTTAGTGGCACTAAACCATTGATAGGAGGTAGATTCGAGGAATAAATAGATGGGAGAGATAAGAAAATCATTGATAACCACAGGTCGTTCCCTGACCGCGATTATCGAGGGTATTTGTCGTACTTAGTTCAGCGCACCGGGCGGTACATGCTTGAAGGTCTCAACATAGGTACGGAACACGTAACGGAAGAAGCGTTTCATTGGCTACCTGGCTCAAAATTTGTTGAAGAATTACGCGAAAAGTATAACTAACGCGCGTTTTTCACGCAAATAAATTTGAGCCAGATCACAAAAAAGAGGGTTAATGCTGATGCCCGAGTTAGCCGAAGAGGTTGAGATGTTGATTCAGAATGGTGCAGCCGATGCTGATCAGTACCAGTCCGCCTAGCACTTCAGCCCATTTACCCATCACCGGACCGATAAAGCGACCCACCATCACGCCAGTCGTGGCCATGATGGTGGTAGCGGCACCAATGGTCAGCGCGGTAAGCACAATATTCACCTGCAGGAATGCCAGGCCGACGCCCACCGCCAGCGCATCAAGACTGGTAGCCACCGCGGTCAATGCTAAGACCATAAAGCCATGACGCTGTGGTGCTTCGCAGGGTTCATCCGCCGTCTGACGGAAACCTTCCATCATCATGCGGCCGCCAAGAACGGTTAACAGGGCAAAGGCCACCCAATGATCCCATGCCATGATGTAGCGACTGGCCGCCAGGCCAATCGCCCAGCCAATCAGCGGCGTCAGCATTTCAATCACACCAAAGATCAGGCCGGTGCGCAGCGCTTCTTTGAAATTCGGGCGATGCAGCGACGCGCCTTTGCCCAGTGCTGCGGCGAAAGCGTCCATCGACATACCAAAGGCCAGAATCAGAGTTGCGATAAATGTCATGGGTTTTCAATCAATGCCGCGAAAAATGCCTTCAAGCGAGCGATTTTCCGCATCTATTGTTCAGTAATGAAAAAGTGCGCGCAGTCTAGCACGCAAAATCACCAAAAAAAAGACAGTAAAATCATGGATTTAAGTATAGCAAAGGCTATAACTCTTAACTTGCGCTATTTATGACGCTAAGTGGATGGAATAGAAGAATTTTCTTAGGGTGACCCGGCACAGGGATTGCACGCCAGCACGCTTTTATGCGCTAATGCCCGCGCTAATTGATAGGAAACCTGCGATGAAAAACCCGTTTGAAACGCTGATTATCCCTGGCGGAACCCTGCTGCTGGGCTTTCTCTCCGCGCTGCTGTTGCCCGCGCCGCAATTCGGCCTGGAATTATCCAGACGGATTCAGGAGATGCTGCATTTGCAGGACCTGAATCAGCTCTACACTATCGTGTTTTGCCTGTGGTTCCTGCTGCTGGGCGCGATTGAATTTTTTGTCATCCGCTTTGCATGGCGTCGCCTCGCTAAGCAGTGATCCCCACCGCCGCGTAATGCTTTTTTCCTCTGACCACTGTCTGACGCGGCGAAAATTTAATACTCACAGAAATGTAACATTAGTTTTACACGATCTGGGGAAATATCACGCAACATAAAAAACCGCATAAAAAATCAATCCACTACAAATTGATATTAATCATACACTTAAAGTGTGATGCCGCTCACTCTCCGAACATTACCCTGTGCATTCCTCTCACAATATCGCAACAACTGCATTACCATAACCCTCTGATTAAGGGATAAAAATCCCTTATGACAGCGGGGTCGAGCTGATTAATTCTTATGCTGAATCATTTCGGCCTTTAAAAAATAAACAAACGTTTAATTCCGATACGAGAATGTTATATTCAAATGCATATGCATAACGTGCAGTTAACCGTTATCGTCCCCTGACTTAAACCTGAGTCTTAACCTTTGAGAAATAGCGCGACGCGCTCGAAAGAAGCGTGGCTGTTTCGCCTGCGAACCTGTTGAACTTCAGGTCAACAGAGAGAGGAGATGTCGCCTCATGAGTACTACTGCGGTAAACCTGGCGCTCGCCGCCGCTGGTATGGATAGCGCAAACCTTCAGGAACGAAAGGATGTCGACGTACTGCTGATCGGCGCAGGCGTGATGAGTGCCACCCTTGGCGCATGGCTGCAGGATCTGGAGCCGGACTGGTCGATTGAGATGGTGGAACGCCTCGACGATGTCGCGGTGGAATCCTCCAATGGCTGGAATAATGCCGGGACCGGTCACGCTGCGTTGGCCGAGCTGAACTATACGCCGCAGAAGGCGGATGGCAGCATCGACATTGCAAAAGCGGTGGCGATCAACGAATCGTTCCAGATTTCTCGTCAGTTCTGGGCGTACCACGTTCAGAAAGGCAACCTGCGCAATCCAAAAAGCTTTATCCACAGTACGCCGCACATGAGCTTCGTCTGGGGCGACGATAACGTTGAGTTCCTGCGCAAACGTTTCCAGGCGCTGCAAAAAAGTACCCTGTTCCGTGGCATGAACTATTCAGAAGATCGCGACCAGATCACCCAGTGGATTCCGCTGGTGATGAATGGCCGTGACAGCAAACAGAAAGTGGCGGCCACCTGGACCGAAATGGGCACCGACGTCAACTTCGGTGAAGTGACGCGTCAACTGATTGCCTCTTTACAGAAGAAAGCCAATTTCCGCCTACGTCTGCGTCAGGAAGTGCGTGATATCAAGCGCTTGAGCGATGGCCGCTGGCAAGTGACGCTACACAATCTGGCCAGCGGTGAAAATCGCCTGCTGACCACGCGCCAGCTGTTTATCGGTGCGGGCGGTGCGGCGTTGCCACTGCTGCAAAAATCCGGCATCCCGGAAGTGAAAGGCTACGCCGGTTTCCCGGTGGGCGGTTCCTTCCTCGTGACCGAGAATCCAGAAGTGGTGCAGCAGCACATGGCGAAAGTGTACGGTAAAGCCAGCGTGGGCGCGCCGCCGATGTCAGTACCGCACGTGGATACGCGTGTGCTGGATGGTAAGCAGGTACTGCTGTTTGGCCCATTCGCCACCTTCTCGACCAAATTCCTGAAACAGGGCTCGCTGCTGGATATGTTCGGCGCGATGAACGGCAGCAACCTGTTGCCGATGATGCAGGTCGGCCTGAAGAGTTTTGACCTGGTGAAATATCTGGTCGATCAGGTGCTGCAAAGCGATGACGATCGAATGGAAGCGCTGCGTGCTTATGTGCCGCAGGCGAAACAGGAAGACTGGCGTTTAGTCACTGCTGGCCAGCGCGTGCAGATCATCAAGAACGATGAGAAAGAGGGCGGCGTACTGCGTTTAGGCACGGAAGTCGTGACCTCTGAAGATGGTTCGATTTCAGCCCTGCTCGGCGCTTCGCCGGGGGCATCTACTGCAGCGCCGATTATGCTGGAACTGATGGCGAAAGCCTTCCCTGAGCAGATGCGTTCACCAGAGTGGCAGACCAAAATCCGCGCGGTGATCCCAACCTGGGGCCGTAAGATGAACGGTGACGTAGCGCTGACCGAGAAGATTCTGGCGGAAACCAGCCGCGTACTGCAACTCGACTACGCACCGATCGTTACGCCAGACGCGGCGAACGACGAAGTCCGCGAGACGGCGCACGTGGTGGGGAAGTAACCAGGCAATCCTGATTGCCGTGAATAATGATAAGGCCGCGCAAGCGGCCTTTTTTATGGGTGCACTGCAATTCAGCTCAGCAGTACCGCGTCGTAAAGCATCCAGGCTGTGGTGGCCACCAGCGACAGTGCCATCAGACTGTTAAACGCCTGACGTTTCCACGCCACTTGCAGATGACTGCGCAGACGATCCCCCATCGCGGCCCAGATCAGGATGCAAGGTAAGTTCAATGCAGCAAATCCTAGCAATACTGTGATGACGCCGTTGCTGTTGGCGTACATCAGCGCCACGTTAGTCACCATCAGCCATGCTTTGGGATTCACCGCCTGAAAACAGATGCCGCCCACTAGCGTCATCGGGCGCGGACGCTCACGCGCTTCTGGCGCTGCGGCACGAAAGATTTTCCATGACAGCCAGAGTAAGTAACTGCATCCCACCACCGTGAGTGGTAAACGAATGGATGCCATCCAGTGCAGTAATACATCCAACGCCATGCTTGCCAACAGCATCTGTATCGCACAGCCCACCAGAATGCCAAACAGCATCGGCAAGGTGCGCCTGAAACCAAAATTGACGCCCGATGTGGCGAGCAGCAGGTTGTTCGGGCCGGGGGTGATCGACATCACCGTGACGTAGCTGAAGAATGAAGGGTCGAGCATGATGCGCTTCCTGATGGTCCAAAGTTAACATCATGCTAATGGGTACCGGGTGATGGAAACAGAGACACAAAACCACTATTGTAATGGATACAGTTAACGTTAATTTAGATTGTACCCATCGCACGCGGAGGCTTTTGTGTCCCTTCCCCTTTCATCCGGTCAAACGCTGTATCAGCAGCTGGCAGATAGCTTTGCCGAGTCGATTCATCAGGGCACGCTGAAACCGGGAAAACGGCTGCCCGCCATCCGCCGCGTGGCACAATCGCATCAGGTTAGCGTCAATACGGTGCTTAATGCCTGGCAAATCCTTGAAGATCGCGGCCTGATTGAAGCGCGTCCGCAATCGGGCTATTACGTGCGTGGCGTGATGCCAGCCGTGACGCGTCCGGTCAACCCGCTGCCCGCGAAAATCAACGACCCGAGCACGCAGAAGCTGGAACTGATTGAGCAGGTGTTTGCCGCGCAGAATAATGCCGATTACACCAATATCTCTTTGGCCTGTCCGCAGGATGGCACCTTTTATCCGGCAGCGCGCTTAGGCCGAATTACCTCGGGCATTTTACGGCACAATCCCGACATCGTCGGGCGCTATGCGCTCCCGCCGGGTAGTGAGCGCTTACGGGAGGAGATTGCACGTCGCAGTCTGCACACCGGTATCAATCTGACTGCGCAAGAGATCACCCTCACCCACGGCTGCATGGAAGCGTTACAGCTAGCGCTACGTGCGGTAACCAAGCCTGGCGACTGCATTGGGCTGGAATCCCCCACTTACTTCTTCCTGTTCCCCCTGCTGGCGTCACTGGGCCTGAAAGCGCTGGAAATCCCCACCGATCCTCAGCAAGGGTTGTCGCTGGATGCACTGGAGATGTTGTTACAGGAGAAGCGCATTCAGGCGCTGATTGCCATGCCTGGGGCGCAAAATCCTCTCGGCTATGTGATGCCACTGGAGAATAAGAAGCGGCTGGCGAAGTTATTGAATACTTACCACGTTCCAATGCTGGAAGATGGGCTGTATGACGAGTTGCAGTTTGACTGGCCACTCTCGCCGCCGGTGAAAGCCTTTGATAGCGAGGGCTGGGTGATTTACTGCACCAGCTTTACCAAAACCGTGGCGCCGGATTTCCGCGTGGGCTGGACCGCGGCCGGTCGTTTCCATCAGACCATCGCCCGTTTGAAAGCTGTCTCTTCGATGTCTGAATCGCGGTTGCTGTGTGAAACCCTCGCCGAATTCCTCGCCAGCGGCGGATACGATCATCATCTGCGCTCGCTGCGCCGCCGCTATGCCGCCAATCTCGATGCGGCGCGCGGCATCATGGCGCGCCATTTTCCGCAGGGGACACGCGCCACCCTGCCCAAAGGAGGTTTTGTGTTTTGGGTGGAGTTGCCAGGGAAAGTGGATACCGTGGAGATGTTCCATCGGTTATTACAGGAGCAGATTTGCGTGACGCCGGGCGCGCTCTACACGCTGAGCGATCGTTATAAACACGCGCTGCGCCTCTCCTGCTGTTACCCGTTTGATGAACGTTATACGTGGGCGCTGAAACGCACCGGCGCGCTAGCCTGCGAAATCACAGGCCTGGCACCGGGACAGGATCAGGGTTTGCCGTTGCGGCCCCAGGTGGTGTAGCCCTCACGCTCGGTCAGGCGCTCGTAATAGAGCTGTACGGCGGGAAATTCAGGGTGCTCCAGCGGGGTTTCAAACCAGCGATTGACTGCAAGCCCCACAGGAATGTCTGCCAGCGAGAAATTGCGTCCTGCGACGTAGCGCCCGGTTTTTTGCAGATGCTGGTCAAGAATATTCATGGTGTGCGTCCAGCCTTTAATCGCGGCGGCCAGCAAACGCGGATCCTGATGGGCGGGCGAGTTGCGCACCAGTGACATAAACGCATAGCGCCAGGAAGTATTGAGTTCGGTGGCTTGCCAGTCCATCCACTGATCCACCGGTGCACGCGCTCGTGGGTTTTCAGGATAGAGCCAGTCGCCGCCATTGCTGTTGGCGAGATAGCGCAGAATGGCGTTGGATTCCCACATCACGAAGTCATCTTCGATGATGACCGGCACCATGGCATTTGGGTTGAGCGCCATGAATTCCGCCGAGTGCAGCGATTGCGGGTCTTCACCCCAGGGTTCGAGCTCATACGCGAGATCCAGTTCTGAACACAACCACAGAACTTTGCGCACGTTGATTGAAGAAGTACGACCAAGAACTTTTAACATAGCGGACTCCGATTCCAGAATTCTTAACCTATTCATAGTCCTGTTGACTGACATAAGCAATCTGCAGGATGTAAATCAGGATGTCAGAGTGCCTCAACCAGCAAGGAGTGAAAATGAAAGTCGCGTTTAAGCAGATGGATGTGTTTACCTCATCAGCGTTTAAAGGTAATCCGCTGGCAGTGATCATGGATGCAGAGGGATTAAGTGACGCCCAACTGGCCGCTATCGCCCGCTGGACCAATTTGTCGGAAACCACCTTTGTCCTGCCACCACAGGATGCTGCGGCCGATTATCGGGTGCGCATTTTTACCACTGAAGGGGAATTGCCCTTTGCCGGTCATCCAACGCTGGGCACGGCTCACGCCTTGCTGGAAGCGGGCTGGCAAGTGAAAACGCCGGGTAAGATCGTGCAGGAGTGCGGCGTTGGACTGGTGGATGTGCGCATTAGCGAGGATGGCGCGCTGGCATTCGCCGCACCCGACGTCACGCTGACGCCATTTGATGACGCGTTAATGAGCAGCGCACTGAACAGCGAAGCCTATGATCCCCACCAGACGCCGACCATTGTCGATATGGGGATTCGCTGGCTGCTGATCCCGATGAACAGCGCGCAGGCGGTGTTGGATGTGCAGGCCAGCGCAGCGGATCTGCTACGTTTGCAAAAACATGCCGACGTCAATGGCACTGCGCTGTTTGGCCCGTTGCCAGAGGAGTGCGGCGAACAGTACGAGGTGCGTGCGCTGCTGGTTGAGAACGGCAGCCTGACCGAAGATCCGGTAACAGGCAGCGCCAACGCCTGTCTGGCACGTTACTTTGCGGCGCAGGGGAAAACCGAAGATTATCGCGCACGTCAGGGTAGCGCTATCCAGCGTGAAGGACGAATTCAGGTGAGTTTTAGTGGTGAGACCATCTGGATTGGTGGCCAGACAGTGACCGTGATTGACGGGACGATTGAGATCTAAAACACGCGCAATAAATTGCGGCGCTACGACCATCTGCATGGTTAAGTAGCGGCGCGATTGAGATCTCAAACACGCGGAATAAATTGCGGCGCTACGGCCGTCCAAAGGATGGCGTAGCGCCGCAATTTATCGTGCATGAATGCCGCGTCACTCTACGTGCATGATTACAGCGACTGTCCGCCTGAAGCTTCAATACGCTGCGCGGTGATCCAGCCGGTTTCTTCGCTCAGGATGGCGCTGATCGCGTCACCAATATCATCCGGTTGACCCACACGGCCCAGCGATGTCACCGAGGCAATGTGATCGTTGAGATCTTTGGTATCGCGCACGCGTCCACCGCCGAAGTCAGTTTCAATCGCACCCGGTGCCAGAATATTGACGCGAATACGACGCTCGCCCAGCTCTTTGGCCTGATAGCGTGTCAGCACTTCCATCGCCCCTTTCACCGAGGCGTAAGTGCCTGAACCTGGCAACGTCATGCGTGTTAATCCGCTGGAAATGTTCAGGATGCGGCCACCATCGATAATCAGCGGCAGCAGCTTCTGCGTCAGGAAGTAAGGCCCTTTGAAATGCACATTGATCAGCGCATCAAATTCCTCTTCGGTGGTTTCCGCAAACAACTTGTAGTGACCGTGACCGGCGTTGTTCACTAAATAATCAAATTTGTCGCGCTGCCAGGTTTTTTGCAGTGTCTCTTTCACCTGCGCCACGAAGCTGTCGAAGGTGCTGCTGTCGCCGACATCCAGCTGTAACGCCACCGCACGTGCGCCCAATGCTTCAATCTCTTTCACCACGGCCTGCGCTTCTTCCGCGTGACCACGATAGGTGAAAAGAATATCTACACCTTTAGCCGCCAGTTTCAGCGCACCATTCTTGCCCAAACCGCGGTTACCGCCGGTAATCAATGCAATTTTATGACTCATGTTTCGCTCCAGATGGAAAATTGAACACGGGATAAGGATATTCGCTATAAATTGATCTATAAACGCAGAGGAATACGCAGCACTGTTTCACTAACAACAACAATCGGTGAACAACATGGATAAAATTCACGCAATGCAGGTTTTTGTGCGGGTGGCAGAAATGGGCAGTTTTACCCGTGCGGCTGAAAGTCTTGGACTACCGAAAGGCAGCGTATCGCGCCAGTTACAGGCGCTGGAAAATCAAATGGGCACGCGTCTGCTGCATCGCACCACGCGGCGTGTTCATCTCACCCAGGATGGGCTGGTCTACTACGATCGTTGTCTTGATCTGTTGTCGATGCTCGACGATATGGACAGCCTGTTCCAGCACGATCCCGCCACCCTGAGCGGCAAGTTGCGCGTCGATATGTCGGTAGCCATGGCCACCGGATTTATCCTGCCGCGTTTGCCTGAGTTTCTGCAGCATTATCCCGGCATCGAAATTGAGCTTAGCAGCAGCGATCGCCAGGTGGATGTGATTCGTGAAGGTTTTGACTGCGTGATCCGCGTGGGCGAGCTGAAAGATTCGGGTCTGATTGCGCGAAAAATCGGATCACATGCCTTGATTAACTGCGCCAGTCCCGACTACCTTTCCCGCTTCGGCATGCCGGTGCGCCTCGAAGATCTTGCACAGCACGCGATGGTGCATTACACCCAGCAGCTGGGGCAGCCTTCTTTGGGGTTTGAATATTTTGATGGTAAGCAGTGCCACTATGTTCAGACCGGCGGCGTGGTGACGGTGAACAGCACCGAAACCTATCGTGCCGCCTGCATCGCGGGATTAGGCATAATTCAGGTGCCCGCGATTGGTGTGCAGCCACTGCTGGAATCAGGCCAGTTAGTGGAAGTGCTGCATCACTTCCCCGCCAAGCCGATGCCGATTTCGTTGCTTTACCCACATCGCCGCAACGTAGCACGTCGCGTGCGGGTGTTTATGGAGTGGCTGAGTCAGGTGTTGCAGGAGTATGTGACATAAAGGGCTATAATTTTAATTTCGCAGTGAACAGGATGATTATCGTCTATGACAGACAAACCTAACCAAGAACCCACGGCTGAAAAGAAGCCGCTGATAGATATCAAGACCGGTAACAAAACCGTGGATGGCTCAATCCAGAACGTGTCGCGCTTTGCGGCCTGGTTCCAGGCCATTCCGGCGGTGGCGCATTTTATGCGCGCGCTGGATCGGTTTAACGATCGCCTCGGCAGCCAGTTTGGCGCAGCGATCACTTACTTCTCCTTCCTCTCTCTGATACCGATTTTGATGGTCTCCTTTGCGGCAGTCGGTTTTGTGCTGGCGTCGAATCAGGATTTACTCACCGAGTTGATCAACAAAATCGTTAACAGCATCAGCGATCCTACGCTGGCCACTACGCTAAAGAACACCGTGAACACCGCGATTCAGCAGCGCGCGACGGTCGGGTTAACCGGTTTGCTGCTGGCGCTCTACTCTGGCATTAACTGGATGGGCAATTTGCGCGAGGCGGTGCGCGCGCAATCGCGTGATGTTTGGGAGCGTAAACCGGACGATCAAGAGAAGTTATGGAAGAAATATGCGCGTGATTTGGTGTCGTTGCTGGGTCTGATGCTGGCGCTGGTGATTACCCTGTCGCTGACCTCCATTGCCGGTGCCGCGCAGAATGCCATCGTCAACGCGTTGGGATTGGAGGATATCGAGTGGCTGCGCCCGGCAATGACCATCATTGCGCTGTCGATTTCCATCTTTGCCAACTATCTGTTGTTCCTGTGGATTTTCTGGATTCTGCCGCGCCATAAGCCGCGCAAAAAAGCACTATTTCGCGGCACGCTGCTGGCGGCGATTGGTTTTGAAGTGATTAAGTTTGTGATGACGCTGACGCTGCCAAAGCTGGCCACTTCGCCCTCTGGGGCAGCCTTTGGGTCGGTGCTGGGATTAATGGCGTTCTTTTACTTCTTTGCCCGTCTGACACTGTTCTGCGCCGCGTGGATAGCCACCGCGAAATACAAGGATGATAAAGAGATGCCGCAGCCGCATCAGGGCAATTAACATCGCAAAATTGTTACATTTGCCGCAACAGCTAAAAATGTTTCCTGCTGGCTATTATTCCAGCAAAAACCAGCAGGAAACGCTAAAGGGTCACTTTAATTTGGCCCTTTTGCAGAGATTCCCGCCAAAAAAGTGACACTTCCCGTTCCCATCACCCGCCGATTGCCGCAACTCAGAAATTATCCACTTTTTCGCCGAAAATGCCTGTTCTGGCGCGGGTTTTCATCATTGAATGCCGCAAAACAGGTGCGTAAGATTCTCTGTCTACATTTACAATTAAGAAACAGTCATGCAAGCCTCCATCACAGAAACACTCGACAAAAAACACGACGACACGCCCGTAAACTCACGCGGCAAAGTGGTCGTGGCGTCGCTTGTCGGCACCGCGATCGAATTCTTCGATTTCTATATTTATGCCACTGCGGCCGTCATCGTCTTTCCGCACATTTTCTTCCCGCAGGGTGATGCCACCGTGGCAACGCTACAGTCGCTGGCTACGTTTGCTATCGCCTTCGTCGCGCGCCCGATTGGTTCTGCGCTGTTCGGTCACTTTGGCGACCGCGTAGGCCGTAAAGCCACCCTGGTGGCATCGCTGCTGACCATGGGTGTCTCCACCGTATTGATCGGTCTGCTGCCTGGTTATCAAACCATTGGCGTTGCTGCTCCGCTGCTGCTGGCGCTGGCGCGTTTTGGTCAGGGTCTGGGTCTGGGTGGTGAATGGGGCGGCGCCGCTCTGTTGGCAACCGAAAATGCGCCAGCGAAAAAACGTGCGCTCTATGGTTCATTCCCGCAGCTTGGCGCGCCAATTGGCTTCTTCTTCGCCAACGGTACTTTCCTGTTGCTCTCCTGGCTGCTGACCGATGAGCAGTTCATGAACTGGGGCTGGCGCGTGCCGTTTATCCTTTCTGCGGTACTGGTATTGATTGGCCTGTATGTACGCGTTTCACTGCACGAAAGCCCTGTGTTTGCCAAAGTGCAGAAAGAGAATAAGCAGGTCAAAATGCCGATCGGCACGCTGCTGAGCAAGCATCTGACCGCCACCATCCTCGGCACCTTTATTATGCTGGCGACCTATACGCTGTTCTACATCATGACCGTCTACTCCATGAGCTACGGCACAGCGGCTGCACCTGCCGGTCTGGGATATTCGCGTAACAGCTTCCTGTGGATGCTGATGGTGGCGGTGATTGGTTTTGGTGTGATGGTGCCAATTGCAGGTCTGCTGGCGGATCGTTATGGCCGTCGTCGCACCATGATCACCATTACCTTGATGATCATCGCTTTCGCGCTGATGTTCCCGATGCTGCTGGGTTCAGGCTCACAGATTCTGGTGATGGGCTTCCTGCTGCTGGGCCTGAGCATTATGGGCCTCACCTTTGGGCCGATGGGTGCACTGCTGCCAGAGCTGTTCCCGACCGAAGTCCGTTATACCGGCGCGTCGTTCTCCTATAACCTGTCGTCAATTCTCGGTGCCTCGGTTGCGCCTTATATTGCAACATGGTTGAACGCTAACTATGGTTTGCAGGCGGTCGGTTTTTATCTGGCTTCCATGGCCGTGCTGACGCTGATTGCGCTGATTGCCTGTAAAGAGACGCGCCATCAGACACTGTACGAAGCGGTGTGATGGTTGCAGATTGATATGATGAACCCGGCTCAGGCCGGGTTTTTTATTGGGTCGGAATTGAGATACGGGCGAATGACATGAGGGTACCGCGTTAGCGGCGCGAGGACGCCAGACCCTAAGCGGCCCCGGACTGCGTGATCGCCATGGCGTTGCTGCTTGATAGAGTTTTGTCGTGGTTGGTTGTGAGAAACCTATCTGATCAGGCATAAAAAAACCCCGGCAAACCGGGGTTCTTCTTGTGCTGAAAACGGTGTCGTGCGGGGATTAGCCAGCAACCGCGATACGTTTCATATCGGTCATGTAGCCACGCAGTTTACGGCCAACCGCTTCGATTGGGTGCTGACGTACGGCTTCGTTAACATCACGCAGCTGCGCGTTATCAACCTGAGTGCCTTCAATCGCTTTGCCCAAATCGCCCGGCTGCAGAGTGGTCATGAACTCTTTCAGCAGTGGAACTGCCGCGAAGGAGAACAGGTAGTTACCGTATTCTGCGGTATCAGAGATAACCACGTTCATTTCATACAGACGCTTACGTGCAATGGTGTTCGCGATCAGCGGCAGCTCGTGCAGTGATTCGTAGTAAGCAGACTCTTCAATGATGCCTGCATCGATCATGGTTTCGAAGGCCAGCTCAACGCCCGCTTTCACCATCGCAACCATCACAACGCCTTTATCGTAGTATTCCTGCTCTTCGATTTTACCGTCGAACTGCGGTGCGTTCTCGAATGCAGTTGCACCGGTCTCTTCACGCCAGGTCAGCAGGTTTTTGTCGTCGTTCGCCCAGTCAGCCATCATACCGGAAGAGAATTCGCCCGAGATGATGTCATCCATGTGCTTCTGGAACAGCGGAGCCATGATGGTTTTCAGCTGCTCAGACAGTGCGTAAGCACGGATTTTCGCCGGGTTAGACAGACGATCCATCATCAGAGTGATGCCGCCGAACTTCAGTGATTCGGTGATGGTTTCCCAGCCGAACTGAATCAGTTTTTCGGTGTAAGCCGCGTCGTGACCTTCAGCCACCAGCTTATCGAAGCACAGCAGAGAACCGGCCTGCAGCATACCGCACAGGATAGTCTGCTCACCCATCAGGTCAGATTTCACTTCCGCAACGAAGGAAGATTCCAGTACGCCAGCACGGTCGCCGCCGGTGGCAGCAGCCCAGGCTTTAGCGATTGCCAGGCCTTCGCCTTTTGGATCGTTTTCTGGGTGAACCGCGATCAGGGTTGGAACACCGAAACCACGCTTGTACTCTTCACGCACTTCAGTGCCTGGGCACTTCGGCGCAACCATCACCACGGTGATGTCTTTACGGATGGTTTCACCCGATTCAACGATGTTGAAACCGTGTGAGTAGCCCAGCGCTGCGCCATCTTTCATCAGAGGCTGTACCGCTTTAACTACCGCTGAGTGCTGCTTGTCTGGCGTCAGGTTAACCACCAGATCCGCCTGTGGGATCAGCTCTTCGTAGGTACCTACTTTGAAGCCGTTATCGGTCGCTTTGCGGTAAGAAGCACGCTTTTCAGCGATCGCTTCAGCACGCAGTGCATAAGCGATGTCCAGACCGGAGTCACGCATGTTCAGGCCCTGGTTCAGACCCTGAGCGCCACAGCCAACGATAACGACTTTTTTGCCTTTCAGGAAGCTTGCGCCGTCTGCGAACTCATCGCGAGACATGAAACGACATTTACCCAACTGCGCTAACTGGTTGCGCAGATTCAGAGTGTTGAAATAGTTAGCCATGGGTACTCCGGTTAGATGTTGTGTTTGCTTTTGTTCGGTAACGACACCGTATTCAGTGCCGCGAATGACCCCATCATATGACAGGAAATCTATTGCTTAAATTGATATATTAGCAAGGTCACATTGCAGAATTTGCAACAACACGTTGAGGTGAAACGCGCATGGATTTACGAGACCTAAAGCTCTTTCTTCATCTGGCCGAAAGCTGTCACTTTGGTCGCACCGCGCGTGCTATGCACGTCAGTCCCTCCACGCTCTCTCGCCAGATTCAGCGCCTTGAGGAAGATGTCGGTCACGCGCTGTTCCTGCGTGATAACCGCACCGTGACGCTCACTGAAGCCGGCGAGCGCCTCAAGCAATTTGCTCAGCAAACCTTATTGCAATATCAACAACTGCGCCACGTAATGGATCTGAACGGCCCGTCCCTGAGCGGCGAACTGCGCATTTTTTGCTCGGTGACCGCCGCTTACAGCCATTTGCCGCCGATTCTCGACCGCTTCCGCGCCGAACATCCGCAGGTGGAAATCAAACTCACCACCGGCGATGCCGCCGACGCAATTGAGATGGTGCAATCTGGCGAGGCAGATTTGGCCATTGCCGGACGTCCGGAATCGCTGCCCGCCAGCATCGACTTCACACCGCTCGCCATTCTTCCGCTGGTGCTGATCGCGCCCGCCCTGCCGTGTGCGGTGCGCAGCCAGGCCACACAGGCGCAACCTGATTGGTCGCAGATTCCGTTTATCGTGCCGGAACAAGGCCCGGTGCGGCGCGGCATTGATTTGTGGTTCCGTCGCCATCGCATCCCCAATCCACAAATTTACGCCACGGTTTCCGGGCATGAGGCGATTGTCTCAATGGTGGCGCTGGGATGTGGCATTGCGCTACTGCCGGATGTGGTGCTGGAGAACAGCCCGGAGCCGGTGCGTAATCGCGTTCTGACACTGGAGAATGTCGAGTCGGTCGCGCCGCTGGAGCTCGGCGTGTGTGTACAAAAAAAGCGGCTCGGGGAGCCGCTTATCAGTGCTTTCTGGAACCTGCTGTAGTTACTGCCCGGCGAGGAAGAAACGGAACGCCGGGTTATTCGCTTCATCGTGCCATTCGTAGCCCAACGCCGTGAGATGGGTTTCGAAATCCGGCTCTTGATCGTTGGCTTCGAAGGCCGCCAGCACGCGACCAAAATCGGTGCCGTGGCTGCGATAGTGGAACAGCGAGATATTCCAGTGTGCGCCCAGCGTCTGCAGGAATTTCAGCAGCGCGCCCGGTGCTTCCGGGAATTCGAAGCTAAACAAGCGCTCGCGCAGCGGCTTCGATGGACGACCGCCGACCATGTAGCGCACGTGCAGCTTCGCCATCTCATCATCTGACAGATCCACCACCTGATAACCACCTTCGCTGAGCTGGCTGATGATTTCACTGCGCTCTTCCAGACCGCGCGTTAAGCGCACCCCAACGAAGATGCAGGCGTTATCGGCATCCGCATAGCGATAGTTGAACTCGGTGATGGAACGGCCACCCAACGTCTGACAGAAACGCAGGAAACTGCCCTGCTGTTCTGGAATCGTCACCGCCAGCAACGCTTCGCGCTGTTCACCAATTTCACAGCGTTCTGACACGTAGCGCAGACCGTGGAAGTTGACGTTGGCGCCCGACAAGACGTGCGCAAGGCGCTCGCCTTTGATGTCGTGCTGCTGGATGTACTTCTTCATGCCCGCCAGCGCCAGCGCACCCGAAGGTTCCGCTACCGCACGCACATCTTCGAACAGGTCTTTCACTGCCGCGCAGATGGCATCGCTGTCCACGGTGATGATGTCATCGAGATACTCTTTGCACAGGCGGAAAGTTTCACTGCCGATGCGCTTCACCGCCACACCTTCAGCAAACAACCCGACACGCGCCAGATCCACCGGCTCGCCAGCATCCAGTGCCGCTTTCAGGCAGGCCGAATCTTCCGACTCCACCGCGATCACTTTGATCTGCGGCATCAGCTGTTTGATCAGCACCGCCACGCCCGCCGCCAGACCGCCACCACCGACCGGCACGAACACGCGATCGATATGCGCATCCTGCTGCAACAGTTCCATCGCCAGCGTGCCCTGCCCGGCAATCACTGCCGGGTGGTCAAACGGGTGCACAAAGGTGTAACCCTGCTGCTCGGACAGCTCAATCGCTTTGGCTTTCGCTTCATCGAAGTTGGCACCGAACAGATAAGCCTCACCGCCAAATGCGCGCACTGCATCAACCTTGATGTCTGCCGTGGATACCGGCATCACAATCAGTGATTTGATGCCAAGCGTGCTGGCCGAGAGCGCCACGCCCTGCGCGTGGTTACCGGCCGAAGCCGTAATCACGCCGCGCGCTTTTTGCTCTTCGGTCAGCCCGGCAATCATCGCGTATGCGCCACGCAGCTTGAAGCTGTGCACCGGCTGACGATCTTCACGCTTCACCAGAATGGTGTTGCCAAGACGCGATGAAATTTTTTCCATTTTTTGCAGCGGCGTGACCTGCGCAATTTCGTACACAGGCGCACGCAGCACCGCGCGCAAATACTCCGCGCCGTTAGGCGACGCAGAAAGCGGTTGAGACTCAGCCATCAGTTGTTAGCCTCCCAGCTTAGACTTATCGCGCACCGCGCCTTTATCGGCACTGGTCGCGAGTGATGCATAAGCACGCAGAGCGAATGAGACAGCACGTTCACGGTTATGTGGCGTGTAAGCTGCATCTCCGCGCGCCAGCTCTTTTTCACGACGGGCATGGATTTCGTTGTCTGGCAGATCCAGGTGAATACGACGGTTCGGGATATCCAGCTCGATCATATCGCCATCCTGAATCAGCGCGATGGTGCCACCGCTCGCCGCTTCTGGAGAGATGTGACCCACCGAAAGACCCGAAGAACCACCAGAGAAACGGCCATCGGTGATCAGCGCACAGGCTTTGCCCAGACCCATGGATTTCAGATAGGTGGTCGGATAGAGCATTTCCTGCATGCCCGGACCGCCTTTTGGCCCTTCGTAACGGATCACCACGCAATCGCCCGCCACAACTTTGCCGCCGAGGATCGCATCTACCGCGTCATCCTGACTTTCGTAAACTTTGGCTGGACCTTTGAAGGTCAGCAGCTCAGCGTCAACGCTGGCGGTTTTAACGATACAACCATCTTCAGAGATGTTGCCGTACAGTACGGCCAGACCGCCATCCTGAGAGAAGGCGTGCTCACGAGTACGGATACAACCCTCTTTACGGTCATCATCGAGTGTGTCCCAACGGCAGTCTTGTGAGAAGGCTTGGGTGG
This sequence comes from Pantoea folii, assembly GCF_056678875.1. Taxonomy (NCBI): domain Bacteria; kingdom Pseudomonadati; phylum Pseudomonadota; class Gammaproteobacteria; order Enterobacterales; family Erwiniaceae; genus Pantoea; species Pantoea folii. Next base: position 7,762 of record NZ_JBWXON010000019.1, on the reverse strand, counting down.
TACGGATGCCGGCTGGGCCCGCGCGGAACATTTTCTTCACCGCTTCGTCTTGGGTCAGCATGATGTCGTACTGATCCAGGGTCTCACGCATGCTCTGCTGCAGAACGTTGCGCGCACTGGTATCGATCAGCCCGGCACGATCCAGCTCGCCCAGAATCGCGACAACGCCACCCGCACGGTGCACATCTTCCATGTGATATTTCGGCGTACTCGGTGCCACTTTGCACAGGTGCGGTACTTTGCGCGACAGGCGGTCGATATCTGACATGTTGAATTCGATTTCGCCTTCCTGCGCCGCTGCCAGCAGGTGCAGAACGGTGTTGGTGGAACCACCCATGGCGATATCCAGCGTCATCGCATTCTCAAATGCCGCTTTAGTGGCGATGTTGCGTGGCAGTACGCGCTCATCATCCTGCTCGTAATACTTTTTGGTCAGGCTAACGATACGCTTACCGGCGTTGAGGAACAGCTCTTTACGGTCAGCGTGGGTCGCCAGCAGTGAACCGTTACCCGGCTGTGCCAGGCCCAGCGCTTCGGCCAGACAGTTCATGGAGTTGGCGGTGAACATCCCTGAGCAAGAACCGCAGGTTGGACAGGCAGAACGCTCGATTTTATCGCTGTCTTCATCGCTGACGTTCGGGTTCGCACCCTGGATCATCGCATCAACCAGATCCAGCTTGATGATTTTGTCGGACAGCTTGGTTTTACCGGCTTCCATCGGGCCGCCGGAGACAAAGATCACCGGGATATTGAGACGCAGTGCTGCCATCAACATGCCGGGAGTGATTTTGTCGCAGTTGGAGATACAGACCATGGCATCGGCGCAGTGCGCGTTCACCATGTACTCTACGGAATCGGCGATCAGCTCGCGCGAAGGCAGTGAATACAGCATGCCGCCATGACCCATGGCGATACCGTCATCCACCGCGATGGTGTTGAACTCTTTAGCAACACCACCGACAGCTTCGATTTGCTCAGCCACCAGCTTGCCCATATCGCGCAGGTGCACGTGGCCCGGTACGAACTGGGTGAATGAGTTAACTACGGCAATAATCGGCTTGCCGAAATCGTCATCGGTCATCCCTGTGGCGCGCCACAAGGCGCGGGCACCCGCCATATTACGGCCATGGGTGGTTGTGGCAGAACGGTACTTAGGCATGCTCTATTTACTCCAGTCTGAAATATGACGCGGGCGCAGCTGCACCCGCGTAACTGTCTTGTTATGGATTAACCTGATCCAACCAGCCGTACTTGTCTTCGGTTTCACCTGTGAACAGGCCGAAGAATGCGCTCTGAATTTTGGTGGTCACTGGACCACGTTTACCTGCACCCACCTGGATACCATCAACGCTGCGTACCGGGGTGATTTCTGCTGCCGTACCGGACATGAACACTTCGTCAGCCAGATACAAGGATTCACGTGACAGGGTTTGCTCACGCACTTCGATACCCAGGTCGATCGCCAGCTTGATGATGGCGTCACGGGTGATGCCTGGCAGGGCTGAAGAAGTGAACGGCGGCGTGAACAGAATGCCATCTTTCACTTCGAACAAGTTTTCGCCAGCACCTTCTGAAATATAGCCGTTGGTGTCGAGAGCGATACCTTCCTGATAGCCGTGGCGACGCGCTTCGCTGCCGACCAACAGTGAGGAGAGGTAGTTACCACCGGCTTTAGCCGCGGTTGGCAGGGTGTTCGGTGCGACACGGTTCCATGAAGACACCATCGCATCGATGCCGTTTTCCAGTGCTTCAGCACCCAGGTAAGCACCCCATGGGAAAGCAGCGATGATCACGTCGGTGGTGTAGCCATCTGGCGGGTTCACACCCAGGCCTACGTCGCCAACAAACGCCAGCGGACGGATGTAAGCGCTTTTCAGTTTGTTTACACGAATCACTTCGCGGCAGGCTTCCATCAGCTCATCAACGCTGGCAGCGATAGGGAAACGATAAATTTTGGCGGAGTCGTGCAGACGCTGCATGTGTTCACGGTGACGGAACACCACTGGGCCTTTGTGCGAGTCGTAGCAGCGTACGCCTTCAAACACAGAAGTACCGTAGTGCAGTGCGTGAGACATCACGCTAACCTTGGCGTCTTCCCACTTAACCATCTCCCCGTTGAACCAAATAAAGTCTGCTTTCTTCGTACTCATTGCTATTTCCTTTGGCGACTAAGCGCGGATTTGTTGTGATGTCTGTTGCTGGATCTCGACACAGGCGACATCCATGAGTTTGCTTAACTGTGAAGACAGTAAATCGACCGAACGCTGACTGGCAACGGTCATTTCGATGTTAATGTTTTCAGCGTTAATCGCAGATGCCATGTTCATCGAGCACACCTGGAAGCCACGGTGGCGGACAACACGCAAAATGCGCTCCAATATTTCAGGGCGGAAGCGGGCTTCGATAGACAATTGATGCTGGTTCATGCGGTTTTCTCCATCATGTTTGCGTTGCTGGCACCCGGCGGTACCAATGGCCAGACGTTTTCATGCTCATCAATCGAAACATGCAGGAAGTAAGGACCTTCACTGTTCAGCAGAGCATCTATCGCGGCGTCGACCTGATCTTTACGGCTAATGTGCTGGCCTGGGATATCAAAGGCGCTGGCCAGCGTGAGGAAATCGGGGTTATCGGTGAGGATGGTTTCGCTGTAGCGACCATCAAAGAACAACTGCTGCCACTGGCGCACCATGCCTAAACGTTGGTTATCCAGCAGCAGGATTTTCACCGGCAGCTTACCGCGCTTAATGGTGCCCAGCTCCTGGATGTTCATCATGATTGAGCCATCGCCTGACACGCAGATCACGGTGTCTTGCGGGCGGGCAACCTGCGCGCCGATGGCGGCTGGCAGACCAAAGCCCATAGTACCCAGGCCGCTGGAGGTGATGAAGTTCTCTGGCTGAGTGAAGCTCATGTGCTGCGCAGCCCACATCTGATGCTGGCCCACATCGGTGGTCACCACCGCGCTGTCCGCTTTACGATCGGAGAGTTGTTTCAGCAGCAGCGGCGCATAAATGGCCTCGCCTGGGTGATCGTAACGCCAGTCAAACTCGGCTTTCATCGCTTTAACTTCGGTGCGCCAGCCCTCAATCTGCATCGGCATACTCAACGCAGGCAGCACCTGGTTCAAATCACCTTGCAACGAAACGTGCGCACGACGCAATTTGTTCAACTCGGCCGGATCGATATCGATATGAATGACGTTCGCATGCGGGGCGAAGGTGTCTAACTTTCCGGTGACGCGGTCGTCGAAACGCGCGCCAACGGCAATCAGTAAATCGCAAGATTGCACGGCAAGGTTGGCAGCTTTGGTGCCGTGCATACCCAACATGCCGAGATAGAGATCGCTGCTGGCGTCTGCACTTCCCAGGCCTTTCAACGTGGACACCGTTGGGATGCCGGTTGCTTCAGCCATGGCACGTAATGCAGGCACCGCTTGCGCCATGCCCACACCGCCGCCGATATACAGCATTGGCTTATGCGACTGCGCCATCAATGCGCGGGCTTCCGCGATATGCTCTGGCGAGTGACTGATCGTCTCTTCAACCGGCAACAGGTGTGGGGTTAAATCGGCACTAGCAATTTGGATGTCTTTCGGGATATCCACCAGAACCGGACCGGGACGGCCAGACTGGGCGATGGCAAAGGCTTCGGCCATCACGGAAGGCAAATCTTCGAGGGATTCAACCAGGAAACTGTGCTTGGTGCAGGCTAACGATAGGCCGAGAACGTCGATTTCCTGGAAGGCGTCAGTACCGATAAAAGCAGATGAAACCTGACCGGTGATCGCGACAACCGGGATCGAATCCATAAACGCATCGGCTAAACCGGTGATCAGGTTAGTGGCGCCGGGACCGGAAGTGGCGATACACACGCCAGTTTTACCGGTGGCACGGGCATAACCAATTGCCGCCATCACTGCACCTTGCTCATGACGACACAGTAGGTGTTCCACGCCGCCATCGTAGAGCGCATCGTACACTGGCATGATTGCGCCGCCAGGATAGCCAAACACTGTGTCGACACTCTGCGCGCGTAAAGCCTGAACTACCCACTGTGCACCTGTCATCGTTATTCTCCTGTATTCCTGGTGGAACAACAGAACTTTATGCTACTGCTCATAATCTGTTCCTCGCTGATTCGCTGATATTTAGCCAGGTCGAAAAAAAACCCCCGGACCTTTCGGTGCGGGGGTTTTTGGAATTCCGGGCTTGATTTTTAAGCCTTTCTTTCTCCAAGCGATGCCCCGCACGGTGGGATAATAATCACCACCACGCTAATCACGACTAGGCTAATCACTTGTAGAAGGGCTTTCATGTGTTGTCTGTTTTTTCGATTGTTCGAAGTAATACCTACAGAGTTACCATAGTTATCTACGCGTTGACAATTATTTTCATAATGTTTTTTTATGACGTAAGCAATGGGTGCGGGTTATCGCCTTGTAAGTTAAAGGTTATTTTAAGTTGTGAAAAATTTTCATTACGCACACTGCGAAACCTCTCTGTTAATTCTGCGATATCGACCTCAACTGCGGCGAAAACATTGTAAAAACCGCCGATTCACTGGAATCCGGCGCTGATGTTTTTTAATCGCATTCGCAATCTGAATTTACTCCTCGCATGATGAAGACAACAAGGAGTGGTTATGTCTTTATCAAAGGTTCTCACTCGCGCGGCGCTCGGCATACAGGCGCCATTGGTAACGGTTGAGGTGCATATCAGCAAGGGGTTGCCCGCTTTAACGCTGGTTGGCTTGCCTGAAACCACGGTGAAGGAAGCGCGGGAACGGGTACGCAGTGCCATTATCAATAGCGGATTCACCTTCCCGGCGAAACGCGTCACCATCAATTTGGCCCCCGCCGATCTGCCAAAAGAAGGTGGGCGCTACGACCTTCCCATCGCCATTGCGATTCTCGCGGCCTCAGAGCAGCTTCCTGACGCGAAACTGGCGCACTATGAGTTCCTGGGGGAGTTAGCACTCAACGGCGCGCTCTGTGGCGTTCAGGCCTCTATTCCAGCAGCGATGGCCGCTTTGCAAGCCGGCAGGCAGATGGTGTTAGCTGAAGAGAATCAACAGGATGTCGGATTGATCCAACAAGGGGAAACGCTCGTCGGTAAACATCTGCTCGAGATCTGCGCTTTCCTGCATAACCAGTCGACACTCACCGTTGCGTATTCTCAACCTGAGGCGCTGCAACAGGAAAGCCAGGACCTCAGCGAAATCATCGGTCAGGAACAAGGACGTCGCGCCCTGGAGATCACTGCCGCTGGCGGGCATAACCTGTTACTGCTTGGACCGCCCGGCACAGGGAAAACCATGCTGGCGACCCGCCTGCCTGGCATTATGCCGCCCTTAGACGATCAGGAAGCGCTGGAGTGCGCAGCGATTAATAGCCTGGTCAGCAGCCGAAATCTCCATCATCAGTGGCGCAGAAGGCCATTCAGAGCACCTCATCACAGCGCTTCGCTGTATGCATTAGTGGGAGGAGGAGCAATCCCCCGGCCTGGTGAGATCTCTCTGGCGCACAATGGCGTCCTGTTTCTGGATGAACTCCCGGAGTTTGACCGCAAGGTACTGGATGCATTACGCGAGCCCATTGAATCCGGCGAGATTGCGATTTCCCGTACACGCGCCAAAGTCACTTATCCTGCGCGCTTTCAGTTAATTGGCGCCATGAACCCCAGCCCTACCGGGCATTATCAAGGCAGTCATAATCGATGCACGCCGCAACAGGTGCTGCGCTATTTGAGCCGGCTCTCAGGTCCGTTTCTTGATCGCTTTGATCTGTCTCTGGAAATCCCGTTGCTACCCAGTGGAACCTTAAGTCAAAAACAGGAAGTCAGTGAGAGCAGCGAGACGGTACTTAAACGCGTCCTTGCTGCTCGTCAGAGGCAAATTGAGCGAGCAGGCAAAATAAACGCGCATTTATCTAATCCGGAGATTGCCCAGTGCTGTGTACTGAGACAGGACGATGCTATATGGCTGGAAGCTGTATTGAATTCGCTGGGTCTTTCTGTGCGCGCGTGGCAACGCATTTTGAAAGTCGCCAGGACGATTGCCGACTTGGCAGGGGAGGAGACGATTTCACGACAGCATTTGCAGGAGGCGGTGGGTTATCGCAGCATTGACCGGTTGCTAATCTTTCTGCACAACAGTCTGGAATAAAAAACGGGGCTTTAGAAGCCCCGCTATTTTTTAATCATCGCTATCGCTAAAGTCTTCCACAGTATCCATCTGCGGCTTACCGCCAGACAATGTGTGGAAACGCTTAGGACGCTTAATACGTGCGGTATATTTCGACCAGACACGTTCAGCTTCCGTTTGCGGCTCACGCAGACCACGACATACTTCTAAAAACGAACGCTCTTCTTCAGTCGCTGGTTCACGCTTGGCGAGGTCCAGTTCATTGAAGGCGTAACCGTGGCGTTCCAGAAGCTGAGCTTCTTTAATGGTGAAATCACCATGACGTGAAAAACCACGAGGATAATGTTTGTTATCAAAGAAACGATTTGTTGTTGCGAAGCTATCCGCCATTTTACACGCTCCCGACTCTCTTATGGCCGTGCTATTTATGGCGCGGAGTATTAGATAGGCTTGACAGAGTGTAAAACAAAACATTTAAATCAGTACGACAAACATTTTTTGGGAGAATGCTGTGGATACGGAATTACTGAAAACTTTCCTCGAAGTGAGCAGAACACGCCATTTCGGGCGTGCTGCTGAAGCGCTTTACCTCACGCAATCTGCCGTTAGTTTTCGCATTCGTCAGCTGGAAAATCAGTTGGGAGTCAACCTTTTCACCCGTCATCGAAATAATATTCGGCTGACTTCTGCGGGTGAGCGTTTATTACCCTATGCAGAGAGCCTGATGAGTACCTGGCTGATGGCTAAAAAGGAAGTTTCACATACACAACAGCATCATGAGCTATCGATAGGTGCCAGCGCGTCGTTGTGGGAGGCTTATCTAACCCCTTGGTTAAAAACGCTTTATGAGAACCGGGAAAGCCTTCACCTTGAAGCACGTATCGCACAACGGCATTTGCTGGTAAAGCAATTACATGAGCGTCAGTTGGACCTTTTAATCACCACCGAAGCGCCCAAAATGGATGAATTAACCAGCCAACAGATTGGTCATATTTCACTCGCGCTCTTCCGCGCACGTAAGACTGAGAAACGTGAAAAATATGATTACATTAAACTGGAATGGGGTGCGGATTTTCATCAACATGAAAGTTATTTATCCAGTGATGATGTGCCAGTATTGACCACAACTTCAGCGCATGTGACACGTGAATTACTCCACACTACCGGCGCCTGCGCGTTTTTACCGGATTCATGGCACAGCATTTATAGTGATTTGATGGTTATTCCAGATACACCCGTTGCCGTTCGTCCACTCTATGCGGTGTGGCTGCAGAATAGCGATCAACAAGCACATATTCGTCAGCTGCTTAAATTTCCAGTATTGACGCAATAAAGCAGAAATTGAGAGGGGTTTGAGTGTCGCGCAGTGAAACTCAAACCCTTTTCACTGACGAAGTTATGAGGTAAATGCCAAATTTTGGACAAAAAAAATCCTTTGCCGAAGCAAAGGATTGTTTTCTGGCAGGGGCGGAGGGACTCGAACCCCCAACACCCGGTTTTGGAGACCGGTGCTCTACCAATTGAACTACGCCCCTAAAAGGGTGGCGGAACGGACGGGGCTCGAACCCGCGACCCCCTGCGTGACAGGCAGGTATTCTAACCAACTGAACTACCGCTC
>NZ_JBWXON010000018.1:0-133413 GCF_056678875.1 Pantoea folii | reverse complement strand
CAAAAAAGCTCATGTCTGGCACCTGTCCTGCACCATTTCCGACATCCTTTTTAGCCGCTTCACCCAAACCAAGGTTTTTGAGAAATGCCGAAACGTCCGCAATGTCCGCACCGTTCTTCGCAATGTCCATTTTTCCAGCCAGCTGATTAAGTACGGTAGTGGAGAAATTCGCATCACCCCCCAGCGCATCGGCCAGCTCTTTCAGGGTATCCAGTGCGGCAGGCGCGCCGCCAGCCAGTGCGGCCAGCGCTGCCTGCACAAAGGCAGTAGTTGCCAGTTGCGTTGAGCTGTTGCCCGCTGCCGCAGTGGGTGCTTTTGGGCTGCCGGTAAACGTCGGGCTGACTTTTGGCGCGTACTGCGTATGCGGGTCTGCTGCCTTGATATGTGCATCCAGCAGGGCGTCGGCGTACTGGCGCACCTCCAGCGCCTTATCATCAGTATATTGCCGGGTCGCCAGCACTACCGACGGATCTATTTTGAGCGTCACAGCGCTGGTGCTGTTCACGATGATAATCATGCGCACCGTCTGCGTGCGCCCGCTGCCCTCGGCAAGCTGCGGCTTGTAGGTCTCGGCGCAGTTAGCCACCGCAATCATCACGCCGTCTGCGTCAAACAGGCCGATTTCACGGATCCAGAAACCGCCCTCGCCCTCCGGGATGATCTGCTCGGCAATAATCTGGCTGCCGTTAGCGGCGTCAATCGTCAGCGAGTTAAGCGACGCGCGGCGCTTCTCGCCGATGAGCTTCGTCTGTGCCGGGTCAGGCGTGGGCAGCACGCCACCGCCATCGCCTACCGCCATCTGCGTAATGTTCACTTTGGTGCCGAGCGCGGCAGCGTTGGCAAGCTTAGCCGCGCCCTGATTGGTCAGCAGGGCAAAATATTTTGTCGTCATGCGCTCACTTCCGTCAGGTCGATAAGATGCACCGTCGCGCCGGAATACACCGGCCCGCCGACGCTGATTAGTTCAGGGGTGTAGGGATAAACGGTCAGCTCGTCGCCGCTGTAGCTGGCAACGGCCACCGGCACGGAGCCGTTTGCGTCCAGGGTGATTGAAAGCCCGATAAGATGGCGGCTGCACGGCTTGGCGTCCGCAATCACGCGTTCCAGCTCGTGATACATTTCCTCGGTGATGCCGGTATCCAGCACGCCGACGTCCAGCCGGAACGTGCCCGGCGCGTCATTGGTTTTCCACCACTCAATCACACGGATGAGATAGCCCAGCGGCTCCACCACGCGCCGGAGCGCGCTGACGGTGCCCTTGTGCTGATGGATATAAAACGCGTCCTTCACCACCTTGCGCTTCACACTTTCCGGCCAGCTTTCGTCCCAGCGGTCCACCGAAAATGCCCAGGCCAAATAGGGCAGAAAATTCACCGGGCAGGTGTCCGGGTTCCACAGGTCGCGCAGCGGCACGTTCAGGCCAGAAATGCCGCTGCACGCCTGCGTCAGTCGTCGCTCCAGCGCGGATGAGCCTGGCGGTAGCAGGCTGTTACTCATGCCAGCACCTCGTCATCCGCCACGCTGATGTCCGTCCCGGTGCAGTTGCCCGCCTGCGTGCGGTCCATGATGATGTCGGCTGCCGGTTCGGTGATTTCCACCCAGTCCACACCGGCCACGCGCAGGACCGCACCATAGGATTCGCGGCGCACGCTGCGGCCCAGCCTTTTCTGCTCGGCGAGATAGGTAGCAAGCCGCTCGTTTGCGGCCTCCAGACAGGGCGCAGCGGCCACGCCGTCAAACAGGTGCAGCTTCGCCTGCACGCGGTAGTCGTTGATGGTTGCAGCCTGCACGGTCACGCGGTCCGCCACCGGGCGCACGCTTTCGTCATTCAGCGCTTTGTCCACTGTATTCAGTAAATCAGCGGCTGCCGTGCCGTTACCCTCGCGGCTCAGCACGGTGACAAGCACCGTCGCCGGTGACGGGCTGATGGCGGACACATCCTGCACCCGCCCGTCTGCGCTGCGGGCGTGAAACTCGTAGGCCGCCGTCGGACCGGCCACCGATAAACCCTCAAACGCTTCTGGCACGCGTACGCGCAGCGCGTCGTCCGATTCCTTCACCGCCTCAACCGGCGGCACGGCGTCCGGGTTGGCCGGTGTGATGGTCAGGCGCTCAACGTTACTGCGCGCGGCCAGCTGGTCGAGGTCACTGCCGAGCGCGTAAGCCACCATCACCGCCTGCGCCGCCTCGTTGATGCGCTGGCGCAACAGGATTTCCCGGTAAACGCTTTCCTGCAGGCATTTCACTATCGGATCGGATTCCAGCGCCAGCACGCGGCGAATGGCGGCCTGCTCGTCAGCCGGATAGAGCGTAATCAGCGCTTCTTTACGCTCGGCCAGCAGCGTTTCAAAGTCCGGCACCTCGATCACTTCCGGTGCGGGCAGCTGCGAAAGGTCAATTACTGCCACTGTTCACCCCCGTAGGCACTGACATTGCGAGCGGTGATCCGTCGGCGCGCTGGCCGGTCAGCTCAACCACCATGGAGCCATCAAAAGCGCTGGTAATATTCAAAGAGCTGAGGCGGATACGCGGCTCCCAGCGGCTCAGCGCCGTGTACGCCGCCGCCATCACCTGAAGGCGCACCACGTCGTTCTGCGGCTGGTCAATCAGCACCAACAGCAGCGAGCCGTATTCCCGTCGCCCGATGCGGCTGCCTTCCGGCGTGATCAGAATGTCGCGCACGCTCTGGCGAATGTGCTCGGTGTCGGTGATGGCTTCGCCGGTGTCGCGGTTCATGCCGAGATACATCAATGCGGACCTCCTGACATATCGCCGCCGGATTTCACACCGTCATGGGCATGAGCATCTGCAACTACGCCGTTTGAACTCATCTTGCCGCCGCCGTGGGTCACGTCGCCGTTCATCACGGTCTGGCTGTTAATCAGCGTCCGGCTGGCATCAACGCCCAGCTGGTCGGTGATCAGCTGAATGCCGTCGGCGGCCTCAACGCGCACGCTTTTGATGTTCTTAATCAGCAGCTGGCCGGTGTCCGGCTCGTACTGGAACCAGCCGCCGTCGTTGAACACGGTGATGCTGCCGTTCTCTGAATTATCAGGCGGCGGGAAGGCGTCGGAATAAATGGCCGGCAGCGCAAACGCGGTTTCAAGATTGCCGCCGAGGCTCAGCAGTAGAACCTGCTCGCCGATCGAGGGCTGCCACCACGTGCGGGTATTACCGGCGCGGCAGGTGAGCCAGTTAATCCAGTTGGTTTCAAGTTCGCCCGTTTTCACCCGGCACAGCCAATTAGCCGGGTCCACAGCGGACACGGTGCCGGTGCGGATCAAGTTGGTGATAAGGCGCATGATTTCGGTGAGTTGAGTATTCATTGATGCATTTTTACAGGAGTTTTTAGTTTGAAAAAATGCGTCGTGCTTGTACCATATACAGCACAATTTTTAGTAAGAAGTGATTATATGTTCCAATTTGACGATGTAATTGAAAGTCTCTCAGCTTTAGAAGGTGTAAAGTTGCCATCTAAAACAGACGGTGACCATGTCATATTTTCAAAAGGTGATACAAAATTTCTTTTAATCCGCTCTGATAAACGCAAAGGTGACTCTATATTTAAAACTGACTTTTCAATAGCACTTGCCAGTGGATATACTGCTATTGAAGAGGACAAGATTCCATATTTAAAACTACTTGAAATATCTAACCGCATTAACTTCGACTCTTCTAACCCTTGCAAGGTATCATACAGAAAGGAAAATAAACTCTTTGCCATTGAAATCTCTCACTTGCTGTATGGAGAGGGAAGCAGCACTCACGATCATTATTATATTGAAAATAAAAACAGCTATTTATCAATGGCAATACTTGGAATGCTGGTATTGTTACTTGAAGCCTCAGAGATGATTAATCAGGAGATAAACACCTATAACGATGTACTAAAAGAGGGTTTGAAGAATGAAAAAAACAAGTGAAGTAGGCTTGCTTCTTATATCATTACTCTCAAATATAATCGTAAGCTTTTTATTGGGATATAAATATAAAAGCATTTTAATTCAATCCCTTTCTGAAGCCATATATTACCAGCTGATTATTTTCATATCACTAACCATGCCAGTCATTATTAAGAAAATTGACTCAGTTCAACATGATTGGAGATTCCATAGGAATTTTTCGGAGTTTCAAAAACAAGCTCACCAGATAGACAAAGATAAGCTTGGTGAGGATGAGAGAAAAATGCTTGACGAAATGACCAACAAAGATATTCATACCGAGGCTAAAATCAGAGATCTTTACGGAGAATTAAGTCGACGAAGTGAAAATCAATGAAATTAAAATACAAGTGAGCCATCTTAAAATGGACTCACTTGTATAATGAGCTTATTAGCAACATCTCGACTCTTCTCAATGATTGATAATCAAAACCAATGAGTTTTCTAGCAGGGTATTTTATTATAACCCCTCTTTTTCCTGCTCGCTCTTTCAAACCAAAATGATGAACCTGAGCAATCTTATATACAATTGGAACAAATGAAACCTCCGCTAAATCTTCGTTTGCCTGCGCCTTGAGATACTTCGCCGTTTTGAGCTTCGCAAACATCTTGCGGCGAATGCGGCCCGGCTTGGTCCGGGCGGTGACGCGTCGCGGCTCCCATGCAGTGCCGTCCGGGCTGCGCTGCAGCGTGATGTTGTTCTGCTGGATGCGTCGAACATCGCGCGCAACTTCGCGCAGCATCTTTGTTCTAGCGGCGGGTTCGAGCTGCGACAGGAGCGCACCAAGCCACTCCTCAACTTCATGCAGTTCAGCCACGGCGCACCGTCCAGCCTTCCTCTGCATCGTCCGGCGCTTCCGGCTCCGGCACGGCTTCAACCGACATCACACCGTCCACTTTCTTCACGACCACACGCTCCGTGAGCTTCAGGTTCATGCTGATGTCGCAGCGGTCATTGCCGAGTATGTCCGCCTCAAAGGTGAAAAGCCGTTCTCGTTCGGTGGCGTTCTGCAGCGCGTCCGGCTGGTTGACGCCTAGCCAGAATAAAACGGGCGCCATCAGCAGATTCTGGTCGCCGGTGAAGTCCGTCACCACCACGTTGAGGGTGTAGCGGTACTCCCACGATATCGACGTGGCGGAGGTGGCAACCACCGCGCCGTTGTCAACGAACAGGTGCAGGCGGTCCGGGTTGTCGGCTACGTAGGGCACGGCCTTATTCAGGGCGTTTCGCAAGGACTGCGGCTTGTTCATCGTCTTTATCCTGACAGCTGATTATGGTGTCTACCTTATCGGCGCAGGCCGCCCAGGCTGCTTCGGTGTCGTCCAGCAGCGCCAGCAGGTCGCCGTTACGGCGCGGTGCGGCTGCGTCCAGGCGGCACGGGGTGATTCGTGGACAGCCACTCACGGTAAGACTGACCTCCGGTGAGGGCCGGACGCTGGCGCAGCCGGATAATAGGATCAGGCAAATCGGCATCAGCCCAGCGGCGAAGCTCGTCATTTTCACGTTTAAGTTCCTCAATGGTGCGCTGCCGGTCACGCAGCAGCGTGCCGTTCTGCTCGGCGGCGGCGTAAAGCTGAGTCTGCGCCCGGCTGCTGGTCTGGGTCAGGATGTTGAGGGCAAGCAGCTGGCCGTTTTTCTGCGACAGCTTTTTGCCCTGCGCGGCTAAATCCTTAACCTGCGCGTCGATTTTGTTGTGGGCGGTGCTGAGCCTCCACGACTGCACGCCAAGCGCGGCAAACAGAACCAGCACCATCGCCGCCAGCGTGCGCATCATGCTTTCACTCCCTTAAAGCACCACGCCATCTCGCGCTGTCGCCGGTTATCCAGCCCCTGGTTGAATACGCCCTTCACGTACACCCAGCGCGGCAGCTGGTAGCAGGCATCGCGCCATCGCTCCTCTTTGATGAGCGCCACCATGGTCGAGCCGCAGGCGTTGCCGGTGCCGACGTTAAACGCCAGCGACACCAGCGCGTCGTATACCGGCTGCGGCATCGAAACCGCAGCGCATCGCGCCAGTGCCGCCTCAACGCGTAACACGTTGGTGATGAAGTTGCCCGCCGCCTGCCGCTCGGTGATGGTCCGGCCCGGTACTACGCCGACGGTGTTACCTATGCCGTCTGTCCACTTGCCCGCATCGCACAGGTATGGCTTCAGGCGGCAGCCCTCATAATCGGCGATCAGCTTCAGCCCCTCGACGGAGGTGTGCAGCTGCGGGAAACCCGGCAGCGTCGCCGCAATGGTCAGCACCGCGCCAATGGTACAGCGCTTAACGGTTTGCAGATTCATATTCCTCCCGCGTGATGCGCCCGGCGGCCAGCAGCTGATAGGTTTTGCGCTTGTAGTACCAGCTGATGATCGCCATCAGCAGTCCGATTAACACCCCGGCCACGGTTGAAACGTCTTTCAGCGACATGTCGCCCAGCCATGCCATACCGACAGCAATAAACCAGACGATCCCGGCGCGGATTCTTTCCCACATGATTCAGTCCCAAAGCTGGACGGCCTGCACGGTGGCCGCCGCCGTCACGTCCGGCAGCTCCACCTCCAGCCCGTGCGGTAAAAAGGGGCCGTGCTCCGCCAGCCCCGGATTCGCCTGCAATACCTGCTCCGTCATGCCCTGCGTGCGCCCGTAGTGACGCCAGCAGATTTCGTCTACCGTGTCGCCCTGCTGCGCGCGCACCCTCATCAGATAAGCTCGACGGTGCAGTGCGGCGCGTTCTGCACGCGACTGATGGCCCAGCGCGCGTCGCGCCACAGGTCGCCGGTTGCGTCTTCCAGTTCTTCCCCGCGCTTCGCTGCGGCGGCGGTGGCGTCAAAGTCCTGATAGCGCTCGTTCAGCACCGCGCGCGCCCAGCACCACACCGCATTTTCATAGTGATGCAGACGCACGCTGCGCCCGTTAAGCTGCTCAGCCGGTACGTCGGCCAGACCGTTAAAGCCGCGCAGCTCCTGACGTTCGCGCCACGGGTACAACTCGGCGTTGACCTCCGCCATTGCGGTGAGCACCACCTGCTTGAGACGCTGCGGCGTCACCGTGCCGTCAACACGCATCACGTTGCGAAACGTCGCCAGATCGATGTCCGGCCAGAATGAGTTGTTGGGGATAATTTCCGGCGTTCCCGTCGCCTTTTCCGGCGCTACAAACTGCATGCCTTATTTCTCCTGAATAGGTGGGCGGTGGACGGGGTTTTGATGCGGCGCTGCCTGTCGCCACCCCGTGCCGCCCCGCGCGTGGGCACGTCCGGTTATCAGCTGGCGTTGCGGATTTTCCGCTCCAGCTGCTCAATGTCTTTTTTCACCCCGCAGCGCTCGTCGAGCTGCATGGCCCGCTGCAAATGGTTAAGTGCAGAAACTGGCTGGCTTTCGCGCAGCACCCAGCCAAGCGACTTATGCAGGCGCGCGCGCGACTGATCGGGCATGTCCAGATCGCCGATCACGTCGAGCGTCTGCATCAGCAGGTCGGGGTCAAAGTCGGTTTTTGCCACGATGGCGTTTTTGGCGGCGTCGGCCATTTCCTCGGCCAGCAGCGTCTGCACGTTGCGGCTAAAGCCCTGCGGCATAGACCAACCGTGGCGGATAGCGTGGCGGCCTATGGTAAGCGCCCCGGCATAATCACCGGCATCAACGCGCCACAGCATCACGTACATCAGCACGTCGTCCTGCTGCGCGCCGTCTGCGGCCAGCACACCGTCCACCCAGGGCACGTATTTCGGCAGGACTTCCACCTTGATTTCTGCCTTCTTCACGGTGGACTGAATGCCCTTGAGGCGGCGGCGGTCCTCGCCGAGCTGCATCAGCATCAACTCGTAGCCGCTGGCGTGGCGAACACTGCCGCCCTGACGGGCGGCCTGTTCAGCCTGGACGCGCTGGCGGTGCTGCCGTGCGGGACTCAGGCTCATGGCTTACGCTCCCGCGCCAGCGTCTGCGGAGAACTCACCAATGATGATGTTTTCAACCAGCGCAGCGCAGCGGTAGTCCTCAACCACGTAGGCCTCATTAACCGATTCAAAGTTTTCGATACGGTCCCGTTTCGGGTTGTCGATGAGTGAGCGGCGGCGGGATTCTTCCTGCCAGTAAATCGACAGGTTATCGAGGCGGGTGATCAGCACCGCATTAGCCGGGAAGTACGGCGCGCGCACCGCCTGCAGGCCGCCCATACGTTTCTGACTGATGATGAGATCGGCGGCAAGCTTATTGGTGTTGTCCTGCTCGTTGTTAACCAGCGGGAAATACTTGTCCGCCAGCAGCTCGCGGCCACAGATGACCACCAGTGCGTCGTCGTCCTGGAAAATCGGATCAATCAGCTCGTTAACCGCATCCATCACCAGCGCGTCGAGGTTGGCATATACGCCGCCCTTGCCCACCTTCACCGGCTCGGCGGTGGTTTCGCCGTCTTTGGTCACGCTGCCCAGCACGTTGTCCGGCGCGTCTTCACGTACCTTCTGCAGCCAGCCCTTGTTCACGTCCTGCAGCAGCGGGTTGGCGGTGCGGTTGGAGGTTTTGGCGCGGGCAAGACCGTTGAAACCAATCATGATGCGGTCCAGCGCCTGACGCTTCACGATGGCGTCACGGATGCGGGTCTGGAAGTCCTGAAACTTCGCCCACAGGTCCAGCTTCGCGTAGGTAAACGCCGTATCAAAGTTGGTCTGCTCGCAACGGTACTCAATATCCGTCATCACCGTCGGATCGGTTGGCTCACGGTCTTTAGCCGTGGTGTCGGTGGTGCCTGCAATGGTGCTGCCGACGCCAAGACCCAGCAGTTGGCCGGATTGCTCAGGCACGCCGATCACGTTGACTAGCGTCAGGAAGGCCGCCGACTGCTGAATGGTGTCTTCCAGCGTTTGAGCCACTGAAGGCTCCACGTTGAACTTGCTGGACAACTCTTCAACCGGCACGCCGTTAAGTTTTGCCAGCTGTATCAGGTAGGCGTTGAAGGCAAAGCGGGTATTCTTTTTCATTGGATATGCTGCTCCTTTAGCAGTTGGTCATGTTCGCGGCTGGCGCGTTGCCACCCGGTGCGCGCTGGCGGAAATCGGCGCGGCTGTCTTCGCGGCCCAGCTGCTCCTTCAGTTCGGCAAAGTCCGCTTTCTGCTCTTTCAGGTCGGCCAGCTGCGTTTCCAGCTCGGTCTCCAGCTTGCTCAGGCGTTCCGCCTGCTCGCCCAGCGTCTTGTCGGTGCGGGTGCCGTAGTTCTGGTGTTCAGTAGCAATCAGCTCCACCGCCTTATGCACGTCAGAAAATCGCGCGTCGTCGGACTGCTGTTTTTTGCTGAACAGCGCGGTGACGCGGGCAAACAGCGCGGGCTTTTCCTCCACTACTTCCAGCTCGATCACGGTCTCGGTGGCGGCGGTGAACAGGTTTTCCGGGTGCTGCTTGCGCTTTGCCAGCGGGTTGTGTTGCGCGCTGGCGCTGAAGGCCAGCATCTCGGTGCCGAGGCTTGCCGGGTCGTCGGTAGCAGCCAGGCCAACCAGATAGGCTTTGCCGGTGTCGGCGAACTTGGTGCTGACTTCCATGGAGGTGAAAAGCTTCTGGCCTTTTTTGACGAGCTCCACGAGGGATTCCGTCGGCAGGATGTCGGCATACAGCGCCAGCTTTCCGGCCAGCGGGCCGTCGGTGATTTCCTCAGTCCCCAGCGCGCTCACCGTGCCGTAGCGATTGAAGGTGCTGTCCGGTGCGTAGGATTTCAGGTGCTCCAGATTGATGGTTGCCGTGTAAACCTGCGGGTTGTAGGCGGCGGCCATCTGTACCAGCCATTCGCGGGAAATTTCGCGTCCGTCCGTGGTGGCACCTTCCACCCCGATCCGAAAACGTTTTGCAGTTACTGTCATGAGCCAGGCTCCGTTGAGATAAAACGCTTAGAAGCCTTATGTTTGCGGTTCAGAGGGGTGTGAAACAACGCGCGCACGTTGTGCGGCCAGCCACACAATGAGAGACGGCGGAAAAGGGACCGGCGGGGCCGTATTTTGGGGCCATGACAACGACACTCGCCCCCGAAGACCTCGATCCCCGCAGGCAGGCCATGCTGCTGTACTTTCAGGGATACCGCATCGCCCGCATTGCTGAAATGCTGGGAGAGAAACCCGCAACCGTTCACAGCTGGAAGAAGCGCGACAAGTGGGGCGACTACGGCCCGCTTGACCAGATGCAGCTGACCACCGCCGCGCGCTACTGCCAGCTGATCATGAAGGAGACAAAAGAAGGGAGAGACTTCAAAGAGATTGACCTGCTGGCGCGACAGTCAGAGCGGCACGCCCGCATCGGCAAGTTCAGCAACGGCGGCAACGAGGCGGACCTCAATCCGAACGTGGCGAACCGCAACAGCGGGCCGCGCAAGCCGCCGGAAAAGAACGTGTTTACCGACGAACAGGTGGAAAAGCTGCAGGAGATTTTCCACGGATCCATGTTCGGCTACCAGCGCCAGTGGTGGGACGCGGGCAACAAGCACCGCATACGCAACGTGCTGAAGTCGCGCCAGATTGGTGCCACCTACTACTTTGCCCGCGAGGCGCTGCTTGATGCGCTGACCACCGGGCGCAACCAGATTTTCCTGTCAGCCAGCAAGGCACAGGCGCACGTCTTCAAGCAGTACATCATTGAGTTCGCGAAAGAGGTGGACGTAGAGCTGAAAGGCGACCCGATGACGCTCAGCAACGGCGCGTGCCTTTACTTCCTCGGCACTAACGCCCGCACCGCGCAGAGCTACCACGGCAATCTGTACCTGGATGAATACTTCTGGATCCCCAAATTTCAGGAGCTGCGCAAGGTGGCGTCCGGCATGGCGCTGCACAAGAAGTGGCGTCAGACCTATTTTTCCACGCCGTCCAGCCTCACGCACAGCGCCTATCCGTTCTGGTCCGGCGGCCTGTTCAACCGGGGCCGCGCCAAGGCGGACCGCGTGGACATCGACCTGTCGCACACAAACCTGTCGCCAGGCCGCTTCTGCGATGACGGCCAGTTCCGCCAGATTGTCACCGTTGAGGATGCCGTGCGCGGCGGCTGTAACCTGTTTGACCTCGACCAGCTGCGCCTCGAATACAGCCCGCCGGAATACCAGAACCTGCTGATGTGCGAATTCGTGGACGATCTGGCGTCCGTGTTCCCGCTGCAGCTGCTGCAAAAATGCATGGTGGACAGCTGGGAAATCTGGAGCGACTTCGAAGCGCTGGCGCTGCGGCCGTTCGGCTGGCGCGAAGTGTGGATCGGTTACGACCCGGCGAAAGGTACGCAGAACGGCGACAGCGCCGGGTGCGTGGTGATCGCCCCGCCTGCCGTGCCGGGCGGCAAGTTCCGCATTCTGGAGCGCCACCAGTGGCGCGGCATGGACTTCCGCGCGCAGGCCGAGTCCATCAAAAAGCTGACGCAGCAGTACAACGTGACCTATATCGGTATTGACTCCACAGGCGTCGGCCTCGGCGTATACGAGAACGTGAAGATGTTTTATCCGGCGGTGAAGGAGTTCGTCTACAACCCGAACGTCAAAAATGCCCTGGTGCTGAAGGCATTCGACATCATCAGTAGTGGGCGTCTGGAGTTCGACGCCGGACACCTCGACATCGCGCAGTCATTTATGGCAATCCGCCGCGCCACCACGGCCAGCGGCAACCGCCCTACTTACGAAGCCAGCCGCAGCGAAGAAGCGAGCCACGCCGATCTGGCGTGGGCGACCATGCACGCGCTGGCAAACGAACCGCTACAGGGCGAAGCCGCCCACACCGGCAACATTATGGAGATTTTTTAAAATGAGCAAACGCAGGAACCGCACGAATACGCAGCCCGTGCAGCAGGAAAAGATGACCGGCGGAACAGCGGCAGAAGCGTTCACCTTTGGCGATCCGGTGCCGGTACTGGACCGTCGCGAGCTGCTGGACTACGTGGAATGCGTGGTGATGGATAAGTGGTATGAGCCGCCGGTGAGCTTCGACGGGCTGGCGCGCACGTTCCGCGCCGCCGTCCATCACAGTTCGCCGATCAACGTGAAGCGCAACATACTGACCAGTACCTTCATTCCACATCCTCTGCTGAGCCAGCAGGCGTTTAGCCGTTTCGTGCAGGATTATCTGGTGTTCGGCAATGCCTATCTGGAAAAGCGTACCAACAGGCTGGGTGGCGTGCTGGCGCTTGAGCCGGCACTGGCGAAATTCACGCGACGCGGCACCGATTTAGACACCTACTGGTTCGTGCAGTACGGCATGAATACGCAGCCCTACGAGTTCACTAAAGGCAGCTTGTTTCACCTGATGGAGCCGGATTTAAATCAGGAGGTTTACGGCCTGCCGGAATACCTTTCGGCGATCCCGTCCACCCTGCTAAATGAGTCGGCAACGCTGTTCCGCCGCAAATACTACCTGAACGGCAGTCACGCCGGTTTCATTATGTACATGACCGACGCCGCGCAGAATCAGGAAGACGTGAACAATATCCGCCAGGCAATGAAAAGCGCCAAGGGGCCGGGTAACTTCCGCAACCTGTTTATGTACTCGCCGAACGGGAAGAAGGACGGGATCCAGATTATCCCGCTGTCAGAGGTAGCGGCTAAGGATGAGTTTCTGAACATTAAGAACGTAAGCCGTGACGACATGATGGCCGCGCACCGGGTGCCGCCCCAGATGATGGGGATTATGCCGAATAATGTTGGAGGTTTTGGTGATGTGGAGAAGGCCAGCCGCGTCTTCGTTCGAAATGAATTAAAGCCCTTACAAAGTAGAGTTGAAGAACTTAACGAGTGGGTTGGAGAAAGCGTTATACGATTCAAAGATTATTCACTTGAGTAGCATCTTATTGCTGGCTAACGCCAGCAATTTATAACTTTATCAAATTGAAAATTATCTTACCAAAAACATTTTTATTTTTTCTGCAAATTCATTAACATCATCAGGGCAACGGGACTCAATCAGTTTATATATTTCTTTAACACCAATTTTCATTGACAGCCCTTTAAATACAATCTTATCTCCATTATTTTTTGTCAGTAGTGGGAATGCACTTGGATCTCTACCATATATCTCGAATAAATCCTTTTCGACACTTTCGAATGGGATGAGGATAATCTTATCTTTAAACTGTTCATAAGGTGGACGAGACCATTCATTTTTTAATTTCTTCCGCTGGTCACCATCTAAAACTACAACAACGTTTTCAGGAGAGCTGAAAATTTCTTTTTCGAAATTCCTTCTCATTAAATCAATAGTATTATCCGCACCACCAATGTAAATTATTTTATAATTAAAAAAAACCGAATCCATTTGTGAAATTACATGTTCTAGGTATTCTTGTAAAACTAGATCTTCAGTAAGAATGTACCTATCGTAACCATTAAAACCAAACATAGTTGCTTTTATATAGTTATAAGATCTATTGGCTAAACTAGTTACATTGTTATTAGATTCAAGATAAAAAATACTTTCTGGGTCCAGCGTTTTAATGAGTGCTAAAGAGTGAGTTGTAAATATAATTTTCTTGCCACTTCTATGGCATAACTTTTTTAAAAAACCGACTAACTTCACCTGGGCAGATGAATCTAAAGATATATCAATCTCATCAACGATGATAAGCTGCTTGTCATCGAAAAACATTTTATATAAGTTAATTACAAAAAACTCGCCCGAACTGAGATAATCCTCACGTATATAATAACCATCCTCTTTAAGAATAAAATAGACATCTCTTTTTTTTATCTTAGTCACTTTAAGGTTACTATAGCCATTTGAACCATAAATTTCCTGAAGAAAATTTATAAGCTCATTTGGACTATCAAAGTTTTCGCTTGCAATAGCCTCCCTTAATATATCATCTGAAGAGCTTAATGTTTGGAAGTGATTAAACCTTTCACCAAAAGGGATTGGTAGCTCCGTAAAAAGCATGTTTTTAATTTCTTTTCTAACAACTTGCCTACTATCTATAACACCAATTTTTTTGTTATAAGTATAGGTGTATTCATGCTCATTTATCTTTATACGAATTCGACTTTTTTCATTAAAGATAAAACGTGAAGATGTTTTTGAAAATGTATCCGCGTATTGAAGATTTCTTAATGACTTTACCACTGTGGTCTTACCCACACCATTTTTGCTAACTAAACAAATTATATTTAGCTCGCTCAAATCGAATGATAGGTTTAGTTTATTAATATGCTGAACGTTTTCTATTCCAACTTCGATTTTCATTACTTCACCGATTTATGGAAAAACATATCAATTATAGCATTACCGTACTTCATCCTTAATTTATCCAAGTAATCACTATCGATTGAAGATATATGATTCAATAGTCCAGATAAATTATTTAATGCGACATCATAAGACACACCTGAAAAGTCAATGAACTTTTCTTTATCGTTCATATAAAAATGAATCATAGATTCAACTCTTTTTTTCACCTGCATATCAACTGTTATTCTTCCTGAAGGTAATATTACAGCACCAAGTAACTTTACCTTATTTCCTTTTGAGAGTAGCCTTGTCTTTTTTTCATTAATTTTAAACCTTAACAGTTCCCCATCGGATAGCATAGAGTCTAATGTCTTTTGCATATCCATACCGTTAATTTTACTTCCTGAAGAAATGATAATGTCATCAGAATACCGAGAGTAAATTAGGCCACTATCTTCGCAAAATAATGATATTTTATTGTCAAAATTATACAGACACGCATTACTTAAAAGCGGAGATGTAGAAAACCCTACAGGCAGAGCACCCTGAAGTGTGACCAAGTCGGTGATTCGCTTCAAGTGTTCTCGCAGGTCAGAAATAGCCAAATCTGCAACATTTAATTCAAGCGTACTGAGGACCAGATCACTCTTTATCGATGGAAAAAAATTACTGATATCAGTTTTAAAGTAAAACTTACTTTCGGCATGAGGAGTTAAGGCGTCAAGAACATTATGTCCGGTTCTGTAAGAGAAAACTAAGTCATTTCTTACTTTCAGCTTACGGAAGATAAAAGAATTCAAAAACTTATGAACAGCTTTCAACTCTTCAGAACAACCATAAATTACTTTCTTATGATCTGAGTAAACTACTTTAGTCTCACTGCTAACATCTAATTCATGAAATATTCTATAATCATACTTATCATGAAAGTATGATTTAAATAGTTGTTCAATATTTTTTATTGTTAGTTCATTTGATTCAGAAGGCGGGGAGCTATTTTTAAAAACTGATGTAGGCATTTGGATTTTCTCAGCATATTTGACATTATTACAAGTATGCCCCCTAAGGATTAAGGGGGCACAAATGCAACAATTACATAATTGCCTGTAGAGGCCTTCGATTATGACTGGAGATACTCCTAGTCCGATGGCATAAGCTCAGGCTAACCCAATATCAGGTTACATTCAAGTTTACCTCGCTTAAAATAATAGAAAAATCCGCAAGTCAGGTGTTTAATGCTCTAGCGCGCGCTCGTACCCCCGCCACGCCTGCCCGCTTAACGTAACGGTTTTCATGCACTGCATGAAGTAGGCAAAAGCCCGCCAGAATAGGCGGGCCGGGAGAAATGAGATCCATTTTGGATCATGCGATTTCATGCAGCATAGTCATGCATGCTCACAGTGGACATTAGGGCCACCAATTCTCACTCCAATTGATTCATCGAACGGCTGTATTCATGATTCCGCAAGCGCGCCATTAACTCATCAGTTAGCTCGGCAACCCACTCGATAGCCATACTTTTTTCCGACTCCGTGCAGTCACTAATAGCAACAAGTTTTAGAAACAAATCAATGCGCTGGAGCTTCACCGACTCCAAAAGATAATCCTGCATGCTTCCTCCTCATCATCAAACAACTGTATATGTGTACAGTATATAAAATGAGTCTCAATGTGAAACTCTTTTTTATCTTTCAATGAGATTGCTCTAGATCATCTCTGGTCCAAAGCAGCTTCCTGTAGCCTTCCGTTCTGATAAAAAAGCCTTCGCCTCGCCCCCGCATTTAGGCTGCATCCTCTTTTCAACAAGCCTATTTCTTCATCATGCCCTTCAAATCCGCGAGCTTTTAACTCCATCTCTAAACGTCGGCGCTCTGGCCCCGTACAGTTATTGACAGAACTCCAAGGGGCGGCGTTGCCGCCAGAAGGGCCAGCCTCCGCTGATGCGTCGGCTAATTTGGCAACGGCTTCCCACTTCACCAGACGTGTGAATACTTCAGAATCCTGATAGTGAGGCGAGTAGATACCCTGCACGCGCTGCACGTCTTCGGCGTACTCGTTGCCCATTTCGGTGATTTCATAGCAGAGGCGGATCACCAGATCATCACGCGCTACCAGCGGGCCACCCTGCGCCATGGTGTAAGACGCCCAGCAGCTGGCAACAGAAGCAGATGCCAGCACGGCGTCCATCTTCTCGTTCGGTAGACGTGTATCGCCGAGGCGGCGCAGCTCACGCCAAACTGTAACCGGCGCACCGCCAATCTGCTGGAACTGGCGAATACGCCAGCGCGATGCCCACGCACAAACGGCTTTCGCCATCTCGCGCATGTTTGAGCCGGTTTCATCATCCTTTTCGCCGTCCATTGCGAAGCCGTCGATATTTTTTGAGATGTATTTAGCGATGTAACCCGTGGCGCTGCCTTTGGTCGGTTCGATAGGTTCAGCGTGAAAACGTGCTTTGCGCGCCTGCGGCGTGGTCAGTTCGTCGGCATCTTCTTTGCTGGCGTGCTCACGCATGACTTGCTGCACACGTTCGCGATGCTCCGGCAGCATAAACAGCAGCATGTGCCAGTGTGGCGTGCCGTCGTGATGAGGCTCAACCACACGGAAACCAAAAACATGGATTTCTTCGCGAGACAGCGCCGCGCGGATACGCGCCCAAACGCGGCATAGATAACGCTGCGTATCGCGCGGGCTGGAGCCGTTCCATTTGGTAATGAAACCACCCTGGCTGTAAACGGAGTGATAACGCGACGGCGCGGTGAGCGTGTAAAAGTCCCCTACGCAGCCGGTTTCATTGGCGATATCTTCAAAGCCGCGCATTCTAGTCATCAGCTCGCGGCGGCGCATGGCCGGGTTCGCGGTGCTGCGATTGACCATTTCATCCATCGCAATGCGGTCACCGGTCTCTTTGTTCATCAGATCGTAGCGTTTGAAGAAATCACGGTTACGTTTCTTCTGCTCAACCCATTCCGCCAGCGTGCCGCGTGAAACGTAAGGCGAAGCAGATTTCTGAACTTGCCCTACTGCTATTGCCATGTGCTCACGCTGGAGATCGCGCATCTGCTTAAGACGACCGCGCCACCACTCTGGCGCCATCATGCGCAATAAACCCGATTGTGCCTTACGCATAGTAAGCTCACCTTTGCAGGCTTTGAACTCCACCCAATATGGCGGCTGCGTGCCGGTCAATGCGGCCTGCTCAGCAACGTAGCGATACGCAATACACGTTACGGTCTGCTCGTCTGCTTCCTGCGGCATAGAGGTTTTATCGACAAACTCAGTCAGGCTAAGCGAAAGATAGGATGCGACCTTATAAGCCAGATCGCGCACGTCCTGCCGGTCAAGCGTGGGCAGACGATCAAGCTGCTTGATGAACGGCAGTTCATATTGAGCGGCTTCATCAAGACGGTAGCGACTGCGAACCAGCTGCAGGCGTGGCAATACGTTCTGGCCGATAGTCTGGCGCAGAAACGCATTGGCCCGACGGCGGCCATTATTTGCTGAGAGGATTTTGCTGTAGCGATCGGCAAAGTAACCGGCCAGATAATCCGGCATATTTTGCAGATATTGGCTGCGCCAGTTGTGGTCCTCTGGATTCACATTCCAGAGACGGCGCTCAGAAAGGGACATATCCGCCGGAGCGGACATGCCAAAGACTTCACGCCGCTGCTGATTTACGGCGTGATATTCACCAGTCAGGAGATCAGGAAGTCTTTCAGACATGCGCGGCCTGAAGTTCAGGCAGCTCTTGCACTGCAGCCTCGACCAACTCAGCAATGCGGCGAGTTTCCGCCACAAAGGCCGCAGTTGTTTTCATCTGGCCGTGCAATACACTGCGACCAATGACATCAGCAGCCAGATCGCGCATCAAAAGCACTTTCGACTCATACACGGCCATGGTTTGCGGCACGCGCTGACGGACGCCATCAATCTCAAGCCAGCTGAATTTCTCTAACACCAACTGTTGCGGCTTGCCTGGCTCACTGGATTTCAACGCGCGCACTGCATAGCGGTTATCAATCTGGACTCTCAAAGCGCGGCCCCTTTGTAATGCACGCTTTTCAGTTCGCTAATCTCTTTGCAGGTAACGCATAGCTCGACACCCGGCAACGCTCGGCGACGCGCTTCTGGAATAGCTGCATCGCATGACAGGCAGAAAAACTCACTTGCACCTGCAGGACGGTGAATAGCCGTTGCCAGATTGCGCGCCAGTTCTTCCTGGACGCGCTGCTGAACCAGATCCATTGAGTCGGCCATTAGTGCAGCTCCCGTGATTGGTTCTCGAAACGTGCGGATTCTTTGTCCAGCAGTTCGATAATTTCAGCGGCTGACATTTCTTTGTTTCTTGCGTTAATCGCTAATGCTGCCAGGCGAACGGATACGGCCAGCGCATCATCTGATCGCTGCTCACTTTTGGCCTTACTCAGCATCGCGTTTAGCACTTCTGCATCGGCTTCAAAGTTTCGGGTTTCAATATTTCGCATTTATCTTTCTCCATAATTTGGGCAAAAGAATGCCCGGCGGGTTTACGCCATTTAATTTCTTTGGGTTAATTAATTTGGAAGCGTTAGCTTCTTGGGAAATAAACTCACGACTGCGCGAAAGTGATTCATTGCACCTATCAGCGCGGTAATTTCGCCACTCGTCAATTCACTGTATTCAACGTTGTGACGTTCTTTATTGATGTTTGCCAAAAAGAAAATGGCGCTCATCGCTCGGTTATTTTGTTCGTACTGTGGATCACGAGTATTACGCATATCACTGATGAACCGCTTTAGTTCATTACCGCAATCGCCGTACATCATGGTGCGAAGTGCGGCGATATGATTAAGCGCGCTCGCTCGCTGCCCGGCGCTCATTTGAACAGTAATGCTTTCAGCTTTGTAAGCCATGTCGCTTTTTTCCTGTTACCGGTTAAACCTGCCAGCAGTTCGGCTTGAGAGTTTGCCGGATGCCAGCGCCTGCCATTTTCAGCTGCGATCCAGCCGTGGCCGAATGAGTGTGAAGGGCTTTGCCGTTTTAGAAGCGGCGCAACTGAAAACGCCATAACTACACAACCCCTATTGATGCGCCGATACCGCTTAACACATCTGCAGTGCCAGCCATTGCAGGGTTTGAATGCACACGAGTTTGAACGGCTATTGCAGCTAAGGTCAGACAGCGAATGCCGGCGTTAACGTTCTGCACAAATCCGCGCAGGCAGGCCGAGGTAAATTTCTTCTGGCTCACAATGTCAGCGGCTAACTGCCCTACTTCGGCGGTAGCTTTGAGAACATAAGCCGGTAAGTTCTCCTGTGATACCTCATTGACTGGCACGCATGGCAGGCAATGAAGTTGAGCCAATGCACCATCAACCAGCGTTGAGTCTTCCGTAAGGTCGGTCAGGATCAGCATTTCACGAACAGTAAGCTGATGGACCTGCTCCGGGTTAAGCTTGTTACGGATAGTTTGCGGATTAAGCCCCGCCTTTTTAGCCAACTGTATGATGTTGTGTTTCGCAGCAAATGCGCGGCACGCATCATCAAAATGGCTATGTGTGGAGACAATGAAATCAAACATGCTTAATACCTCACGTTATCCCAATATGGATGCATTAAGCCTGCATTGTGATTTCATGACCGGCTGCTGCTTCGATAATTAGGGCAAGCATGTTGATCTCGATGAGGCCGTTAACCCCATCCTTATTCCTGATAGGTAGGCGGTTTTCGCGGTACATCTGGCGAACAGTTCCTTTCTTGTAACCAGTGCGACGGCAGAACTCTTCGACAGTAATGTACGGTTCTGAAATCACGAGATTGATTGATGGGCGCATTGAAAGTTTACGGGTCATGATGCACTATCCTCTGTTGAGTTCTAGCCAACTCTATTTATCACTATTAAACACGTCTTGATACGACGAGTGAATATTAGGATCACAAATTGGAAAGGTCAACGAAAGATTTTACGAGTCGTAAAGCTCCAACTTTACCAGAGGGTGGTAAAGATCCCATTGAGCGCATCGTTCAGGCATACGGTTTTGCATCTAGACAGGCGCTGTGTCGGCACTTAGATGTGTCTCAAAGCACTATGGCTAACCGCATAATGCGTGGGAACTTTCCTGCTGATTGGGTTCTGATTTGCTCGATGGAAACCGGTACTTCCCTTGAGTGGCTGACATATGGACGCGGTGATTCGTACATCACAAATCAAGATCAGCCATCAACCAAAATCGAACTCAGAAAAATCACAAATGGGAATTTCTCATCATCTGATTGGGTTGAATATGACGCTCAGCTCTTACCAAGTGATGTTAAAGCTCCACTGTTAGTACATTTCGAGAAACAGAATTACCTGGTTGATATGACCGCTGCAGAAATCACCGACGGGCTGTGGCTCATCGAGATTGATAAGCTCATTAGCGTTAAAGAGCTGTACCGTTTTCCCGGCGGGCGCATCCGCGTTGAGAATGGTAAAGCCTCATTTGAATGCAAGGCAGACGACATCAAGGTTTTGGGCAAAGTCGTTGCCCGCACTGAGTACCTTTAAAGGCGAAGCATGGCGATAAACAAATTACCCAACGGGAAATGGCAAGCGCAGGTTTTCCCAAACGGTCGTGACGGCAAAAGGATTCGCCGCCAGTTTGCGACGAAGGGCGAAGCACAATCCTATGAGAAGTTCGTAAAAGAGCAGGCTCAAGATAAGCCCTGGCTGGGAGAGAAAGTAGATAAGCGGCGGGTAATTGAGCTGGTTGAATTGTGGTTCAACACGCATGGCATTACGTTGGCGGATGGTGAGAAGCGGCGAACCACAATGGCGTTCGCCTGCGAGGCGATGGGAAACCCACTCGCAATCGAGTTTAACGCGAAAATTTTTGCGTCTTATCGCGAGCAGCGGTTAAGCGGGAAGATCACCCGCTCAAGTCGAGTGAAGACGGTAACGCCGCGCACGGTGAATTTAGAGCTGGCGTACTTCCGGGCGATGTTTAATGAACTGCGCCGGTTGGATGAATGGACCGCCCCAAATCCGTTAGAAAACGTGCGCGAGTTTAAAATCAGTGAATCGGAGATGGCATATCTGACCATTGAGGAAATTAGAACCCTCCTCGCCGAATGTGAGAAGAGCCGTTCTAAGGATTTAACTACCATTGTGAAAATCTGCCTGGCAACTGGCGCACGATGGAGTGAGGCCGAAGGCTTGAAGGGGAACCAAATCCGCGCCGGTCAGATCATCTACGTTAAAACTAAAGGCAAGAAAAACCGAGCGGTGCCGATAACTGAAAAATTGCAGGCTGAACTGCCATCCAGCAGGAAAGCGCAGGTGCTCTTTAAACCATGCTATTCAGCCTTTAGAAAGGCCATGCAACGCGCCGGTATCGAGACACCTGCCGGGCAATTGACGCATGTTTTGCGGCATACCTTTGCGTCTCATTTCATGATGAATGGCGGCAACATTCTAGTGCTTCAGCGGATTTTGGGGCACACGGATATTAAGGTGACGATGCGCTACGCGCACTTTGCACCCGACTACCTTTCTGAAGCGATGTTTTATAACCCTCTGGAAATAATGGAATAACGATGCAGCAGACTATTACTGAAATTATTAATGTCATTTCAAGCTCACCTTTGTCTATGCTTATAACTCTAATAATATCTATTAGCATCGCGTTATCTTTAAATATATTCTTTAAGTTTTTCACTAAAAATCTTTTGGATCTTGGTCAAGATAGATATCGTGGACCTATCAGAGTTTCTAATAAACCCGAAAATTTCAATAACAATAATAAAAAGATTGAAGATGACGAGATGAAATCTCAAATCAGGCAAATCCTATTAGATGAAAGTAGCGAAGAACATTTTGAAAACTATAAGGAAAAAATCAAAAAAACAATAGAAGAAAAAGAAAAAGAAATAACAAACAATGAAATATCCAAAGCACTTTCTGAAAGTAAAATTAAAGATGACATTACTAACTCTTTAGCTAAAAACTTAGATGATACAACTAAAAAACTAATCAGCAACAATGAGTATTATAAATCTCTTGAGAAAGATGTATGTGAAAAATTAGATTTAGTAAGGACATCTTCCTTCCTTGAACATTTAGAAAAAGAATATGACGCAACTAGAAGCACTAAAGCTCTGGTTAGTAACATGTTTATTATTGTGAACGTTATTTATTTTTTCGGATTGTTGATATTTTTAATGGCTGGAAAGGGCGTTGACAATTCTTCGAATATTTATTTAGCCCTGTCTCTATCCTACATTGGATTTGGTTCATTTGTTGTTTATATGATAAAATTTTGCAATGCAAGGAGCTTGACTTTACTTTCCTTAAGAGAGGATTTCTTAAAACGAGAGCAAGTTAACAACATGGTAGACAAGATAATTGAAGCGGGTATAAACGAACATCACGTAGCATTATTACAATTAATGAACTCAGG
Organism: Pantoea folii; assembly: GCF_056678875.1. Taxonomy (NCBI): domain Bacteria; kingdom Pseudomonadati; phylum Pseudomonadota; class Gammaproteobacteria; order Enterobacterales; family Erwiniaceae; genus Pantoea; species Pantoea folii. Next base: position 110,909 of record NZ_JBWXON010000018.1, on the reverse strand, counting down.
AATAGCAAATAAGGAACAAAAAATAAGTCATCCTTATGAGATGCTCTTATATGGAATTAAAGACTCTAACATAATGTTCAAAGGTGGAAAATTCGAGATTAAGAAAGAAACACCTAACAAAAGCATTTCCTAAAAATGTGTTAGTTGGGTGCGTTGTAATAAACCACCCATTAACCATCAAGATGATAAATTTACATATCAATCGTCAAATAAAAAACAGGACCACAAAAACACTCTCCCCCGTCAATTTTTTAATAAACTCCTGTCAAAATAAGACTAAACTAATCAGCGAGTGAGATATTTCATCGCTTAATTCAGACATCAGTTACCATTTTTTTAATTCATAATTTTATAATAAATATACTCTTTTACCCTCCACATAATCCACATGGTAACGCAATGAAATCGGCAGCAAAGTGGCAGCAGAGCGCAACGCTATGTGCCACTTTTCATCACTACTCGGCCTAAAGAAAAGATAAAAATCAGTAAGTTACTGATTTAACTCGCTTCAAATTGGGACTCATAATCGCTTGGTCGCTGGTTCAAACCCAGCAGGGGCCACCAAATTCTTTTATCAAAATCATGCACTTGAGCCACCTTATAAGGTGGTTTTTTTGTTTACTGCATTTTAGGTGGCGATAGAATGGCGATTGAAATTTTCGATTTCATCTATGAGCAGGCTGACAGTTTTTGGACGTGGGCCTCTCAAGGAGGGCTTATCCCTGCATCCGCAGTGATCGCAATCACCTTATTTTTTTCTAAGGAATGCTTAGAGTATGGTAGAAAAAAGAAAACTAAAAAGAATGAAATAGCCGCCTTAAAGAAGATTATTGCGCGAGAATGCGAATTAAACTGGCATCTGAGTTGCAGCCTAAAAAAAATTTTTAAGCATTTTCAACCATACGAATCTAATCAACTAGAGTGCCCTTTCAAATTTTTAATAGTTACACAATCGATTAGGGATGATCGGTATCAAATTATCAACCATACACCTGATGGCATCTCATATGGTGGGATGGTGCCTAAAGTACATACAAATATAATTTCAAAACACCTCTTGGACGTAGCCAAAGTCGATGCTGAATTTTATAAGATGCTTGATGCCGCAAATGATGCGGCAATCGAGCTTGAACACCTGAGAAACTCATTAATAGACATTGAGCACACTGAAGAACTGATTGGAACCAGTAACGCGATGTTAGGTCTATCTGGATACGGGCTTGAAGTTATCGTGGAAGTTGAGAAAAGCATAAAAACCCTATACAAATATTGCACAGGGTTAGAAGAAGTAAAACCAAGATTACGCTAACTTCTTGCTTAATGAAGTAATGAAGGTTTGCTACCAAATTCCGAATAAAGTGGCACCGGGTTAACTCTTCCCGGTGTAACTATAATCATCGCCAATGTCTCATGAGTTTTGAATGAGCAACTGCAATTAATATTCTGACATTGGTGATAGCGCTCTTTGGTTTCTTTAGAAATATATCTGCTGCTCTTGGCGTGTGCGGCGGTCTGGCATAGCGGACAATTCATCATCGGTGGCGTCTCCCTGTTGGCTCGTAGGTTTAATACTCCAAACTCACAAAAAGAGCAGCAAAATTCACTTATTGTGAATCATCACCCTCTGAATCTTCACCATCATCTAGCGCTTGATACTCTAAATCCGATAGCAATACCTCAAAATCGAGTTGTGTCGTATAGCCTCCACTGTAAAGACTGTGTGTAGCCTTGCTGATAAGCCAGGGCTGTGCATCGAACACGGATTTGAACCCGCTGACTTTTATCGGCGTCTCCGGGTACAGGTCTGCTCTGCCCATAGCCAGCGTTAGCGAAAACTCAGCCACACCGCGTTGTAACTTTTCCCACTTTGCTTTAGCCGCGCGCATCGCGGTTGCTTTACTGGAGTAAACTGTAGTCAGCGCAAACACATTATCCTCACTGCCTGCCAGATAATCCCCCTCTTTTGCCTCTGGCGTTTTTACGGCTTTAGCCTTGGTCTTTTTCGCCGCCGGATGCTCAAGAGCACGCAGGTGTCGCTCTTTTGGCTTGCGCTGTAATTTTACTTTTTTCGGCTTTGGATTTTTTGTGTGCAACCAACTCGCCGATACGCCGGTAAAGGCTCCACGGTCTACAATGCTGAAGCTGTGCCGGTCGCCATCTTTACGTGTAATTGTCATCTGAGGGATGGGCTTTCCGCTGATGGTTACTCCGTTCCCCGGATTGATAAATACCAGCCTGCCAGCTTTCACCGCTGCGACTGCACCATAAATAGTGGCAAATCGTGTCAGAAACTTTGCGTCGGTCTCCTGTGTCTGATCGATATGCGCCACAGCAATCCCGGCAAACCAGCCTGCCAGCATGGACTGTAGGTTATTTCGCCCAGCAATCTGCGCCACAATGTCGCCGAGCGTGGTATCGTGATATGACACCTCACGACGGGAATTGAGCGTGCCGCGAAAATCTGCGCTGCGGGCACGAATGGCCATCGTATCCGGCGCGCCGTGATGCTCTACTTCATCAACGGTAAAACTACCCTTACCGATAAGCGTCTGTCCTTTCCAGCCCAGGAACAAAGTCGCCACAGCGCCACGCACCGGCATTTACAGATTGCCGTCTGTGTCGTCCGATTCAATGTCCAACTGGTCGGCCTCAAATCCGCGATTATCCGTCAGAGTTAGCGATATCAGCAGGTCTTTGATATTGGTGGTAATGTCTTTTGAGTCTAACTTGAGCATAAAATCAGGCGTGAGTCGGGCGCCCATTTGCACTGGCAGTCCACTGATACCAGTCATCCTAATAGCCCCCCCCGCTTTCGAGACCAGACTGCCTGCTGCAGACCTCACGCTGTCAATAGCCGACGTGATTTGACCAGGCAAATTGCTGACGCCGCTGATTAACCCGCTGGCCTGTTTGTTCAGATCCCCAAACATCGACGTGAGTGATTCATCCACGCGCTTGAGGCTCGGGGTAAACATGATTTTGCTGGCGGTGCCGTCAGGCAAACACTCGCTGTGCGTGTTTGAAATAGCCTCAACAGCGTACATGCCGTAAATCATGCCGCTTGCCACCAATCAAAGGCCACGCCATTCCCTGATCAGCCAGAAGTCGCACAGTCAGGAGTGAAATTGCTCCGTCGGTTACCCGCACGGGCAAACAGCCAGTGCAGCCAGTTAGTCGTGTTATTCCCTGTATCCACGCGGCATAACCCGTCGTCCAAATTTACGGCGGACACGGTTCCGATGCGGATCAGATTGCGCAGCAGGCGCAGGATTTCGGCGATTTGTTCGTTCATGAGCTAAGAATGAAGATGTCGCTTAGCTTAAACAACTCAACTAAGTTTGCTGAGATATGAACAAACGAATGATTAAAAGATGAAGGGAAGAGATCACGTGAAACATACCAGATTTCTTATGACCTCATATTTAAGGATTATGAAACAGTTACTTTTATTTTTTTCAACATTGGCTTAGGTAGTTCTTCACAAATCCATTGACAAATAATCTCACCCTCACCAACCGCCGTAGGAATAAAGACAAAAGTCTCAAAATTAATCATTAAAGATTGTAATAGCTTTGAATGTTCATAACGAATAATATCAGACTCGCTCTTAGGCAGTTCATGCCATTGCTTGTTACTACTTCTTCCTAAAGGAGTATTGAACAATGACGCATTTATAGCTGCAAACCTTGATATTATTGAATTAGATGAGATTGAACCAATGTTTTTAATCGGCGAATCAGGAATATAAAGGCTCGGCTCATAAAATTTTTCAGCATCTTCCTTTTTCATTACACACAGAAAATCAGGGCAGTTGATGAAAACCGTTACGTTATTAGCTGGCTTAATACCTGAATTGAATACCTTAAGGCTAAACTCCTTGGATCTTGCTGTATAGTTATGATAGTAAGTCTTATATTTTATATACTTATCAACTTCATCTTGGGTTGGAATGCTGTCATTGAAGTCATCAATAATTCGACGGGGTATAAGTTCTTTTTCTCTTTCATCTAACCTTTGATAATCTATCCTTTCTGGAAGTGCAATCCACTCCTTATATTCCTTAAAAGTAAAACTTAACTCTTCTTCTGATATAAAATCAACCTTTAAAAAATCATTTTCTAAACCAGACGCCGCCTCAAACTTTTCTACTTTTTCTCTAAGCTCGTTGTTTTCTGCTGAGAGTCTAGCTAGCTCTTGCGAAACTTTTCTCACATCCATGTCATTAGCACGAACCCAACCCGTGCGTGGAGTTCTTCGCATGACCTTGGGCAAGGCTATCGCAACCTTAGTAGCTAAGTCATCAATACCGTCCCAAAAATCACACATTTTATTTGATTTTGCCTTGGCTATAAACCTCTCAAGTTTATTTAGTTTATCTGGATCATTTTCACGCTCACTACTTGTTATAGCGACATCTCTGTTTCTAACAAAAGCTAAAATAGGTATGCCCAAGCTTTTTGCATAATCATATTCCATTTCCGTGTAGCTCAGACCATGATTTGAGGTTGAGCCATACCTGTGACCTATTATAATAATATAGTAATCACTAACATCAATTGTTTCCCTGATAATATCCCATTGCTCAGCATCATCGGCGCTGAACATCTCCATGCCTACTGGGAAATGGTAGAGGCTAAGCACCGTCTCAATCACTTTTTTTCGATGTAAGATTAAATCTTCATAAGTTGAACTTACAAAAATTTGATATTTTGAGTCATCCATTTTAAACCTTCATCAATTGGCTATTTATTAGCAATTCTATTGTATTTATATCCTCCTTGTTGATTCCTAGCAATGGGCGTGATTCATATTGCATCTGTTTACCGTTCCGGCATGCCCGATCCCGAAGGCCAAAATGATGAACACGCACCATTCTTTGCACGCGCCCGGTGAATTCGACCACCGCCTCGTCAGAGGTTGACTGTGCTTTCATGTATTTAGCGGTGCGGAGTTTGGCGAACATTTCACGCTTGACGCGGCCCTTTTTGCTGCGAATGGGCTGCGTCTTACGCGGCTTAAACGGGGTGCCGTCTGCAGCCTGCAGGCGCTTGATGTTCTGCTGCTGGCTGGCGCGAAGCTTCTTAGCAATGCTGCGCGCCATCTCTTCACCAGCAAAGTATACGCGCCGCGGCGTGCAGAATGGCGTGTGCTGGTTTGTCAACGAGTGGAAAGAGGCGCATCAGTTTGAGGCAGATCAGGTTTTCCACCTGATTGAGCCGGATATCAATCAGGAGCTGTACGGCCTGCCGGAATATCTCAGCGCGCTTAACTCTGCCTGGCTGAATGAGTCGGCTACGCTGTTCCGCCGCAAGTATTACCAGAATGGCGCGCACGCGGGTTACATCCTTTATATGACTGACGCCGCGCAGAGCAGCAGCGATATCGACCGGATGCGACAGGCGATGCGCGACACGAAAGGGATCGGCAACTTCCGCAACCTGTTTATGTACGCACCCAACGGTAAGCCCGACGGCATCAAGATTCTGCCACTCAGCGAAGTTGCGACGAAAGACGACTTCTTTAACATCAAGAAGGCCAGCCGCGATGATCTGTTAAGCGCACATCAAGTACCACCGCAAATGATGGACATCATCCCGGATAATACGGGCGGGTTTGGGGATGCGGTAAAAGCGGCGCAAGTTTTTGTTAGGAATGAGCTCACACCTTTACAAGATAGAATGAAAGAAATAAATGAGTGAGTGGTTAGGGTTAGATGTAATAACTTTCGAAAACTATTCATTGTGAAAAAATGAATAATTTTAAATTAAAGCTGTTTTCTTTGAAATCTTTTCCGCCCAAAGGCGGCAAATGGTTCATGGGTTAGATATATATAGCTCATCTTTATTTCCAATATTTGAAATTATCCAACTATTGTTTTTGTCATTTTTCCAAGTTAAAAGCCTCAATGCACGTCCCGCTTTGGTTATGTGTGTTCTATAAGCAGTAAAATGCTCAACTTTCCTGGGTTCGGTAGGGTTATCGCTACGATAAAAGAAATTTATTTCAGACTTCCCAGTTTTTGCCAAGAAATTTATTATTGACTCGTAGGTTGTGGAGCTGTATCTCCTATCACCATTAGCTTCATTTTCAATTAATGAATCAATAAATGAATCACCTACCTTAAAATCATCCCATTCTACTTTGCTACTTAAGCTCTTATCTTTTATTAATCGCCTAGCACCAATGAAAAATGACAGCTTGTAGTCTGAGGTGGTTAGTGATTCTTTATATAGTTTATATCCATCTAATTGAAGCAAGTAATCCTCAATGCTTGAAAATATATCAACAGAAGAAGAAAATATATTTTCACAGCCTTGCAATGGTGGAAATGCATCTTTTATCTCCCCTTCAAAAACAACATTAGCCTTCCCCAAAGGATTAGCTGATTGATAATATAATATACTGGTTTTTTCTTTTGAAAATCGATTAGATATTGCATGCACTAAAAGCTGCTCAATAACATCCTTCGCTCTGCCATCTGAAAGAGAACATATATTATTTTTAGGAGTTGCGTCTTTTTCCCAGTCGATTAACTGAGTGACTTTATTTTCATCAAATTGGACAGCCTTACTCAAAAATACGTTGACCATTCTCACAATATCATCTGTACCAAAAACAGGCTCTTCGTCTAATTTTGCTAAAACTCTTTGAAAAATGCTTTTACTTGGATAATAACCATAATCTTGCATTTTTATAATTATATCCCTTTCAACAAAAATAAAATCCAAGTCCTCAGAGTAAATCTCTGTCAATAACCTCAACCCCTGAACCGCCCTATTAAAATACTCAGGATCGTAAAGGGCAGCTGAAATTAAATATTCAAAGTTAATCACTCCATTCATACTATTCACCGCTCTCCCTTTCCCTTCTTCTTTTCAAACTTGCCTCATAAAGGATCCTTTCGATTTCACGGTCTGTTTGATCGAAGAAGTCTTTTGGCCATTCAATTACGCTCCCGTATTTATTTATCAAAACTGGTAGGAATTCTGAATAACCATTCTCTTTAGTGATAAAGTAAAGTGATGTTTCATCTTTGATTGATGTCTTATCTTCCTGGGCAACTCTCAAACGGAGTCGGTTTATCATGTACTCACTATGAGTTTCGATAATACACTGCCTACGTGATTCAGCTAGCGCAATAAATAGATCACACAAGCGAGACTGTACTTGAGGATGTAAATGAAGTTCCGGTTGTTCAAATATTAAAATTTCGTCTTCGTCAGATAACAAAAACATCAATACGATTGGTAAAACTTGACTAACACCAACCCCCACATGGGTCAGATCTTGCCATGATTCATTTTTGTTGATTTTTACATTAATTTCGTAACCTAACTTCCCCCTGTCACGCGTATGAAAATCTTCAATTACCCCTAGATAATTTAGCCATTCAAGACATGCTGTTTTTAATGGCTTCATTCTTTTCTCAAAGAATAACTCACCATCAACATTTCTAGGTGATAAATAAGTAACAGCTTTCTCCCTATATTTATGTAAAACCGCAGCCGTGAATTCACCTTTAAGCCCGACAGAATTCGGATCGTAATGTCCTAAGGAAGAGTAAATTGCTTGAGGCTCCATTCTTAATGGGCCTAGATATTTAACAGAGCGCGTGAAATAAAAGCTAAGTATTTGCTCCAACTCCAAAAAAACATGTGAAGTAAATGCAGTGCGCTCACGTCGCGCTGGCATTAATTCACACCACTTATCTTTCAAAAAATTCCTGTTTTTATCTATTAATTCATATAAATTCTTTTTTACTCTGCCTTCGAGGTTGGATGCAAATAATTTCCAGTCACTTAATGAGATGTATTCATCCCGAAAAAATGCTCTCGGCATTAAATTTGGTTTTAGAATGTACGTTGAATCGACGACGTCATCTTTAATTTGTTTGATAATTGCGTCTCTATCAACCATACTATCTTCATATTCTTTAGGGCTGAAAATATTTGAAGGTACAGATATCGAGTCGTACATTTCTTGACGTTCAGTTTTTATTAAGTCAACTAATTGCAGCAAGAATGATCTAGGCAATACACTAAGTTCCTTTTCAACCGCTTCTTTTCGCACTACCCTTTTTTGTTGAGAGTTATCGGTTAAATCATTTATAATCAAGGAGCTAACTTTCTTTATGTAGTCATACTCTATTTCAATGGTACTGGGTATTAAATCACCTTTGCAACCTATTATTCGGTAGTCTGGATAGTCTAATGCAATTCTGTTTTTTTCAGACGTATCAAAACATTCAACAGAATAATAATTTTCTCGATTGCTTTTTTCATTGAGAGAAATTACAACCTTATCCGTCTCTATACTATTCCCAAATTCATCTAATACTGATAAGCTTACGCTATTACTTAGAATTAATGGGTGATATTCCTCTTCTCTTCTACTTGATTTTTTGCTTCTATAACCTATTGATATTTCTGAAGTAAATATCCTATTGTTACCCTTGCCGAAAAACCTATCATTAACTGGAAGGGAGAATGCAAAAGTTATTTTCTCATCATTCGATGAATGCTTCTTAATATCTTCAAATGAACCAAGCCTTACTAAAGGGCCATTAAGAGTAATTGAGTCCTCTTGGTATCTATTGGAGAAGCTTTGGCTCAGCATTAAAATAGCCTGAATTAAAGAGCTTTTACCACTGCTATTCGAACCACATAAAATTGAAAAGGGATTCAACTTGACCGGTTTTTGCATTTCAATAGATTTAAAATTTTTGATAAATAACTCGTTAAGCATAACTTTTTCCCTTGCGAAGAGTTTTATATAGATTACTGTTCTTTGCCAGTGCGCGCAATGCTTTCCCCGCCACGCCTGCCCGCTTTGTTGGGCGCTTTTCATGCAGTTGCATTGCTCTGTCAAGTCCGCATCCCAACTGGCATCCCTAGCAATTTTGAGTTTATTTTCATCATGCAATATCATGCGCATTGAGCATGCACAGTTATCTGAAACGTATATGAGGGCCGATAGCCTCATCCCAAACGCGGTAGAGAGGTAGGCTGGTTAGGTAAAAAATAAAGCAGCACGCAAAAATTGACGTAGAAGCGTTGCAGTGATTGGAAGTTAAGCGACCATGAGCCAACTGATGCCTAAGTGCCGGCCCACCCTTTTTGTTAAACAATAAATCCATCGTAAGTACAATATCTGCACCAAATATCGACTCAAGCTCTTCCTTAAAGTTATTTAACATTTGTGTAATGCTTGTTGCCTCTTCTAAAAGCCTTGGATCTATCTTCGTCGTTTCCATATTCCTTGACTCAAGAACCCAGCGAATAGAGTTTTCGAGTTGAGGTATCAATATATAACAAGCCGAAATATAATCCCCTTGCCAAAGTTTATAGAATCCTTTCGAGAAAATTTCAACATAGCCTGGGGGAACGAAAGGACTCTGATGCGTTATAGCATCAAATGAATTTTCGTTTAACACCGCAAATCGAACCACCTGTTTTCTAACAATTTCAAACTCGCCACAAACATAAATTAGATGTTCTAAATGATAATTTCGAAGAAAGTTTAATATTGCCGTTTCCTTTGGAATTTCTCCGTAAGTGTTCAATGCTGGAACTACTGCAATGACCCTTCCTTTATCATCAAAAATATTCTGCGAAGACATACTTAAAAAAGCAAACTGCTTCGCATCAACTTTTGCCTGTTCAATTATTTTTTCAATGCTAGGGCATTTAAATCTCTGTATAAGAACCTTCAATACATCTGAAAAGTTTAGTTCTTCATATATATTATATGTTTCTTCAACTACATCAGTTAGATCTGATGAAACAGAAAATAGATGCATATCATCATTAATAGCATCTCTTATACTTTCAAGTTCATTTCTAATGTGCTTTATTTTCTCTTCCATGCCACCTATACTTCTGAACTCACCGATAGATTGCCTGAACCAATGAGCCTTTAAACTTGCAGATTGAGCGTAATTAGTTTGACTAAGTGTAATCTCAGCAGACTTTAGTTTACATCTCTTAGATGACTCACTATCTCCCGCTCTTTCATACAGAATAGCACCCAATGAAAACAATCGCTTAACAGCATCAAAAAAACTTTCGTTGATATATACATCAGCTATTGACTCAGCATTAAATGCCAAATCCACAGTGTTGTATAAATCATAAAAAAATAAAGTGTGCGTCAATCTGTAAAAGCCATTAAATATATTAAGACCTACCAACTCCTTATACAATGAGATTGCAGAGATAGTAATCACTTCATCTAGCTCTTTTTTTCTACCATTCACCATTGCTGAGATAGTTAAGGCTCTTTCTAAAAGGTCAACTATATCAAACAAAGGTAAGCTATTATCATTTTTTAATTTTGCCAACTGTACGGTCGCTTCGTCGATTACCTTTGCATAAGCATTTATTGCATATTTGGCGGAATTTAAATCTCGTCTGTTATTTGACCAAAGAATATCGTATATTCTAGCATTGACAAAATGATTATCGCTAATCTTAGCAATCGCATTCAATGCGGCTTCAAATTGCTCATTAACATCCGATGGCCTATAACTTCGGTTAGGATAGAGAATAGCTTTAGGTTCAAACCCTACTATTCCACCAGATTTGGAAAAGCTGAAGGTAAATATAGCATAAAGTAAATAACTTACTCTCCACGAGTGAAGTTCTCCACTATCTTTAAATTCTTTTGATAACTTATAGAAATGTGATTCCAGCTCGTAATGCGAGAAAAAATTAGGAGTTTGCAAAATCATTTCAATTTTGCTTTTAGTAACATCATCAGAACCTATTGAAAATCCATTTTCCTTAGCCATGTAACCACCTTGCCACATACAAAAATTCATCAATTTTATTATTAATTTAAGTCAGGAGCCATTTGCAATCAACTTTTAGAGACACTTTCAAGAGGTATAGCCGAAAAAACGATTGAAAACTGTTTATTAGCGATCGCACTATTGCTAGCGATTTCAGCTATGAGGTTTAGCGCAATCTCCCTATCGCTTTCTTTGCACATCCCTTTACTAGTAAGTCGAGCAATCAACTCAACCCGCTCAAGCATAAGCCGCTCTTGTGATTCGTTATCCACGCGCCCTCCCCACCGAAACCACTGTTCATCCATACAGATCAATAGCAACTAAAGTTATCGAAAGTAAAATGTTGCAGCAGAAACATGCCTTTATCCTCATGATATGAAACCCTTTTTCCCTACATAACCACAGCGGCTATTAGACTGTATAACCACAGTGGTTTAACCAAAATTTGCCCTGTTTATGCTAACTTCAGTCGATTACTGAGCGTTTTTTGCTCTAAATTGATCTGCCAATCGGTTAAATCGCTCTAATATGCCAGTAGTCTTACGCTCTATTTTGGGTCGGAACAGGTAGCCATAGGCCGAACTGTAGAGCATTCGGCCTGCAATCTCTGTTTGCGTACCACCAATAAGGCACACAACCAATCCGCGACTGATTGTTTCACCTCATAAATCTCTCACCTGGCTAATAACGTTGTCGCAAGCCGCCTCGATTTTGTCCGATCGCCGTAACTTCTTATGCCGCTTTTTGGGTTGCTCTGCCTTTATCCGGGCAAGAAGCTGGCGCCGTTCTTTCTTACTCATGCCATCCAGGTCGATTTTGTCGAAACTTTCCGGCGGGTTCGAATCCTCAGATCTCAAACCTCCCGTACAGTTATTGAGAGAACTCCGAGAGGACGCGGGCGCGTCCTGAAGGTCAAAATCAAATTCAACGACACGCTTCTAAACGATCTTCCACTGTGCCAGACGGGTAAGGATTGGCGTGTCTTCACCGACTTCGGTTGCATACACACCCTTGATCCGTACTGTTTCTTCTCCGTACTCGTTAACGTCGTCGCTTGCCTGATGCCAGGTGCGCACTGCCAGATCATCACGGCGGACGAACGGACCGCCCTGCGCGTTGAAATAGCCTGCCCAATCGCCAGCATCAGCAGCGTCATGCGCAGCAGCAAACTCAACGCTCAATCCGTGAGCAGTTTCGCTGTCAGCCATGCGGCGCAATTCGCGATAAACGATGACCGGCGCGCCGCCGACAAACTGGAACTGTCGAATGTGCCAGCATGCAGCCCATACGGAAGCCGCCGGGGCAGTCTCCTTCAACTTCATCCCCCTCGCAGCTGTTGTAGCAGGGATCTACATTTTCGTCCGCTATATTCCAAATTACGCGGCTTTCCTTAGCATATCCTGGATGATCGTTGTTTCCTTCATCTACATCAAATACAACAGATGGTATTGAATGTTTCCAACACCATCTGTCAGCACTCGCTTTTAACATCCAACCCAAATCATCAATGATAGCGCCACTCAACTTGATAAGGCCTGAAAGTCGTAACCTAATCCATCACTCCCCTTCCAACCCACAAACCTGCCACCGCACCGAACTCACGCCCTTCTCCAGGCTAATCCGTCCCACCAGACTCTCCAGCTGATCCGTCATGCTCGGTTTTCCCAGCACTTCCGCATTGACCTCCATTCGATGTGGCGGATTCATATCCTCGCTGTGCAGTGATTGTAGGCGTAATCCGCTGCCGCCAAGGCTATGCAACATCAGGCTGCGCACCTGCACTTCATCCTGCGCCAGACAGATGATCTGTACTTTGTAGTGCTGCACCACTTCCTCCGCAGGCACCAGGCTCTGGCGATTAATCCCCTGCGCCAAATCGCGCAGCAGAATATTGGCGCACAGAATCACCATGCAGCCAATCGCCGCTTCCAGCAGCAATCCCATGCTGCACAGCACACCCACGGCGGCGGTGCACCATAGCGTTGCGGCGGTATTCAGGCCGCGCACGTTAAGACCGTCGCGCATGATCACCCCGCCGCCGAGGAAGCCGATGCCAGAAACCACATAGGCCGCTACGCGTGAGGCATCGGTGGCGATGCCGGGTACGCTTTGCGTCATCAAAACAAATAAACAGGCGCCAGTGCTAACCAGCGCATTGGTGCGCAAACCGGTCATACGTTGGCGAAGCTGGCGCTCGCTGCCAATCAGCGCACCCAGAACCAGCGCGACGGTGACGCGCAGTAAAAAGATTTTCCAATCCATCATAAACCTCACTCCGCTGCTTCAGGCAGGCGGAACTTCAGGGGGGTAATAAATGGATTACAGCCGGTGCCGCTACCGCTGAAACTCAGCAGCATCACGCAAAAAAACAGGGGGAGATTCTGGAAGGAAATCCACCGTCTTAACGCACGGTTAAGACAGCGTTGAAGGCTATCTTACCGCAGGGACCTTTTGTAATCGTTCGGGACAGGTGTCCAATGCAGTTATCCTCTTGGGTAAAATTCGGCGCGATTGTAAACCTCGCGCCGGTTAATTGCTATCCAACTGCGCTTCTGTTTATCAAATGTTTACGCAGTTGCATCGCTCTCAAGCTGCATTAACAGCTCAGGAATCGCCTCCATTTCGATGTAATGCGTGGCGTGAGGAAAATCCTTTTCCTCGCCGATAAATACGGCGACTTCCGCATGACTAAGCATGATGAAATCATTTTGATCGTTACCAAACGCGGTATATTTCTCGCTGCCAATCAACTCGCTCAGGGCGCGGTGTTTATTATTCCCCTGTGGCGTGATGTCGTAGAAACCATCGCTGCGATGGGTGTGCACACTGACATCTTCAGCTTCAATCAATGCCATGACTGATGCTTTGTGCGCGTCTGAAAGCATCAGGATTTTCGTCACGCCCTCTTCCATTAATGCTTGTTCGCTAATCTCTTCACTGCTGAGCGAGCGGATGTATTCATGGAATGGATGCGTTCGACTGGAGAACGAAAAACTCCATTCGCCATCCAGCACATAAGGGATGTCCAGAGCGACCAGATGGTGCACAACCTGCTTCACAAAAGCGGGATTGAGTGTATGACTGGTTTTAATTTCACCCGCCTGATACGCCATGCCGCCATTGCAGCCAATAAAGGTTGCCGTATGCAGTTCTTCAGAGAGCATCGGTAGCATATCGCGCACGGGTCTGGCGGAGGCAAAAATTAACTGATGTTGTTGCTGTAATCTGGCAAGGCTCTGGCAGAGTTCAGGCTCCACTTTTAAGCCACCTTTTGAGATGGTGCCATCAATATCGAATACGTAAATACCCATCAAATCATCCTTAATTCGTTGGCCATCATTAGCCGCTGGCGAAAATATCACCTCCTGATTGCCATGTAAAACTCAGGCTGTCTGAGCTGAATCTGACCGTGCTATCTTACCCACTCGCTATACCGCAATCGGATCAAGACCAATGGCAAAACAACGTGTAGGAATCGTGTTTGGTGGTAAATCGGCTGAGCATGAAGTGTCGTTACAATCAGCGAAAAACATCCTCGAAGCCATCGATAAGAGCAAATACGAGGTGGTGCTGCTGGGCATCGATAAACAGGGTGAATGGCATCTGAATGATGCTTCCGGTTTTCTGCTCAATGCCGATAATCCGGCGTTGATTGCCCTGAATCGCTCAGGTGAAAACGTCGCGCTGGTGCCGGGCAGTGCTTCGCAGCAGCTGATCACCCGTCAGCAGGCGCAGCCACTGTCACAGCTGGATGTGATCTTCCCGATCGTGCACGGCACCCTGGGTGAAGATGGTTCGCTGCAGGGCTTGTTGCGCATGGCGAATCTGCCGTTTGTCGGATCGGATGTGCTGGGCTCAGCGGTGAGCATGGACAAAGATTTCACCAAGCGTTTGCTGCGCGATGCGGGCTTAGAAGTCGCGCCGTGGATCAGCGTGACGCAGGCACAGCGCGCACGTCTGGATGCGCAAGCCGTGATCGATCAGTTCGGATTACCGCTGTTTATCAAGCCCGCCAATCAGGGATCGTCTGTCGGTGTCAGCAAAGTGGATCATATCGACGATCTGGCGGCGGCGCTGGATCTGGCCTTTACCTTCGATCGCAAAGTGCTGATTGAGCAAGGCATCAAAGGCCGCGAGATTGAGTGTGCGGTGCTGGGCAACGATGAGCCCGAAGCCAGCCCGTGTGGCGAAGTGGTGGTGCATGATGCCTTTTACTCCTACGACACCAAATACATCAGCGCCGACGGTGCCCAAGTGGTGGTGCCCGCTGCCATCAGTGAAGAACACAGCGAAGCAATTCGGGCCGTGGCGATTCGCGCGTTCCAGGCGCTGGAGTGCTTTGGTATGGCACGCGTTGATGTGTTCCTGACCGAGAGCGGCGAGATCGTGGTGAACGAGGTGAATACCCTGCCGGGCTTTACCAATATCAGCATGTATCCGAAGTTGTGGCAGGCGGCAGGATTAAGCTACAGCGATTTGATTACGCGCTTGATTGAGCTGGCGCAGCAACGCCATCAGCAGAGCAGCAAGCTAAAAAGCAGCGTTTAACCATCAATTTCCAGGTGCGCATGAATGCGCACCCTACAACGGCTAAACAGGTTTGTCATTGATGGCGATCGAAACAAATTAGCGTCAGGCAGTTGTGAGGTTGTCATCAATTGCGACCGAAAAAACCAGCACCAAGCCATCGTAAGGTCGTCATTCACGGCGACCAAAACAACCCAGCATCAAGCCATCCTATGGTCGCCACTCATGGCGACCAAAACAACCCAGCATCAAGCCATCCTATGGTCGCCACTCATGGCGACCATCACGCACTTCACGCCACGTCATTCACCATGCTGCGCGGCTCCATCACTGGAGAGGTTTGGTTACGGCCATTGCGTTTCGAGAGGTAGAGATTTTTATCCGCTGCCGACACCAGACGGTTAATCACGCCCGGCCATTCCCGCTCACTCTGCGCACTGCCGCGCGCCAGGCCTAAACTGGCGGTGACCGTCACCGTGTTGCCCTGAATCCAAAACTTCTCTTTGACCATCGCCTGACGAATCGCTTCGGCCAGCTGGTAAAGTTGCAGATGGCTGTAGTCGAACACCACCACCACAAACTCTTCACCACCAAAGCGACACACCATGCCGCGATTGCCCACCACGCGTTGCATGCGGCGCGCAATCTCTTCCAGCACGCCATCACCGGCATCGTGGCCAAAGTTGTCGTTAATCGCTTTGAAATAGTCGACATCCAGCATCACCACGCCCGCTTCACGCTGTAAAGAGAACGGCTCCTGTTTCAGGCTTTCATACAGGCCGGAACGCGACAGCAGTTGGGTGAGGAAATCGAAATTCGCCCGCAGCGCCAGACGATGATTGAGCTGGCGAATCGCATCCATACTCACTGCCACCAGCAGCGGGCTGAGTGCCACGGTTGCCACACCCAGTCGCGCCGAGGTGAGATGGCTGATCGGCAGCAGTGCGTCATCGCCCTGAATATTCATTACGCCGTGAGATACGAGAACGATCTCAGTGATGCCGGTAATCAGGATCACCAGGCTTGTAACAGGAATCGGTAACACGATGGCGCACCAGATCAGCGCCGGCACCGGGAAGGTTAAGCTACCTGCCCCGCCAATCATCGCCCCCATGGTCAGTGACAGCACCACTGCCGCCAGCGGCAACAGTTTGCCGGGATGCAGCAAGGTGCGCGGTGAGACGTTTCGCAAGGAGCGCGCCAGCATCACCGGCAGCAGCATCAGTGAGGTCGAGAACTGTTCGCTAAACCAGTCGCCCCACGCCACCACGAAACGCGCGTTGAAATCGATGTCCTGCGCCCAAGCGCCCCAGGAGGCACAGGCTGCGGCACCGAGGAAACAGGCCGGGAAGATGCGCATGGCGTTGAACACCTGGCTGTTGGCCGAAGGTGGCTGCAGGTGTTTGATCAACATGCTAACTGAAACGAGGATAAACAGGATATTGGCGAAGTTTACGGTTACCGCAGGCAGCGCCCAGCCGGAGAACACCGTGTCGTTAAAAATCATCGCGGCAAAGCACACCAGATAGCTGGACGTGGTATGCAGGAAAGGATTTCGCACCATTAAACCGGCAATCAGCGCGTTCACCGGCCAAAACAGGGAGAACTCCTCCGGAATGCGCAGATGACTGCCAATAAAGCAGAAGAAAAGCGTAATCAGGAACAGCGAGAGTGCATTCTTTTTTAAATTATTCTCAGCAAACAGCTTAACGCGCATACGTCTGAACCCTGTAACCTGGAAATCGCTGCCTCTTGCCCACGGGCATCAGCAAGCATTTAACCTGAAATAACTGTGCGATGATTCGGCAATTAAGCGAGTGTTCGTCATCCTACTCTGCGACTGGGCGGCACTCAATGCGCCGGATCGGCGAGATGCGAGCGCGCTAGCAGGGTTGAAACCCGAGAAACAAGGATGAGAGCTGCTGCAATTATGCCCTGCAAATAAAAAAATCGGATATCCGAGATATCCGATTTTTACGCGAAAAACCATTTTTTCAGCAAAGCGTTAGTGCTATTTAACCGCAACGGGCCACTGACTCAGACGAATACCACGATCGCGCGCGTTTTCGCCGAAATCCTGTAGCACTGCTTTGACGTCCGGATCCAGATACTCGGCGTTATCGTGATCGACAATCACCGTGCTGTTTTCCGGGATCTCCGCCAGTAATCCCTGCAGTTTTGGGTTGTGCATAAAGGTGAGATTTTGCTGGAAGCGCAACACGTAGTGATCGTCATAGCGGGTAAGCTGCAGCGCGTTGCGGTGGCTTTTGTAGATGCTATACAGAATCTGCGTGGCGATACCGATACCAATCCCGGCCAGCATGCCGAACACAATAATGCCGCCGATGGTGGCGAGGAACGGCACGTACTGCTGAGCGCCCATGCGGAACTGCTCAATGAACAGACGCGGCGTTGCCAGCTTATAGCCGGTATACAGCAAGACAGCGGCAAGGCTGGCTAGAGGAATGGCGTTGAGCAGATCGCTGAACCACAAGCCGCAGATCAGCAACAGCGCGCCGTGGATCAGAATCGACAGTTTGGTCTGCGCCCCGACGCTGACATTCACCGAACTGCGCACAATTACCGCCGTAATCGGCATCGCACCAAGGAAACCAGCAGTCAGGTTGCCGATGCCCTGTGCGAACATCTCTTTATTTGGCGAAGGTGCCGGATGCTGCGGACGCAGTTTTTTCAGCGCCTCCTGACTCAGCAGCGTTTCCAGGCTTGCCACCAGCGCCAGCGTCACGGCAACCACCCAGACTGAAGGATTTTGCCAAACCAGCCAGTCCGGGGTTTCCAGCTCCGCCGCCAGCGCTGACAGGCTATCAAAGGCTGGCAACGCAATACGCGGTAGCCCTTCCGCCAGTCTCGGGAACAGGCGATCGCCAAACACCGTCGCCATGCAGCCGAACAACACGGCCACCAGTGGGCCCGGAATCCAACCAAGCAGCTTGACCGATTTCACTATCGGCGTGGTCCACAGCCAGAGAATCAGCAGACCGATGCCCGCCACCAGCATCGCGCTTAGCGAAAACTGAAATTCGCCATTCACCAGCGATACCAGCTCAGCGTCACCTGCGGCACCGAAGGCCACCGGGATCTGCTGCATGATCAGCAAAATACCGATCGCCGCCAGCATCCCTTTGATGACGCTGCCCGGCACCAGCGAGATAAAGCGACCGGCTCGCAGCAAACCAAGCAGGCACTGCAACACGCCCGCCAGAATCAGCGCGGTGAGGAAAGCGGAGAAGCTGCCAAGCGTCTGGATCGAGGCCACCACAATAGTCACCAAACCTGCCGCCGGGCCGCTGACGGCAAAACGCGAGGGACTCAGTGAAGTGACCAGCAGGCCGCCGATCACCCCGGTGAGCAATCCGGCAAACGGCGGTAAACCGCTGGCCTGCGCGATGCCAAGGCACAGCGGCAGCGCCACCAAAAACACCACCAGACCGGCGGGAATATCCTGACGCAGCGTGTTCAGATTCATGGCACCGATTCCTCTGCAGATTGCTGAGTAAGCTCTTTCAGATGACCCGACTGCAGGTCATACACGCAGCCAAACACTTCCAGCGATTGCCCGGCCTGCCAGGCCTGTCGCACTGGCTCACATGCCACTAACTGAGCAAACTGGGCGATGACGTTGGCTTCGACTAAGCGGTTGAGCTTACTGCTCTCCTCTTCCTCAGCACTGGCGTGATATTCCACCAGACCTTGTTGCAGGCCACTGCGCAACGCGGCGATGCGTCTTGCCAGCGCCGAATCCTCTTTTGCCAGCGGGCTGGCGGGCAACCCCAGCGCGGCCTGCACGCCGCCGCAGCCGTAGTGGCCACACAGAACAATGCGCTCCACGCCGAGGTAGAAAATCGCGTATTGCAGCACGCTCATCAGGTTGTCGTCATCGGGCACCACCATATTGGCGATATTGCGATGCACAAAGAGTTCGCCGGGATGCGAGCCGGTCAGCACTTCGGCAGGTACACGGCTATCGGAACAGCCAATCCACAACGAATGCGGTTTTTGTTGATGCAGATATTGTTTGAAATAATCTGGATTACGCTCGCGGCGCTGTAATGCCCAACTGCGATTTTTCGCTAATAAGGGTTTAAGTGTCGTCACAATTATCTTCTCTCTACGTCCAGAAATATCGCTTTCAGGCTAAGTCACAGGGTTTTAAACGCCGCTAAGACGATCGATGGAGGATGAAAGCAGAGCTTCCTCACATAAATTGTTTATAGCTGCTAATGCTTGCGGTTGCACAATCAATATTTCCGCACACAACAAAATCGTACTCCCTGTAAAATAAACGTCAGGAAATGTCGATTGAAAGTAATTTAATGCAAGCCGAGAGAATTGATTAAAAAACACTATTTGTTATGTAAATCATGTAATTAATTTGAATATTAAATTATGCATCTGGAATGAATCGACAAAAATATACACGTAGTCTTTTCATGCCTTTGCACTAGTATGGTGAATTGAACGATTTGAGTTGAGAAAAATCTTAATTATAAAATTTATGATTGGAGTCATTCACTGGGTAAATAGCAGAATAGCGATATTTTCCGCCAATCGCTTGCCTGTAATTAAGCAAGAGATCAGGAAAATAATAAGGAGAATAATAATGACGATGAAAAGTAAATATGACTGGCCCTGAATAAAAATCACCGCGCCTGCCGCAACAGGCGCTAATTCGCTTGACGAATTATTTACCGTTCCACGCTTTCATGCGTTCTTCACGCACCTGAAGCTGTTGTTCCGGCGTCAGTTTGTTGTAGTTCTCCGCCATGCCGCTTTCCCAGTCGCCGTACAGCGGGTTAGGCAGCACGATAAATTGCGTACCAAAATGCTGATGATTGAGGCTGACGAACTGCTGACGCTGTGCATTACCCTGATGCCAGGTCGCGCCGCCAAAGTCATTCAGGTTATCGCCCACGTACAGCACCACGTTGTAGCCCGCGTTTTTAATCGCATCGAAGCGCGCCTGCTTATTGGAGTTTCCGGTGCTGAGACGCACGGTTTTGTCACTCACGCCGCTGAAGCCCAGCTTGTTGAGGTTGTCCACCGTCGCAGCGTAATCCTTCTGGTCGCGGTTCGAGACGTAGAACAGGGTGCCGCCATGGCTGTTGACGTAGTTGGCGAACTCCACCGCGCCTGGCACGGCGGTGGCCTGACGCGCCTGAGTCCAGGCTGACCAGGTTTTGCCGGAGAACGGCTGGCCGTTTTTCGCCTGCCATGCGCTATAGGCACTGTTATCGATCATAGTTTCATCGAGATCGACGATCACCGCTTTCGGCTTGCCCGACAGCGATGGCGCAGCATCAAACGCCATGCGCGCAGTGTTAAACGCCTGCCAGCTTAATGCCTGATACTCACCGGACTGCTGGAACCAGTTCACTGCCAATACCGATTGCTGGCCGAGCTGCTGCTGCGCCTGCTGTTTGGCCGGTTGCGCGCACCCGGTCAGCAGCAGCGCAAGAATGCCGGACGCTGCAAGCAAAGAGGTGTTTTTCATCAGATCATCCTTAAGTGATTATGGTCAGTTTGTGTAAAGCTTTAAAAATGTAGCAGTTAACGTAAGCTGTGGGCAGAAGAAAGCTGCCGCCCTGTCAAAGGAGACACTTATGTCACATGCCGGACCGCGTTCAACGCTGCTTGATGCCCTGCCGTGGCTCGATTATGCCTTTCAGCCTGCGGGCCAACCGGTGCCTGCGGATGCCGCCTATGGCCAGCAGCGCCATAGCGCCCAGGTGGTACTAGCAACCCAAAACCTGCCGCCGAAAAGCTGTGAGTCCGATGGCGTGATTGGGGAAAACCAGCTGCCGGTGGCGGTGTATACCGCTGACTGTTTGCCGGTACTGTTCGCTGATAGCGCGCAGCATCAGGTGGCGGCAGTGCACGCCGGATTGAAAGGCACGCTGAGTGGAGTGCTAAACAGTGCCATTGACGGATTGCTCAAACGTGGCGCCCGCACCGAAACGCTGCATGTCGCCATTGGCCCGGCGATTGGTCCGTGCTGTTATGAGCTGGGCAAAGATTTGGTGACGCAGATGCAGCAACGTGCAGATTTACCTGCGCTGCAGTGGGCAAGCGAGCAACCACGCAATAGCGCGGCGATTCGTCCGCAAGCGCGGGCGCATCATCAGGGCGTGTGGTTTAATTTGCCGCATCTGGCGCGAGGGTTGCTGTTACAGCGTGGCATTCCTGCCGAACAGATCGAGGTGCTGAACGTCTGCACTTATTGCATGGCGGAGTCGGGATCGAGCTATCGCTACAACACCCATTTTGACAGCGGCTATCAATCGCGATTTTCGTGGATTCGTCGCCGCGACTGAGTGGCTGCACGTCCTTGTGCAGCCCATTGCATCAGTGAATGATGGCGTTGAGTGCCAGCACACCCGCCAGGCCGAGAATCGAGATCAGCGTCTCCATCACCGTCCAGGTTTTCAGGGTTTCCACCACGCTGAGGTTGAAGTAGCCCTTAAACAGCCAGAAGCCTGGATCGTTGACGTGTGAGGCGATCACACTGCCCGAACCTACCGCCAGCACCATCAATGCTGGATCGGCATGGGTCACCGCGATGATCGGCGTGACGATCCCGGCGGTGGTGATCGCCGCAACCGTGGCCGATCCCAGCGCGATACGCAGCATCGCTGCCACCGTCCAGCACATCAGCAGTGGAGAGAGCGACGATCCCTTCATCATGTCCGCGATATAGTTGCCCACGCCGCTGTCCACCAGCACCTGCTTGAACGCACCACCCCCAGCAATAATGAAGACGATCATGGCGATGGCGGCAATCGACTCGCCGCACATATCCATCACTTCTTCCATCTTGCGGCCGTTGCGCAGACCCAGCGTCAGCACCGCAATCACCACGGCAATAAACAGCGCCACCGCCGGGTTACCGATAAACTCGAAGAACTGACGCAGCGGGTTCTCTTTTGCCGTAGTCAGCTCAAACACCGCGGCAATCGCCATCAGCACCACCGGGATGATGGCGGCAAAGATACTGATACCGAAACCTGGCATCTCTTCTTCAGTGAAGATCTTCGGGTTGTACAAGCCTTCTGGCGGTGACTTCTCAAAGCTTTTAAGGAATTTCGAGAAGATCGGACCGGCCACGATCACCGTCGGAATGGTGATGATCATGCCGTACAGCAGCGTGGTGCCAAGGTTCGCGCCAAAGATGGTGGCAATCGCGGTTGGACCGGGATGCGGCGGCAGGAAGCAGTGCGTCACCGAGAGTGCAGCCACCATCGGCACGCCGACGTACAGCAGCGGCAAACCGGCCGCCGCGACGATGGTGAACACCAGCGGCAGCAGCAGCACGAAGCCCACTTCATAGAACATCGCCAGACCAACGATCAGTCCGGTGACCACCAGCGCCCATTGCAGCCGCTCTTTACCAAAAGCAGCAATCAGGGTGGTGGCGACGCGTTGTGCCGCACCGGTATCCGAGACCAGACGCCCGAGCATGGCACCGAAGCCGAGGATCATCGCTAATCCACCGAGCGTCGAGCCGATACCTTTTTGGATCGAGGCCATCACATTGAGCGGCGTCATCCCTTCGGCAATACCGACCACCGCCGAGACAAACACCAACGCAATAAAGCCGTTGACCTTAAATACAATCATCAATACCAGCAGCAGTATCACACCCAGCACAATAATGGTTATTGGCATTTTTTATTATCCTTAGGAATACAGAGGGGTGATTAAGGTTTAGGCGCGGCCCGGCGAAAATGCCAGCCGCGCCATGGCATTACACGGCGACGCGCATACCGCCATCAACGAACAGCAAGTGACCATTCACGAAATCAGACGCGCCCGAGGCGAGGAACACCGCAGCACCGATCAGCTCTTCCGGTTTACCCCAGCGGGCGGCTGGCGTGCGTTTGGTGAGCCAACCGGTAAAGGCCGGATCGTCGGCCAGCGCCTGCGTCATTTCCGTGACGAAGTAGCCCGGTGCGATGGCGTTAACCTGGATGTTATGGCGCGCCAGCTCGACGCACATGCCGCGCGTCAGCATGGTGACGGCCCCTTTGGAAGCGGCGTACGGCGTGATGGTGTCGCGGCCCAGTTCGCTTTGCATCGAACCGATATTGATGATTTTACCGCGCTGGCGATCGACCATTTTTTTCGCCACGGTTTGTGATACCAGGAACACGGCGGTCTGGTTAACGGCAATCACGTCATTCCAGTCCTGTTCCGGGAATTCGAGGAACGGACGGCGGCGCTGGATCCCGGCGTTGTTGACCAGAATATCAATCGGTCCCCATTCGGCTTCAATCTCATCCACCGCCTGCTGCACCTGCGCAGACTGCGTCACATCAAAGGCTTTGGCATGGGCGCGCAGGCCCAGCTCACGCAGTTTCGCCGCGCCCTGCTCTGCACCCTCTTTGGTGGTGGCGTTGACGATCACTTCCGCACCGGCTTCACCCAGGCCACGCGCCAGCAGAAAACCAATACCGCGCGCCGAACCGGTGAGTAATACACGCTTGCCTTCGAGGGAAAATAACTGACTCATCACTGCTCCTTAAAAGGTTAACTGGACTTTCGCCGCACGGGTTTTATCGCCGGCAAACTGCAAGGCCGCGTCGATGTCCTGCAAATCGTACTCACCGCTGAACAGCGGCAGCGGGTTGACCACACCGTTCGCCAGCCACTCGACGGCGGTATTGAATTCATGGGTGAAACGGAAGGAGCCGACCAGCTGAATCTCTTTAGCGATCAGCGCCATGATCGGGAAATTCGGGATGGTGCCGCCCATGCCGACCTGTACCAGCGTGCCTTTGGCGCACACCACATCAAGGCAGCGCTGCAGTGAGGAAGGATGGCCAGAGGCCTCAAACGCCACATCGAAAAAGCCTTTGTCAGCCAGATACGGCGTGAAATCGCCCTCGGCGGCATGGATCACATCGGTCGCGCCCATCTGCTGCGCCATCTCCAGCGAACGCTCGCTAATGTCGCTGCATACCACAGAGGCGGCACCGCGCGCTTTCGCCGCTGCGGCAATCAGGCAGCCAATCGGACCGACGCCGGAAATGAACACGTGCTTGCCGGTAAGATCGCCCGCCTGATGCGTCGCGTGAATGCACACCGCCAGCGGCTCGGCAAACACCATCACGGTTTCATCGGCATCCTGTGGGAAAGGCACGCACTGTTTGCTGTCCACCACTTTGTACTGGGTGAAACCGCCGTCGACATGCGGCACATACATCGCACTGCCGAAGAAGCGCATGGAGGTGCACTGGTTTTCCTGATCGCGCTGGCAGTATTTGCACTCGCCGCACGGTTTGGACGGATTGACCGCCACTTTCTGATTCGGCTTCAGGTCCGGGTTGTCGCTCTCCACCACATGACCAATCACTTCATGACCGAGGATCATCGGCATTTTGACTTCGAAGCTGCCGACTTTGCCTTCCTGATAGTAATGCAGGTCAGATCCACAAATGCCGCCGCGCGTAATACGCACCAGCGTGCCTGTGCCGTCCCAATTCACCTGTTGCGGTGCGACGCTGACCTGTTTTTTCCCAGTAATCACGCAGGATTGCGTTTCGATATTCATGGTTTCCCCATTTGTTGCTGTTGCAATGGGGGCTATCAAAGCGGGATCAGAGGCTGAAAACTGTGAACCAGATCACTATAAATCATGTTACGAAATAGCTGTTACCTGGAACGTGAACTGCTCGTACAGAAGATGGAAGCGGGATCACTGTTTGCTGGGGAAAACCAAGACTCGTCTTGGGGATTAACCGCAGTGAGCTATGTCATTATCGCCGCACCCTCACCCGGGAAAGTCGTCTGGATTGAGTCTGACAGGAGTCATAACTATAGAGCTAAATCATTAGCCCTCATCTTCAAGCTGTTTCAGGGTGCACAGGTCTCTTCCCGTGCCGGGCGAAGGAGTCCGAACCTTTCGCCTGCGACCTGTCGCCCTGCTTTTTTTGAGGTTTCTCACAGCCTGAACACCGCGAATTTCCATCCCAACCAATTCCCGCTAAAGTTGACTCATCCGACCACTTTCCGAGACTGTGTTCATGACTGAGCATTACGCCCACCTGTTTGCCCCGCTGGATCTGGGATTTACCCAACTAAAGAATCGTTTTCTGATGGGCTCCATGCACACCGGGCTGGAAGAACACACTGATGGCGCCACACGATTAGCCGCGTTTTATGCGGAACGCGCGCGGGGAGGCGTGGCACTGATTGTGACCGGCGGCATCGCACCCAACCCACAGGGCGTGGTGGCACACGGCGGCGCCATCCTCAATCAGGAGAGCCAGTGCGACTGGCATCGCACCCTCACCGATGCGGTGCATGCCGAGGGCGGCAAAATCGCGCTGCAAATTCTGCATGCCGGGCGTTACAGCTATCAACGCGATTTGGTTGCGCCTTCAGCGTTGCAGGCACCGATTAACCCTTTCACGCCGCGCGAACTGAGCGATGGCGAGATTCGTCAGACCATTGCGGACTTTGCCCGGTGCGCCAGGTTGGCCCAGCAGGCCGGTTATGACGGCGTCGAGATCATGGGCTCCGAAGGTTATCTGATTAATCAGTTCCTGGTAGCGCACACCAATCATCGCGACGATGAGTGGGGCGGCGATGTGCAGCGCCGTGGTCGCTTTGCGCTGGAAGTCACGCAGGCGGTGCGCGAAGCAGTCGGCCCGGCGTTTATCATTATCTTCCGCCTGTCGATGCTCGATCTGGTGAACAACGGCAGTTCGCTGGAAGAGACGCTGACGCTGGCAAAGGCGCTGGAGCAGCGCGGTGTGACGCTGTTCAACAGCGGTATTGGCTGGCACGAAGCGCGCATCCCGACTATCGCCACTTGCGTACCGCGTGCCGGTTTTGCGTGGGTAACGCAGCATCTGCGTGAAGCGGTATCCGTCCCCGTTATTGCCACTAACCGTATCAACCATCCGCAGGTGGCGGAATCGCTGCTGCGCGATGGCATTGCCGATATGGTGTCGATGGCACGTCCGTTTCTTGCCGATGCGGCCTTTGTGCGCAAAGCGCAGGCCGGGCAGCCGGATGCCATCAACACCTGCATCGCCTGCAATCAGGCCTGTCTCGATCAGATCTTTGTCGGCAAAGTCACTTCATGTCTGGTTAATCCCCGCGCCTGCCACGAAACCCTGATGCCGGTAATCCCAGTTGAACAGCCTAAACAGATTGCGGTGGTCGGTGCTGGCCCGGCGGGCATGGCGTTCGCGCTGCAGGCGGCCGAGCGCGGCCATCAGGTCACGCTGTATGAAGCGGACGCACAGATTGGCGGCCAGTTTAATATTGCGCGTCAGATCCCCGGTAAAGAGGAGTTTAGCGAGACGCTGCGCTACTTCCGCCATCAGCTGGAGACACAGGGCGTGGCAATTCGCACCGAGCATCGCGTGAGCGCTGATGAGCTGGAAAGTGTGGATGAAGTGGTGATCGCCACCGGTATTGCGCCGCGTCAGTTGTCGATTCCCGGCATCGACCATGCCAGCGTACTCAGCTACCTCGATGTGATTCGCGATAAAAAGCCGGTCGGCCAGCGCGTCGCCATTATCGGTGCGGGCGGTATTGGCTTTGATACTGCCGAGTTTTTGCTGCATCAAAACGCGCACGAAGATTTCTATCAGAGCTGGGGCATCGATCAGAGCTTACAGGCGCGCGGCGGGTTAGTCCGTCCGCAGCCGCTGGCAGCGGATCGGCAAATCTGGCTGTTGCAACGTAAATCCGGCAAGCCCGGCGCCGGGCTGGCGAAAACCACCGGTTGGATCCATCGCGCCAGTTTGCAGGCGCACGGCGTGCAGATGTGGGGCGACGTCGAGTATCTGAAGATTGATGATGCCGGATTGCACTTGCGCCATCAGGGCGAAGCCGTCACTTTGGCAGTGGATAACGTGGTGATTTGTGCCGGGCAGGAACCGTTGCGTCAGCTGGCGGATGAGCTGGCCGCACGCGGTAAAGCGGTAAAGCTGATTGGCGGAGCCGATGTGGCGCAGGAGCTGGATGCTCGCCGCGCCATCGCGCAGGCCACTGAGCTGGCGCTCAGCGTGTGATTAACGCAGTTTGACCGAACGCAGCACCACGAACTTGGCGTTAGACGCCACCAGCTCACAGTTGCCAAACAGCTTTTTCATTTTGACGTGATAACCGAGGTGGCGGTTGCCGACAATACGCAACTCGCCGCCGTACTGCAGGCAACGTTTGGCATCACGCAGCATTTGCCAGGCCAGATGATCGGTCACCGCGTGCTGCTGATGGAACGGCGGGTTGCACAGTACCGCGTGCAGACGATCCGACGGGAAGCCACTCAGCACGTTGTTGACGCGGAACTGACAGCGCGCCAGATCCTGCGGACGGTTTACTTCCACGTTCAGCTTACTGGACGCCACAGCCATGTAGGATTCGTCATAGAACAGCACGTCCGCCTGCGGGTTCTGCTCCAGCGCCAATAAACCAATCACGCCGTTGCCGCAGCCAAGATCGAGGATTTCCCCTTCAATATCTGATGGCAGATGCTGCATAAAGAAACGCGCACCCACGTCCAGCGATCCGCGAGAGAACACGTTAGCGTGGTTGTGAATCTGGTAAGAGGAATCGTTCAGCGGCCACACCGTGGTCTCTGACACCTCCGGCAGCTGAGGTGCACTGTATGTGCAGTAGATCAGACGAGATTTTTTCCACGCCAGCGAAGTTTTGCTCTCACCCAGGATGCGATCGAACAGCTGCTGCGTGGAGTTGTGGATGTCTTTGGCTTTGGCCGCGCCGAGAATCAGCGTGTCTGGCGTCACCACTTTACGCAGCGCGCGCAGTTGGTGCTCCAGCAGAGCCAGCGCTTTCGGGATTTTAATCAGCACGACGGCAGGCGCAGCAGGCAGCGGCGCCAGGCTATCGATTAAGTGCACCTGATCCTCATCCATCTCATTGAGACGCAGGTTCTGCTTTGCCGCCTGCTCGCTCAGCAGCGAGTCACTGACGTGCCACACTTCACGGCCGTTCAGCCCGCAGGTCAGTGCACCAAAGCTGTCGTTGAACACCAGCACCGGTCCTTCTGGCAGTTCTTGCTGCAGCAGATATTCATCGGCGGAATCCCACGCCTGTAACGGGCTTTCTTCACGCATCGGCGGGAAGCGCTGTAATGTCAGCGTGCGATGGGGCAGTTCAAATTGGCTCATGGAATCTCCGGCGTGGTACACTTTGCGCGATTTTCGCCCTAAAAAGGGGGCGCAGTATACTGTCTTTCGTCGGGAATCCCAATGTCATTAATCTATCTGCAGGGTTACCCTGAAAACATCCTCGAACAGGTGCAGTTGCTGATCGATAATCAGCGATTAGGCAGCTTCTTACAGGAACGCTATCCCGACACCCATAATGTTGTCAGCGATCGGGCGCTGTATGATTACACCCAGGCGATGAAAAGCCGTTACATGCGCAGCGCGCCGCCGGTGAGCAAAGTCATCTGGGATAACAAAATCAAGGTGATGAAACATGCGCTTGGCCTGCACACCGCCATATCGCGCGTGCAGGGTGGCAATCTCAAAGCCAAAGCCGAGATTCGCATCTCCACCTTCTTCCGTCTGGCACCGGAACCGTTCCTGCGCATGATCGTGGTGCACGAACTGGCGCACCTGAAAGAGAAGGATCACGACAAAGCGTTCTACCAACTCTGCTGCCATATGGAACCGGATTACCACCAGCTGGAGTTCGATGCGCGCCTGTGGATGACGGATCAGGCGATGCGCGGTAACGCGGCTTAAAGAAACTCCTGCGCCTTCTGAATCAAACTGGTTTTGGTCAAGGCACCCATAAAGCGGCGCTCTTGTGGATTGTTGAGCACCGGTAAACGCTCCAGGGTCACGCGAGCAAAGGCCTCCCAGCCTTCACGCATACTCTGGTTCTGGTAAATGCACGGGAAGTTATCATCCATCACGCTGCTGACCGGGGAATCCAGGGTGATCTCCTGCGATAACACTTTGCGGGAGATGTCATGGATCGATACCACGCCCAGGAACTGCCCCTCACTGTTGATCACATACACATAGCGTTCGCGCTTCAGCGAACTGACTGCCAGCGCCTGCCCCACCGACTCTTCCGGCTGGAGCGCCGCACCAGGAATGATCAGCTGATCTACGCGCATATTATCGAAATCGAATTTAGCTTCCGAGCGGCTAAAGTGATTGCTCACCACCGGATAGGTGCTGGCCGATTGCAGTCGGTACACCACCATTGAGGCCAGCACTGAAGCGATCATAATCGGGAATAGCAGGCTGCTGTTAAGCGTCATCTCCAGCACCATTAGCATCGCCATCAACGGCGCCTGGCTCACGGCCGCTAATACTGCCGCCATGCCAATCGCCGCGTAAAGCAGGGTATCGCCAACCGGCAGATGAAGTGCCACGCCCATCTGCGCCAGCGCCACGCCGAGCAGCGCGCCAATCAGTAGCGAAGGGGTAAACAGACCGCCCACCGCGTTCGATCCCACCGACAGCGTGGTGGCCAGGGTTTTGAGCACCAGCAGGCCAATCAATCCGGCCAGCACATAGTGCCCATCGATGATTTTCACAATCACTTCATAACCGTTGCCCAGAATATCGGTGGAGATCAGCGCCAGAAAGCCCACCGCTAAGCCGCCGAGCCCCAGACGCGCTGGCAATGATTTAATGCGACCAAACAGCGTTTTGCTGCGGGCAATCAACTTGATCAGCAACCAACCGGCAAAACCGGCCACCACGCCAATCAGAATGGTCATCAGCAAGCTGCTGATATCCATCTGGAACAAGGCTTCGGAGAGCGGATAAAGCGCACTGCGAAAACCGAGTGACCACATGGTCATCACCGCCACCGCCGAGGCGACAATCAGCGGGATCAGCCGCTGCAGCGCCGAGATACCAAAGGCAATTTCAGCGACAAAAATCGCCGAGGCCAGCGGTGCGTGGTACACCGAAGAGAGCCCGGCAGCTGCCGCCATCGCCACAATATCGCTGTTACGCATCTGCGGGAACCAGCGGCCCATCAGGCTGCCACTCAGCGCGGAGAGCTGCACCATCGGCCCCTCTTTACCAATCGAAGCACCGCTGCCGATACTGGCAATCGAGGAGAGTGCGCGGAACAGCGAAGTTTTGGTCGGCACCGCATCCAGGCGCGCGTTGATCACTTCGAGATAGTCGGTTTTAACCGTTTCCTGTTTCTCAATCGCCACCGCATAGCGCAGGAAGAACCCCGCCAGTACCCCGCCCGCGCCCACCAGCAGCGGCCAAAAGATCCACGGCCAGACATGCATCGCCACGGTGATTTCGCTGTCGCTGTTAAACAGCAGGCGGTTAATCAGATCAATGACGCCGCGAAACGCTAAGGTCACCAGCGACGCGACGAATCCCACGGGGATAGCAATCAGCAGTGTGGTCCAGTTCAATGCATGTTTACTTCCACTCACCCGCGCGTCCCCGCTAGCTGATTAAAAAAATGTGCCGCATCATCATATTGGAATGCGGATCGCATGATCAAATTTCGTCTGACGAACGATCCGCTGAACATGCTACTCTGCCGCTTTACTGTTGCAGGAGTACAAAGCCGTGATTCGTTTTGCCATTGTGGGAACCAACTGGATAACCCGCCAGTTTATCGACGCCGCGCATGAGACCGGCAAAATGAAGTTAAGCGGTGTCTATTCGCGCCAGCAGTCACAGGCGGATGCCTTTATCGCTGACTATCCCTGCAAACTTACCTTCACTTCCCTCGACGATTTGGCGGCCAGCCCGGAAATCGATGCGGTGTATATCGCCAGCCCGAATGCGTTACACGCTGAGCAAGCGATGTTGTTTATGTCGCACGGCAAACATGTGATTTGCGAAAAGCCGATGGCATCGAATCTGCGTGAGGCCGAGGCGATGATCGCCTGCGCGCGCCAGCATCAGGTAGTACTGTTCGAGGCGTTTAAAACTGCCAGCCTGCCGACCTTCCTGCAACTGCAGAACACCCTGCCGCAACTTGGCAAGCTGCGTAAAGCGTTGATTAACTACTGCCAGTACTCCTCACGCTATCAGCGTTATCTCGACGGCGAAAATCCCAATACCTTTAATCCGCGCTGGTCGAACGGCTCGATTATGGACATTGGCTTTTACTGCCTGGCTGCTGCCGTCACATTGTGGGGCGAACCGCAGCAGGTGAAAGCGCAGGCTTCGCTGCTGGAGAGTGGCGTTGATGCGCACGGTGTGGTGGTGCTGAGCTACGGCGATTTTGATGTCACGCTGCTGCACTCCAAGGTGAGCGATTCACTGATCCCGAGCGAAATTCAGGGCGAGGCCGGCTCACTGGTGATTGAGAAAATCTCGGAATGCCAGCAGTTACGCTTTATCCCACGCGGTGGCGAGAGCCAGAATCTGACGCAACCGCAGCATATCAACACCATGCTGTATGAAGCCGAGGCCTTTGCCCAACGGGTTGAGCAGCGCCAGGTCGAGCATCCGGCACTGGAAGCCTCGCGCATCACAGCAAAACTGCTGACGGAAATCCGCCGCCAGACTGGCGTGGTGTTCCCGGCAGACCAGGCTTAAGTGTAAATATTGCAGAATATTTCAAACTCCCCATTGAATACCTCAGCCGTTGGACGTATCTTGACCGCTGCAAAGGGGAGTAACTTGTAAGCTGATTGATCGTCATTACGATGCTAAACGCATCCGGTCGTCAGGCAACCCGGAATCTATTCTGAGTTGTAAGTGAGACCTTGCCGGAAGGCGAGGTTTGCTTGCAGCTTGATCAAAGCGGCTAACGTCTTCTGACTTAGCCGCTTTTTTATTTTCCGGACAGGATTACAACTATGCATACTGTAGGCACACCGTTACTCTGGGGCAGCTTCGCTGTTGTTGTGCTCATCATGCTGGCGATCGATCTCTTCTTACAGGGACGTCGCGGCGCACAAACCATGTCATTTAAGCAGGCCGCCGTTTGGTCGCTGGTGTGGATCTCCGTTTCCCTGCTGTTCAGCGCCGCTTTCTGGTGGTACCTCGAAGGCACCGCCGGCCGAGAAGTGGCGACCGCACAAACCCTCGCTTTCCTCACCGGCTACGTGCTGGAAAAAGCGCTGGCGGTGGATAACGTCTTCGTCTGGCTGATGCTGTTCAGCTACTTCGCTATTCCGGCAAACCTGCAACGCCGCGTGCTGGTGTATGGCGTGCTGGGCGCGATCGTATTGCGTACCATCATGATCTTCGCCGGCAGCTATCTGGTGACGCAGTTCAGCTGGATCCTCTACGTGTTCGGCGCTTTCCTGCTGTTCACCGGCCTGAAAATGGCGTTTGCCAAAGAAGGCGATGACGCGGCAGTGGGCGACAAACCGGTGGTGCGCTGGCTGCGTAAACATCTGCGCATGACGGATAATCTCGAAGGCGAGAAGTTCTTCACCCGCAAAAATGGCGTGCTGTTTGCCACCCCGCTACTGCTGGTGCTGATCATGGTGGAGCTAAGCGATGTGATTTTCGCGGTTGATAGTATTCCGGCGATCTTCGCAGTGACAACCGATCCCTTTATCGTCCTGACCTCGAACCTGTTCGCGATTCTCGGTCTGCGCGCCATGTACTTCCTGCTGGCGAACGTGGCTGAGCGCTTCTCGATGCTGAAATATGGCCTGGCGATTGTGCTGGTGTTTATTGGTATCAAGATGCTGATCGTCGAGTTCTACCATATTCCGGTGGGCATCTCACTGTCGGTGGTGGGCGTGATTTTGGGCGGTACTCTGCTGATTAACGCCTGGGTTAACCACAGAAACGACCAGAAACGCATCTCATCATAATCTTCTGCAGGGGCGGTAATCGCCCCTGCTTTGTTTCGCCAGCTGCAAATTTCACCTTTCATAGCTCTGTCACATTTCACATCGTCAGCAGATCAAAAAACCGATCTGCGCCGCACGTCCAGAATTATCTCTTCCCTCACCAGGACTTTTCCTTATACTCCGCCGGGCAAACCGTTTGGCGCGGAGCAACCGCGCACAACACTCATACCGCTATAAAAAGACCGAACTATGCTAAATAACTTTATTGGACGTCTGGGCGCGCTGTTCGCAGGAAGCCTGGTAAAACAAATCATGATTGGCCTGATTGCCGGCGTAGCGCTGGCGTGGTTCTCACGTGATGCCGCTCTGGCCGTAGGTCTGCTGGGTGAACTGTTCGTTCGCGCCCTGAAGGCGGTGGCCCCGCTGCTGGTGTTGGTTTTGGTGATTTCTTCGATTGCTAATCATCAACAAGGGCAGAAAACCAACATCCGTCCCATCATCATGCTCTATCTGTTGAGCACCTTCTTCGCCGCTGTGGTCGCGGTCACCTTGAGCCATCTGTTCCCGCAAACTCTGTCAATGAACGTGGGCGCAACCGAAATTTCACCGCCGTCTGGCATTATCGAAGTGCTGCATGGTCTGTTGATGAGCATGGTGGCTAACCCGATTGACGCGTTACTCAACGCCAATTACATCGGCATTCTGGTGTGGGCCATCGGCCTCGGTCTGGCCTTCCGCCATGCCAGCCCAAGCAGCAAGGCGTTTCTTACCGATGCTTCGCATGCGGCGACGTGGGTGGTGCGTTGCGTGATTCGCTGTGCGCCGCTGGGGATTTTTGGTCTGGTGGCCTCGATTCTGGCCTCAACCGGCTTTGGTGCACTTGAGGAGTACGCAACGCTGCTGGCGCTGCTGCTGGGATGCATGGCCATCATGGCATTGGTGGTGAATCCGATTCTGGTGTTCCAAAAGATTCGTCGTAACCCTTATCCGCTGGTGTTTACCTGCATCCGTGAAAGTGGCGTGACCGCCTTCTTTACCCGCAGCTCTGCCGCAAATATTCCAGTAAATATGGCGATCGCCAAACGCCTGAATCTTGATGAAGATACTTATTCTGTGTCTATTCCGCTTGGCGCGACGATCAGTATGGCGGGCGCGTCTACCACCATCACGGTGCTGACACTGGCGGCGGTACACACGCTGGGCATTTCCGTGGATGTGCCGACGGCAATTCTGCTGAGTTTTGTGGCCTCGATTTGTGCCTGTGGCGCCTCGGGTGTGGCCGGCGGTTCGCTGCTGTTGATTCCGGTCGCCTGTAACATGTTCGGGATTCCGAATGACCTGGCGATGCAGGTAGTGGCCATCGGCTTTATCATCAGCGTATTGCAGGATTCCGCCGAGACGGCGCTGAACTCTTCAACCGACATTCTGTTTACGGCAGCGGTGTGCCAGGCGGAAGCCGAGCGCGAACCGCGCACGGTGTCTGAAGCAGAATAAATTGGCATTGCACAGGGCGGCATTCATGCCGCCCTTAAGATAAGCAAGTGTGATTGTTGTCAGATGCACATCGATCGCACCTGATTTTTACAGCGTGACACCACTCTTAAATATCGCTAACTCGCGGAAATCATTGGCTTCGTTACGCGCCGGTTGACCGTTAGCAATCGCCACAATCATATCGACGAAATCGGCCAGCATCTCCGGCATACTCATGCCCTCAATCAAACGTCCGGCATTAAAATCAATCCAGTGCGGTTTCTTCTCTGCCAGCTGCGAGTTGGTGGCAATCTTCACGGTAGGCACGAATCCGCCATAGGGCGTGCCGCGTCCGGTGGTGAACAACACCATATGACAACCTGCGCCCGCCAGCGCGCTGGTGGCCACCGCATCGTTTCCTGGCGCGCTCAGCAGATTGAGGCCAGGCGTGACCAGACGCTCGCCATATTTCAGTACATCCACCACCTGGCTCTGCCCGGCTTTCTGCGTGCAGCCAAGGGATTTCTCCTCCAGCGTGGTGATACCGCCCGCCTTGTTACCCGGCGATGGGTTCTCATAGATCGGCTGCTGATGGTCGATAAAGTAACGCTTGAAGTCGTTGATCATCGCCACGGTTTTATCAAAGGTGGCTTCATCCCGGCAACGGCTCATCAAAATGCGCTCTGCGCCAAACATTTCCGGTACTTCGGTCAGCACCGTAGTGCCGCCGTTGGCAATCATCTGATCGGAGAAGCAGCCCAGCATCGGGTTGGCGGTGATGCCAGAGAAACCGTCAGATCCGCCGCATTCCAGTCCGAACTTCAGTTCGCTGAGCTTGCCCGGTTGACGCTGATCGCCACGCATCACGTTGTACAGCGCATGCAGCCGTTCAAGGCCGGCTTCGACTTCGTCGTCCTGCTTCTGACACTCCATAAAGTGCACGCGGTCACTGTCGAAGCCGCCCAGCGTTTCGCGGAACACATCCACCTGATTGTTCTCACAGCCCAGGCCGATCACCAGCACCGCACCGGCATTGGGATGGCGCACCATGTTTTGCAGCATGGTGCGGGTGTTTTCATGGTCCTGACCGAGCTGAGAACAACCAAACGGATGGCTGAACAGGTGCACCCCATCGATCCCTTCTGCCTCGTTGGTCTCCTTGAGGAAGCGCGACAGAATCTGCCGGGCGATGCCGTTCACACAGCCCACCGTTGGCAGAATCCACAGCTCATTACGAATACCGACTTCACCACTGGCGCGGCGGTAAATCTGCACTTCGCGATCGCCGGCCTGAGCGGGGATATCGAGAAACTCCGGCTGGTAGTCGTACTCATCCACATCGCTCAGATTGGTGCGTGCGTTGCTGGAGTGAATGATTTCGCCAATGGCGATCGGGCGCGTGGCATGGGCAATCGGCAAGCCGTATTTGATCACCAGCGCATCCGTTGCCAGCGGCGTCAGCGCAAACTTGTGGCCCCGACCAACCTCTTGCTGCAAGGTAATAAACTGGCGATCAATTTCGACTTTGGCTTCGGCAGGTAAATCGCGCAGCGCTACCGCCACGTTGTCGCGCGAATGGATTCTTATCGCATCTTGCATAGCGTTATCTCAGTTGTACCAGCGCTGTCCGCATCCCGTGGACAACGATGTTTTGCAGGTGTTGGCTGACTGCGGCCACTAATCCGGGCCGCTGAGTGAGATCTTCGCCCCAGTGTGAGCGGTTGCAGAGTACCGCCTGCACCAACTGTTCCGGGGTCAATGTGTCCTGGTTTACGGCTGGCCATAGTTCTGCGAACTGCTGCAACCAGTGGTCGTCGTCTTGCAAAGGCCACTGCTGGTCGCCCTGCTTGCCGCGATAAAACGCCAGTAGCGCGGCAAAGGCGAAGGTCAGGCGCGGTGGCCATTGGCCGGTTTGCTGCTGAGACAACAACAGCTGTGGCAGCAAACGGGTACGGAATTTGGTCATGCCGTTGAGCGCAATGGAGAGCAGCGCATGTCGGATAAACGGATTGCGGAAGCGACGCTGTACTGCATCGGCAAAGGCGTGCAGTTCATCGCGCGGCAGATCCAGCGTCGGAATCACTTCCTCACGCAGCAGCGCATCAACATAGTTCGCAATGTCGGCATCATCCATCGCTGCACCGACGCTCTCCAGTCCGGCCTGAAACGCCACCGGCACCATCGCAGTGTGCGCACCGTTGAGGATCGCCACCTTCTGGGCTTTGTAGGGCGTGATGTCATCGACAAACTTCACTTCCGGCGCCAGCGCGGCGAGCTTCAGTTCCTGCGCCAGCGCATCGGGCCCCTGAATCACAAACTGGTAATAGACTTCGCCCGCCACCAGATAGCGATCCTCGTAACCCAACTGTGCAGCGATGTCGGTACCATCGGCTGGATAGCCAGTAACGATGCGATCCACCAACGTGTTATAGAACGCACAATGATCCAGCACCCAGCGGGCAAATTCCGGCGGCAGCAGCCAGTGCTTGATATAGCGCAGCACCAGATCACGCAGTGCATCGCCGTTGTGATCGATTAACTCGCACGGCACGATCAACCAGCCTTTCTCTGCCGCACCGGCAAAGTGGCGGAAGCGCGCCCACAGCAGTTGTGTCAACTTGCCGGGGAAGGAGGAAGCTGGCGCATCCTCCAGCCGATCCTGCTCAACAAAGGCAATGCCTGCTTCGGTGGTATTGGAGAACACAAAGCGCATCTGCGGCGCACGGGCCAGTGCGAGAAAATCCTCGAACTGCTGATAGGGCTGGATCTCGCGATTGAGGCTGCGGATCAGGCGGGTTTCACTTACCTGCTCGCCCTGCGTGTTCAATCCACGGATCAGCGTGGTGTACAAACCGTCCTGCTGATTCAGTGAATCTTCCACCACGCGATTGCGCGGCCGCACCACCACCACGCCCGCATCGGTGCCCTGATGCTCATTGAGCCAGTCGAGCTGCCAGTCAATAAACGCCCGCAGGAAGTTGCCTTCCCCAAACTGGAGCACGCGCTCGCTATAGCTTACGCCGGGGAAATCGTGACGGTTTAGCCGCTGCATCATCAGGCTCCCAACTCAATGCCGAAGTAATCGCGCGCATTGTTAAAGCAAATGTTTTGCACCATCTGCCCCAACAGCGCTTCGTCGGCTGGCGCTTCCCCGCGTTCAACCCAATTGCCGATCATCTGGCACAGCAGGCGACGGAAGTATTCGTGGCGGGTGTAGGAGAGGAAACTGCGGCTGTCGGTGAGCATGCCGACGAAGCGACTCAACAGGCCGATTTGCGCCAGCTGCGTCATCTGACGATGCATGCCATCAAGCTGATCGTTAAACCACCATGCGGAACCAAACTGCATCTTGCCGGGTTCACCTTCGCCCTGGAAATTGCCCGCCATGGTCGCCAGCACTTCGTTGTCGCGTGGGTTAACGCAGTAAAGAATGGTTTTCGGCAGTGCGTTGTTACGGTTCTGCGCATCCAGCAAACGACCCAAAGGGATCGCCATCGGCGCATCATTAATGGAGTCAAAGCCCACATCCGGGCCGAGAATATCGAACTGCCGACGATTAGCATTACGCAGCGCGCCAATGTGATACTGCTGCGCCCAGCCGCGACGCGCATATTCGCTGCCAAGCCACACCAGCACCGCTGTTTTGAACTGCGCCACTTCTTCTTGCGTCGGTGCAGCACCTTGCAGGCGACGCGCCAGGATACTATCCAGCGTGCTTTCATCGGCCTCGGCAAACAGCACTACGTCCAGCGCATGGTCGGAGATTTTACAGCCGTGTGCGGCAAAATGATCGAGACGCAGGCTCAACGCGCGGCGCAGATCATCAAAGCGTTGCACGCTGACATCGGCGACCTGTTCCAGACGCTGAATCCAAGGCACGAAGGTATCCAGCTCAATGTTGAAGGCTTTATCCGGACGCCAGCTTGGCAGCACTTTAACGCTAAAGCTGGCATCGTCCGCCAGCGTGCGATGGTGCTGCAGATCGTCAAGCGGATCGTCAGTGGTACCGACCATTTTCACCTTCATCTGCTGCATGATGCCGCGTGCGCTAAAGGCATCCTGCGCCAGCAGCTCATTGCACTGCTGCCAGATGCGATCCGCGCTCTGCTCATTCAGCAATACATCGGTAATGCCAAACGGACGACGCAGCTCAAGGTGCGTCCAGTGATACAGCGGATTGCCGATAGTGTGCGGCACCGTGCGTGCCCAGGCGTTGAATTTCTCGCGATCGCTGGCGTCGCCGGTGCACAGCGCTTCGGGTACGCCATTAGCACGCATCGCACGCCATTTGTAATGATCGCCTTTCAGCCAAATGTCATAGAGATTGGTGAAGCGGTAATTTTCGGCAATCTGCTGCGGCGGTAAATGGCAGTGATAGTCGAAAATCGGCTGGTCTTTGGCGTAGTCATGGTACAGACGACGGGCGAACTCGCTATCGAGTAGAAAATCCTCACTCATAAAACGCGACATACCTGCTTCCTCATGTTTGGGGCCAATTGGCTTCTGACTCAAAGTTATCATACCAATTTTGGCGATCGGCAAAATTGTTTGCGATACACCTCACAATAATGACAGTTTCACTGTGGGTATATGGACGAAACGGTCAGCCACATTGCACTAACTGGCTGTTATAACGCCTGTTTAGCGGATCACATAGTGCATGAAGGGTTTTGTGATGGCATTCAACTTTTAAAGTTGTATAACAAGTTACTCTCTCGCCTCGTTGATGCCGAACCTCATGGCACATCTCATAACAACAAGGCGGCAGGTCTGATTCGTCATCGCCGCCAGCGGGAGTACACAAGTACTCCCTACCTTTAATGGCAAGTGTTACGACAGACTGGAAGAGGTTAATGATGCGTAAGATCAAAGGGCTACGCTGGTACATGATTGGGCTGGTGACGCTGGGCACCATACTCGGTTACCTGACGCGTAATACCATCGCAGTTGCCGCACCGACGCTGGAAACCCAGCTGGGCATTACCACCCAACAATATTCCTATATCGTTGCCGCCTATTCGGCGTGTTACACCGTGATGCAACCCGTGGCAGGCTATGTGCTGGATTTGCTGGGCACCAAAATTGGCTACGCGGTGTTTGCCATCCTCTGGGCGATCTTCTGTGCTGCCACCGCGATGGCAGGCAGCTGGGGCGGTTTTGCGCTGGCACGTGGCGCAGTGGGCGCGGCTGAAGCGGCAATGATCCCTGCCGGTTTGAAAGCCAGCAGCGAGTGGTTCCCGGCCAAAGAGCGCTCCGTGGCGGTCGGCTACTTCAACGTCGGTTCATCGATTGGTGCGATGCTGGCTCCACCGTTGGTGGTGTGGGCAATTCTGGCGCACAGCTGGCAGCTGGCCTTTATCATCACCGGCGTGCTCAGCATGGCATGGGCGATGTGCTGGTTAATCTTTTATAAACATCCTAAGCAGCAAACCAAGCTCAGCGATGAAGAGCGTCATTACATTATTTCCGGTCAGGAAGTGCAGCATCAGACCGGTAATAACAGCAAAATGTCGGCGCGTCAGATCCTGCGTAATCGCCAGTTCTGGGGCATCGCCCTGCCGCGTTTCCTCGCGGAACCGGCATGGGGCACCTTTAACGCGTGGATCCCGCTGTTTATGTTTAAGGTCTACGGCTTCAACCTGAAAGAGATCGCCATGTTCGCCTGGATGCCGATGCTGTTTGCCGACCTCGGCTGCATCGTCGGGGGCTATTTACCGCCGCTGTTCCAGCGCTGGTTTGGCGTGAATCTGATTGTGTCGCGCAAACTGGTGGTGACCATGGGCGCTGTGCTGATGATTGCACCGGGCACCATTGGTTTGTTTACCAGCCCTTACGTAGCGATTGGTTTGCTGTGCGTCGGTGGCTTCGCCCATCAGGCACTGTCCGGTGCATTGATCACCCTCTCCTCGGATGTATTTGGCCGTAATGAAGTGGCCACGGCAAATGGCCTGACCGGCATGGCCGCGTGGACTGCCAGCACCCTGTTTGCGCTGGTGGTGGGTGCATTGGCTGATACGCTGGGCTTCAGTCCGCTGTTTGCCGCGCTGGCAGTATTTGACCTGCTCGGTGCCTGTGTAATCTGGACCGTGCTGAAAAATCAGCCGGTATCGGAGCTGGGGGAATCTGGCGTAGCGCAACCCGCTCCTGCACGGAGTTAATCTCTGCGGGCTGGCACACGCCAGCCCATTTCTTCCCTCCCGCCAAAGTGGTATAACAACTCAACCTCCACCACTACAGCGAACCGCGCAATGGATCTGAATGAATCCCGTCGTCTTTATCAACAACTCGCCAGTGAACTTAAACGTCGTATCGAGGCGGATGATTATCGCGTGGGCGATAAGCTGCCGGCCGAACGCCTGATCGCTGAAGAGATGGAGGTGAGCCGCACGGTGGTACGTGAAGCGATTATTATGCTGGAGGTAGAAGGTTACGTGGAGGTACGCAAAGGCTCCGGCATTCACGTGATCAGTAATCAGCAGCAAAATCGCGAGACCACATCTAGCCAGCTGGAGTTCGCCAGCTTCGGTCCGTTTGAGCTGTTGCAGGCGCGCCAGCTTATTGAAAGCAACGTGGCCGAGTTTGCCGCCACGCAGGTCACGCGCCAGGACATTATGGCGCTGATGGCAATTCAGGAAAAAGCCCGCCAGGAAGACCATTCACGTGATTCTGAATGGGATATGCACTTCCACGTCCGCATCGCTCAATCCACACAAAACAGTGCGCTGGCCGCGATAGTCGAGAAGATGTGGCTGCACCGTCTGCATAACCCCTATTGGCTCAAACTGCACGAGCATATTGATGCGCGCAACATCACCAGCTGGTGTGACGATCACGACCAGATTCTAAAAGCACTTATGCGCAAAGATCCCGCCGCCAGCAAGCTGGCAATGTGGCAGCACCTGGAAAATACTAAACAGATGCTGTTTAACGCCACCGCCGACGATTTTGAATTTAATGTCGACCGTTACATGTTTGCGGAAAATCCCGTCATCCTGCCGGAAGGTAGTGACAATTCTTATTGATTCTGCTGCATTTCCAGGCGAATAAGTCAGTTAATCTGCAATAGTGTCAGCTCATGTAAAGCTCCTTTTGACCATCTGCGTCAAAAGGTAAAACTCCTGTGCGAGAGCCACTTTACACTGTCTGACCTGCGTGATTTTTGTTACAGTTATCGCCCTTTTCTTACCCTTTGCGACAGGGCTTTAAAAAGTCGCTGATTTAACAATCAATTCTGGATGGATCCGGAAATCCCGCAACGGCTGCATACCAAAAATGTATAACCAAGCCAGCCTGCGCCTCAGCCCCATACGGGCACGTTTAACAATGATGTTCAGGAATGATTGATGGATATTTTGAAAGCATTGCTGCATGCCCTGTGGCAGCAGGATTACGAAATGCTCTCCGACCCGACACTGGTTTGGGCCATTTACGGCGTGCTGTTCTTGATTCTGTTTCTCGAGAATGGCCTGCTACCCGCCGCGTTTTTGCCCGGCGATAGTCTATTGATTTTAGTCGGTGTTTTGATTGCTAAAGGCACCATGGGTTTCCCGCTTACCATCCTGATTCTGACCACCGGCGCCAGCCTGGGCTGTTGGGTGAGTTACATCCAGGGTCGATGGCTGGGCAATACGCCTACCGTACAAAAATGGCTGTCACATCTTCCGGCGCAATATCATCAACGTGCACATAGCCTGTTCCATCGCCATGGTCTTTCGGCTTTGCTGATCGGCCGCTTTATTGCCTTCGTTCGTACCCTGTTGCCGACCATTGCCGGGCTTTCCGGTCTGAGCAATGCACGCTTCCAGTTCTTTAACTGGGTGAGCGGCTTACTATGGGTGCTGATTCTGACGGTACTGGGCTTCGCACTAGGCAAAACGCCGATTTTCCGCCGTTATGAAGATGAACTGATGTTCTGCCTGATGCTACTGCCATTGGTGCTGCTGGTGATCGGGCTGGTGGGTTCACTGGTGGTGTTGTGGCGTAAACGCCAGTCTTCGCGCAACGGGAATTCACAGCCATGATCGCATTCCGTGGATTCCCCAGGCGCTTAGTGCCCTGGGCGCTTGGCGCTGCTTTGGCGCTGCTGGCGGTGATTTTTGTGCCGTCGATGTTGCAGCACGATACCGTGGTACAAATCCGTGTTGCCCACAATGGCACCAATTTGCCGGATGGCTTTTATCTGTATCAGCAGCTCAGTGCGCAAGGCGTGCGTATCAAAAGTATTACACCTGCAGGTGATGCGCTGGTGATTCATTTCGAGAATGAAGAGCAAAGCCTGGCCGCGC
This sequence comes from Pantoea folii, assembly GCF_056678875.1. NCBI lineage: Bacteria > Pseudomonadati > Pseudomonadota > Gammaproteobacteria > Enterobacterales > Erwiniaceae > Pantoea > Pantoea folii. The sequence goes on along the minus strand of NZ_JBWXON010000018.1, from coordinate 68,080 downwards.
AGAAAGTGCTGCGACGCCTGCTGCCACAGGGCTTTGTGGTGGCAAGCGGACCGCAAGCATCACAGCAAGTGCCTGACGCCAATCGCCCCACTTACAGCTGATTTTAGCCGTCTGGTGATAAGCCAGACGGTGAATCAATCCTCGCTATCCCCGCGTCTTCGTTGAATTTTTTCGTCTGCTGTCTATGCTTAAAGGTAGCGCGAGTTAAGACAAGCTGGGACGCTTCTCCTGCCCGGTTTGCGGCAGGTCATCAACAATGGAAGGTAAAAACCTGATGAAACATCAATTACTGCTGGGTGCTATTCTGTTTTCTCTCTCGGGATCTCTGATGGCAGCTGAATCGCTGTGTCAGCAGAAAGAACACGACATTCAGCGCGAAATCGATATGGCTAAACAGCACGATAACCAGCGCCGTGTGACCGGGCTGGAGCGCGCGCTGACTGAAGTACGCGCGAATTGTACTGATGAGAGACTGAAGTCGGCCCACAGCGAACGCATTGCCGAGCAAAAACACAAAATTGCTGAACGCGAGCGTGAGCTGAAGGAAGAGCGTCAGGATGGCGACAAAGATAAGATTGAGAAGCGCGAACGTAAGCTGGAAGAGGCACAGCACGAGCTGAAAAAGCTTGAGGCTGAGCCCTACTAATCGGACTTAAATAGATGATGTAATGGAGAACTTCATGTCTAAAGACACCACATCTGAACATCTGCGTGCGGAACTGAAAAACCTTGCTGACACCCTGGAAGAAGTACTGAGCAGCTCGGCGGATAAATCGAAAACCGAACTGGACAAACTGCGCAGCAAAGCGCGCGGCGCGATTGAAAGTTCGCGTGAGAGACTGGGCGATTCCGGTGAACGCATCGCGCAATCCACGCGTGAAGCGGCAGAAAAGGCCGACGAGTATGTGCGCGATAATCCGTGGCACGGCGTAGGCATCGGTGCAGCTGTCGGTGTACTGATCGGCATCCTGATCTCACGTCGTTGATATGAGCGATAGTCAGAGCCACGGCCCAGGCAAAGGGGTCTTCAACATCGGTCAGCGCATCGTCACCACCCTGGTCGGGATGGTGGAAACGCGCGTCCGTCTGGCGATTGTCGAGCTGGAGGAGGAGAAAGCCAATCTGATTCAGATGCTGATGATGGTTGGACTGACGATGCTGTTTACCGCTTTTGGTTTAATGAGCCTAATGGTGCTGATCATCTGGGCGGTAGATGCGCAGTATCGGCTGATGGCGATTGCCATTACTACCGCCGTACTGTTTGCGCTGGCGCTGATCTTCGGTGTGTGGACGCTATATAAGTCACGCCAGTCAACGTTGCTGCGTCATACCCGCAAGGAGCTGGAAACCGATCGCAGCTTGCTGGAGGAGCATCGCTCATGAGCCGTCGTGAACGTGAAGCACGCATTCATGAACTGTTGAATCAGGTTCAGCAGCAGCGATTGGATCTCAGTGCTGCACGCCGTGACTGGCTGGATGGCACTGCTCACTACGATCGCGGCTGGCTAACGTTTCTCAGCTTACGCCGCTATCTGGCGATTGGCAGCAGCGCACTGGCTATCTGGTCAATCCGCAGTCCTAACCGTATTTTGCGTTGGGCAAAACGCGGTTTTGGGCTTTGGAGTACCTGGCGCATGATTAAGTCCACGCTCGAACCTCGCTAACGTCTTCATTTGAAACCGGATCTAAAAGATTCGGTTTTTCTTTATCAAAATCCCTGAACAACATTGACAGTTTAACTCGCTTACAACTGTTGCAACCTGCGACTATCATCTTCCTCCATCAGCCCAACGAATTGCGACCTGCGATTCTGCGGGATCAAAACCTTGCAGGCCAACAACCTGCTTCTTAATTCTTGTTGGAGTAAATGATGAAAAAATTCGAAGACTCAGGCCTGTTGCTGGCACGCGTATTAATGACCATTCTGTTCATCACTGCGGGCTGGGGCAAAATCACCGGTTATGCCGGTACCGCACAATACATGCAGGCGATGGGCGTCCCGGGCTTCTTATTGCCGCTGGTTATTCTGCTGGAGTTCGGCGGCGGTCTGGCAATTCTGTTCGGTTTCCTGACGCGTTTCACCGCACTGTTCACTGCGGGCTTCACTGTGCTGACTGCGTTCCTGTTCCACAGCAACTTTGCTGAAGGCGTTAACCAGCTGATGTTCATGAAGAACCTGTCCATCGCTGGTGGTTTCCTGGTGCTGGGTCTGGTAGGTCCGGGTGCATACAGCATCGACCGTCTGATTCGTGCTCGTTTCGCACCAGCAGCCGCACGCTAAGCACACAAGCGCTGCCAGAACACATATACTGATTTGCAGGGGCGGGGATTTTCCTCGCCCTTTTTCTTTATGGAGGGCTTATGGGACAACTGATTGACGGTGTATGGCATGACACCTGGTACGATACGAAGTCAACCGGTGGCCGCTTCAAACGCACAGAAGCAGTCTGGCGCAACTGGATCACTGCAGATGGCAGTGCTGGCCCCACCGGCAAGGCGGGTTTCGCTGCCGAGCGCGATCGCTATCATCTTTATGTTTCTCTTGCCTGTCCGTGGGCACACCGCACGCTGCTGATGCGCCAGCTTAAAGGGCTGGAAGAGATGATTTCCGTCTCAGTGGTGCATCCATTGATGCTGGAAAACGGCTGGACCTTCGACGACGATTTCCCGGACGCAACCGGCGACTCTCTGTATCAAAACGAATACCTCTATCAGCTCTACCTGCACGCCGACCCGCAATATACAGGCCGCGTGACCGTTCCGGTGCTGTGGGATAAAACTCAGCACACCATCGTCAGCAATGAATCGGCTGATATCATCCGTATGCTCAACACGGCCTTCGATGCACAAGGTGCCCGCGCCGGGGATTATTATCCGCCGGTGTTGCGCGATAAGATCGATGAGCTGAACGGTTGGATTTACGACACGGTGAACAATGGCGTGTATAAGAGCGGATTCGCGACCTCGCAGGCGGCCTATGATGAATCAGTCACGGCGCTGTTCCATTCGCTGGCGCGACTTGAGCAGATCCTCGGGCAGCATCGCTACCTGGCCGGCGATCGCCTGACGGAAGCGGATTTGCGTTTATGGACCACCTTAGTCCGCTTCGACCCGGTGTATGTCACGCATTTCAAGTGCGATCGTCACCGCATCAGTGATTACCGCAATTTGAGCGGCTTCCTGCGTGATATCTACCAGATGCCGGGCGTCGCCGATACGGTGAATCTGCCGCATATTCGCCATCACTACTACTGCAGCCATAAAACCATTAACCCGAGCGGCGTGATTTCGCTAGGCCCGGCATTTGACTGGGATGAGCCACACGGCCGCGGTTGAGGTTATTGGGGATCATTGCGTTCAACACACTCCTTTTTGAAGGAGTGTGTTGTGCAGGGTTTAACAGATGGAATACGAGGTGAACCGCCTGACACTCCATTTCTACATGCGCGTTAACCGCTAAGAGTCAGGCCGATGTACCCACTTTTAAGCGAACTTAATCAGCACCATCCCCGCAATCAGCAATCCCACCCCTAACCAGCCGATGCGATTCAGACGCTGACCAAACAGCACCCATCCGGCTGCCACTGTCGCCACCAGCCCAAAACCGCCCCACAGCGCATAAGCCACTGAGAGATCGATCCCTTTCACCGCTTGTGACAACGCACTGAACGCCCCGAGCACCGCGACCAGTGAAAGCACGCCGTAAATCACACGGCGGAAACCATCAGAGTATTTGAGAAAGATATTCGCGACGATCTCTAGCCCAATCGCCAGTGCCAGCCAGGCCACGTGCACTGCATTAAACGTGGCCATGTTGCGCCTCCTTACGGGTTAGCGTGCCGGATTTGATCAGCACAATCCCTGCCACCAGCGTGACTAAGCCAGCGATCTTCATCAGCGATAAGGTTTCATCGAACAGCGTGACGCTGAACAGGGTGATAAACAGAATGCCGATACCTTCCCACATCGCATAGGCCACGCCTAAAGCGATACGTTTGACGGCGAAAGACAGGAAAATATAAGAGAGCGCAATCATCAACAGCATAAAAATGAAACCCGCGTTGTCGTCATTGACGCTAGCCCATTTCATTGAGAGCGTGCCGGTTATTTCAGCCAGGATAGCTAAAAACAATAAAAGCCAATAGCGCATGATTTCTCTCCTTAAGAGAAATAGAGTGCCATCACGCAAAATAAACGCGTGAGAAAGTTTAAGAATATTTTTAAATAAGGAGAGTGTGACGCTAAAGCGCGAAGCGCCAGTGCTGGTCGCAGATCGAGCAGTGGAAGTGTTCAGAGAGATAAATAGAGGTTGCCATCATTGGGGCGAGCATTTTGTCCATAATTTTACAACTTATCCACGCTGTTGCTTTTCGTCGATGTGGATGAAAAATTGTCCTCGGTAGTGAAACACGCGCCTATTCTGGCATAAGGATTATTTTGTTCCTCGGTATTTTCATTTCTTTACGCTGTGACTTTATTTATTCTCCGCGGGATGAGATTTATTTTAATTTCCACTAAGCCGCGTTCTTTTCTTTGAGAGTGGGTTCTCCTTCCTCTCGCCGTTATACGCCAGATAGCAAAAACCCCGCCGAAGCGGGGTTTTCACATGAAAAAGTCGAAACTGACTGATAAGCCGCGTTCTTTTCATAGAGAGTGGAGTGGACAGTCATTCATCTTGCGCCGTACGCCAGATAGCAAAAACCCCGCCGGGGCGGGGTTTTTCCATAAAGAAGTCGAAACTGACTGCTAAGCCGCGTTCTTTTCATAAAGAGTGGAGTGGACAGTTATTCATCTTGCCTCTGGACGCCAGATAGCAAAAAACCCGCCGAGGCGGGTTTTTCACATGAAAAAGTCGAAACTGACCGATAAGCCGGGTTCTGTCGTGGACAGTCATTCATCTAGGCCAGCAATCGCTCACTGGCTCAAGCAGCCTACCCGGGTTCAGTACGGGCCGTACCTTGTGAACCCCTATTTGGCCTTGCTCCGGGTGGAGTTTACCGTGCCACGAACTGTTGCCAGCCGCGCGGTGCGCTCTTACCGCACCCTTTCACCCTTACCTGATCCCATTACTGGGCCATCGGCGGTTTGCTCTCTGTTGCACTGGTCGTAGGCTTGCGCCCCCCAGGCGTTACCTGGCACCCTGCCCTATGGAGCCCGGACTTTCCTCCCCTCTGCCCGTCTCCCCCGAAAGGGACGACGACAAAGCGGCGACTGTCTGGTCAGCTTCGGCGCGGGATAATAGGCGATCCGCCCGCGTTTGTCACGCCTCTTGCTGCTCCAGCGCGTACTTATACAGGGCGTTCTTCTTAACGCCATGAATTTCCGCCGTTAACGAAGCGGCTTTTTTCAGCGGCAGCTCAGTCTGCAGCAACGCCAGGGTTCGCAACGCTTCGGCAGGCAGCGCTTCGTCATCGGCCTTGTGCCCTTCAACAATCAGCACCATCTCGCCTTTGCGACGGTTTTCATCTTCCAGCACCCAGGCCAGTAGCTCGCCGACCGGTGCGCCCTGGATGGTTTCCCAGGTTTTGGTGATTTCGCGCGCCAGCACCACATAGCGATCCGCGCCCCAGACGCTCACCATATCCTGCAGGCTATCGATTAAACGATGAGTTGATTCATAAAAAATGAGGGTTCGCGGTTCATTCTCAAGGGAGCGCAGCGCATCGCAGCGGCCTTTACTCTTGGCGGGCAGAAATCCTTCGTAACAGAAACGATCTGACGGTAACCCCGCCGCACTTAATGCTGTAATCGCCGCGCAGGCACCCGGCAACGGAACCACGCGCACACCTGCTTCACGGCAGCGACGTACCAGATGATAGCCAGGATCGTTGATTAATGGCGTGCCCGCATCCGAGACCAGCGCAATGCTCTGGCCTTCTTGCAGCTTGGCTAACAACACTTCTGCTTTCTGTTGTTCGTTGTGGTCGTGAAGTGCGAACAGTCGCGCATTGATGGCGAAATGTTGTAGCAACAGCCCGGTATGACGTGTATCTTCCGCTGCGACCAGATCGACGCTCGCAAGCACCGTCAGCGCACGCTGCGTGATATCACCCAGGTTACCGATCGGGGTAGGAACGATATAGAGCGTGCTGGCAGAAATCTCTGCCCGATCGAGTTGTTTCATTGTTTCATCCGAATTGCCGATTTAATATTGAGCATCTAGAAAAAAACATCACTGGATACAGTATGCTTCCTTCAAAAGTCGTACGTCATAAAGCAGGACGCTTTGTACCTGTTCTTCTCGCTGGACTGATTTTAGCCGCCTGTAGCGGCCAGGGACCGCAGCAAACCTCCAACGTCAATATTCAGGGGCCTGCTACTGGCCGGTCTGACTATTATCTGCAGCAGGTGCAGCAAAGCAGCGATGATAGCAAGACCGACTGGCAATTACTTGCCATCCGTGCCCTGTTGAAGGAAGGAAAGTATCCGCAGGCTAACGATCAGATCTCGCAACTGCCACAACAGCTCTCTGCAGTGCAGCAGCAGGAGCTGCAATTACTGCGCGCGCAGATGCAGATTGGTCAGCAGGATTTCGGCGGCGCTCAGCAGACGCTGGGTCAGGTGAAGACTGATGGCCTGTCTCAGGATCAGCAGGTGCGCTACTACGCTCTGCAAATCGCTGCGGCACAGAATCGCCCTTCACTCGCACTGTTACGCGCCTATATTGCTCAGGAGCCGTTGCTGCAAGGCGCCGACCACCAGAGCAATATTGACGCCACCTGGCAAGCTCTGACGCAAATGACGCAGGATCAGCTGAACAGCCTGGTGATTAACGCCAATGAGAACACCCTGCAAGGCTGGCTGGATCTGCTCAACACCTGGCATACCAACAGCCAGGATCCGCAGATGCTGAAAGCGGCGATCAAAGACTGGCAGACACGTTATCCGCAAAACCCGGGTGCGAAAACATTACCAACTCAGCTTAGCCAGGTGCAAAACTTCACCAAAGCCTCGACCAGCACCATCGCGCTACTGCTGCCGCTGAATGGCCAGGCACAGGTTTTTGCCAATGCGATTCAGAAAGGTTTTAACGATGCCAAAAATGGCGTGTTAACTGCACCAGCGCCGCAACCCGCCCCTGCTGCTACCGCGGCAACCGATGCCAATGGCCAGCCGTCAGCACAACAGCCTGGCGACGCGAACGCACAACAGCCTGCCGATGCTAACGCTGCCGCTAACGCAGTTGTCAGCCCGGCCATGGCAGGTAATATGCCGCCACAGACCGAACAGCCGCAGCCCGCAGCACAACCGGCGACTACGGCGGCTCAGCCGGACAGCAACGCTCAGGTTAAAGTTTATGACACCAGCAGCCAGCCGATTGCCCAGGTAATGCAGCAGGCTCAGCAGGATGGCGCGACCATCGTGGTGGGCCCACTGTTGAAAAACGACGTGGAATCGGTGGTGAACAGCCAGACGCCACTCAACGTGCTGGCGCTGAACGAGCCAGAACAGATCCAGAACCATCCGAATATTTGTTATTTTGCGCTTTCTCCTGAAGACGAAGCGCGCGATGCCGCGCACCATATCTACGAGCAAGGCAAACGCCAGCCATTACTGCTGGTACCGCGTAGCAGCTATGGCGATCGCGTCAGCAAGGCGTTCGCACAGGAGTGGCAGCAATTGGGCGGCTCCACCGTACTGCAACAGCGTTTCGGTGGCGTTTCTGAGCTGAAACAAGGTATTAATAGCGGAGCGGGTATCGCATTGAGTGGCACGCCGCTGACGGTTGAACAGCCGCAGTCTGCCGCCGTGGCTGTTGCGGGCCTGACCATTCCAGCGCCGCAAACCACCCCGCCAGCGCCAACGGCCGATGCCAGCGGCGGCAGTGTGGATGCAGTGTACATCGTGGCCAGCCAGGACGAGCTGCAACTGATCAAGCCGATGATTGCGATGCGCACCAGCAGCCGCAACAACATCGCACTGTATGCCAGCTCCCGCAGTGCGCAGGCGGGTGCCGGTCCAGACTTCCGTCTGGAAATGGATGGCCTGCAGTTCAGTGATATTCCGCTGCTCTCCGGTAACAATCCGGGTCTGATGCAGCAGGCGGCGAAGTCGTTTAACAATGATTATTCGCTGGTTCGCCTCTACGCGTTGGGCATTGATGCCTGGACGCTGGCGAATCACTTTAACCAGATGCGTCAGGTGCCTGGCTTTGCCATTGACGGCAACACCGGCAAGCTGAGCGCCGACACGGATTGCGTGATCAACAGGAAGTTGGCATGGAACCAGTATCGTCAGGGACAAATCGTTCCGGTGCAGTAAACCGCCAGCGCATTGGCGCTGAGCAGGAGCAGCAGGCGCGTGGCTATCTGGAGCGCGCCGGGCTGCGATGGGTTGCCAGCAACGTGCGTTGCCGCAGTGGGGAAATTGACCTCATTATGCGAGACGCCGCTTGCTGGGTGTTTGTCGAAGTGCGCTATCGACGCGATGCGCGCTACGGCGGTGCCGCCGCCAGCGTGACGCGCCAGAAACAACAAAAGCTGCTGCGTACCGCTGCATGGTGGTTGCTGGCACGCGGCGGCAGTTTTGATACGGTGAATTGCCGTTTTGACATCATTGCCATTACCGGGCGTGAGCTGGAATGGCTGCCCGATGCCTTTAATGCCGATGGATAGAACCAGGTGGTCTTGTGCAGGACAGAATTAAAGCGTGTTTTACCGAAAGTATTCAGACTCAAATCGCCGCTGCGGAGGCACTGCCGGATGCGATTTCTCGCGCCGCTATGACGCTGGTGCAGTCGCTGCTGAACGGTAACAAAATCCTGAGTTGTGGTAACGGTGCTTCATCGGCCAATGCTCAGCATTTTGCCGCCAGTATGATTAACCGTTTTGAGACCGAGCGCCCCAGCCTGCCTGCGCTGGCACTGAGCGCCGACAATGTCATGCTGACGGCGATCGGCAACGATCGTCTCCACGATGAAGTTTATGCCAAGCAGGTTCGCGCGCTTGGTCAGGCCGGTGATGTGCTGCTGGCTATTTCAACCCGTGGCAACACCCGCGATATTGTTAAAGCGGTTGAAGCTGCGGTGACTCGCGATATGACTATCGTCGCGTTGACAGGCCATGATGGCGGTGAGCTGGCGGGCCTGTTGGGTCCGCACGATGTGGAAATTCGCATTCCGTCACATCGCAGTGCACGCATTCAGGAGATGCATATGCTGACGCTGAACTGCCTGTGTGATTTGATTGATAACACTTTGTTCCCACACCAGGAATGACTGAAGGAGCTCAAATGAAAGCATTGAACGCTGTCGCCATTCTTTTAACTGCCATGATGCTGCAAGGCTGTGTTGCCGTTGTGGCAGGCGGCGCCGCTGTGGCGACCAAAACCGCAACGGACCCGCGCACCGTCGGTACGCAAGTGGATGATGGTACACTGGAACTGCGTGTCAGTAACGCACTGGCTAAAGATGAACAAATCAAAAACCAGGCACGCGTCGTGGTCACCGCTTATCAGGGCAAAGTACTGCTGACCGGCCAATCACCATCGGCGGATTTGGCGAGCCGCGCCAAGCAGATTGCCATGGGCGTGGATGGTGCCACCGAGGTGTATAACGAAATCCGCACTGGCCAGAAAGTGAGCCTCGGAACCTCATCATCCGATACCTGGATCACCACCAAAATCCGCTCGCAGCTGCTGGGTAGCGATCAGGTGAAATCCTCGAACGTGAAAGTGACCACGGAAAACGGTGAAGTGTTCCTGCTGGGTCTGGTGACACAACAGGAAGCCACTGCGGCGGCCGATGTGGCCAGTCGTGTGAGCGGTGTGAAACACGTAACGACCGCGTTCACCATCCTGAAGTAATCTGCATCTGACGGGCGCAGTCAGCTGCGCCCCGACCACAGACAAGGGCAGCCTCAGCGGGCTGCCTTTTTTATGCCGGTAAATCGATGACGAGGGCACGTAGCGGCGTTTTCGCCTGCAACGTAATCTGCTGTTCTTCACTCAAAAACGCGCCGTCACCACAGCTCAGTAACTCCTGATTGGCGCTGCTTGCCTGTAAATCCAACGAACCGTGGATCGATTGCAGATAGGCGCGAGGACCATTCAGCTTCACCGTATGCTGTTCACCTGGAGCGAGGACGACCTGATGCACCCACACCTGCTGACGCAGTTGCAGACTGCCATCCACACCGTCTGGCGAGGCCAGCAAGAAACGAGTTTGCTGTGGCACAGCGATTTTCTGCAGCAGCGGATTTTCACGTTCCGGGCAGGCCGCCAGCCACAGTTGCATGCGTGTTAGCGGGTGATCTTTGCTGATATTGATTTCACTGTAGTTCACGCCCTGCCGCGCCGACAGCAGCATGGCTTCGCCTTCCCGCGCGATCAGGTGGTTGCCTTCGCTATCGCGGTACTCTGCTTCGCCTTGCAACACCAGGTTCAGCACATCCACCTGCGGATAGCTACGTGGCTGGAACGCCGCACCGGGTGCCAGCACTTCCTGATTAAGCACACGCAATGAAGCGTAGCCCATTAATTTCGGGTCAAAATAGTGGCCAAAAGAGAAGCTGTATCGCGCCTGCAACCAACCGAAATCGGCCTGGCCACATGCTGACGCGCAGCGGGTTGTCATCATGATTTACCTCCGACGCACTGCGGTGAGATTCGACCACAGGCTTTATACGTTAATGGTAAAAGGCTGGACGCCGGATTGTTAGCCAGTTAATCTGCCTGGCATATTCAAATTTACTGACAGAGAACCGGCATGGCAAAAGACCGCGCGTTAACCCTCGAAGCTTTACGTGTGATGGATGCTATCGACCGTCGTGGTAGCTTTGCTGCGGCAGCCGATGAACTGGGCCGCGTTCCCTCTGCATTGAGCTACACCATGCAGAAACTGGAAGAAGAGCTGGACGTGGTTCTATTTGATCGATCCGGCCATCGCACCAAGTTCACCAATGTCGGGCGTATGCTACTGGAGCGTGGGCGCGTGCTGCTGGAAGCGGCCGATAAACTCACCACCGATGCCGAAGCGCTGGCTCGCGGTTGGGAAACCCATCTCACCATCGTGGCCGAAGCACTGATCCCCACCAATCTGCTGTTCCCTGTCGTTGAAAAACTGGCGGAGAAAGCCAACACGCAGATTTCACTGGTGACGGAAGTGCTGGCCGGTGCCTGGGAGCGTCTTGAACAGGGCCGCGCGGACATCGTGATAGCGCCTGATATGCATTTCCGTGCATCAACCGAGATCAACACCCGTAAGCTCTACAGCATTATGAGCGTCTACGTGGCCAGTCCGGATCACCCGATTCATCAGGAAGCCGAGCCGCTGTCTGAAGTGACGCGCGTGAAATATCGCGGCATCGCGGTGGCGGATACCGCGCGCGAACGCCCGGTGTTAACGGTGCAGCTGCTGGATAAACAGCAACGCCTGACGGTGAGTAGCATGGACGATAAACGCCGAGCGCTGCTGGCAGGATTGGGTGTCGCTACCATGCCTTATCCGATGGTGGAACAGGATATCGCCGAAGGCCGTCTGCGTGTGGTGAGTGCCGAATACACCCGTGAAGTGGATATCATTATGGCGTGGCGCCGCGATAGCATGGGTGAAGCCAAGGCGTGGTGCCTGCGTGAAATCCCGCGGTTGCTGGCTAAGCAGCGCGGTTGATTAAGACCAGGACGGGATAAATGCCCCCCCAACGCCGAACATCGTAATGGCGGCATTCATCCCAAACATTTTAATGCGGAATTCATGCCGGACATTGTTTTGGCGATATTCAAGCCGCCCTGATTGACGATCACATCCGGCTCAGACAATCGATCGCCACCGCTTTAAAGCTGACGAAATCCGCGCAATCGCGCAATCGGGTCATCGCCCTCTCCCGCAGGAAGGTGACGAACAGATCGTAAATCGCCATCGCCTCTTCGTATTCGCTTTTGCTGATCGCCAGCAGGAAAATCACCGACGCAGTTTCATCCCCCCAGCTCACGCCATGCGGTGCCAGCACGGTATACACCACGGTTTTCTTCGCCAGCAATCCCAGTGAGTGCGGCAGTGCAATGCCTTCGCCGAGCATGGTGCTGACGATGGCTTCACGCTCTTCCACCGAGGGATAAAACTCCGCATCCACATAGCCTTCTGACTCCAGCTGATCGCACAACACGCGGAACAGCGCTGATTGCGTCATAGGCTTATCCAGCACCATAAAGTGCTGCGCATCGAAGTACTTTTCCAGCATGTATGGGCGCGTGCGATCCACCAGCACCAGCTTGCCCAATTGCTCCAGCTGGAACTCGGTCGGGAACGGTGACATCACCGCAATCGGCTTATTCTTTTCGCTTAAACGCACGGTAGAAATCACGAAATCTTCTTCGATGTGTTCGCGCATCTCATAATCACGCTGCGACAAACGCGCCGTGACCACCAGCTGCGGATATTTGCGCAGCAGCAGCGCTTCGATCATGCGTAGCGTGGAGTTGCCGCTGTCGCACACCAGCAGCACCTGTGGATGGCGTTGATAGCCGACATCGTAATGCCGCTCCAGCCCGACACCGATGTGCAGCACCAGAAAACCAATTTCGTTCTCGCTGATGCTGTACGGCGTGTACTTTCCCCAGCTGGTGACCGCCGCCAGCGTGACATCATACGCCATCGGATAGTGCTGTTTGATGTTACTCAGCAGCGGGTTGGGGATGTGAATCTGGTAGCGCACCCGGGTAATCATGGTTTTGATATGGGTGAGCAGGTCGGCCCGCAGTTGCTCATCCTGCTGCAAGCGGTAGTTGTAATGGGTGTTGATGTAGTTCAGCAGGTAATCGACTAACGCATCGGCGTCATCAGCATTAATGGTGCTGGGCGACAGCGCCTGAATCTGCCGGGCGGCGATATTGACGCGCAGCCAGTTCTCTTCCGCCTGCGAGATCGGTTTGCCGACCAGCGGCTGCATCAGATTCACCAGATGATGCGCGGCTTCGCGCACCTCATCACCGACATCTTCTGCGCCGGGATCGTTGAGCGGGAAACCTTCGCTGATGCGTCGCACCGCCACCGCACAGTAAATTTGCAGATAGCGCTCGCCCTCATCGCTCAGGCGAATCGCATACTGATTAAAGCAGTGCTGCAACAGCGGTTCCAGCTGTGCCAGGATGCCGCTGTGCAGCGCTTCCACCGTCAACAGCGGGCTGTCGGGCATCTCCTGATCAATTTGCCACAGCAAATCCGTCAGGCAGGTGCGGATCGCCGCTTCGCTGCCGAACAACTTCATGCCGTAATGCGGCTTGGTTTCGATATTCAGATGATAGCGGCCAAGCCATTCCCGCACCTCCGCCATATCACTTTGCAGGGTGGCACGGCTGACAAACCACTCTTCCGACAGGTCTTCCAGCTTGAGTGAATAGGCGGCGGTGAGAAAACGCGTGAGCAAATAGCGCACGCGATCCTGAGAAGTGCGCGGCACGCGCAGCGGCGCGGCGCTCTCTTCCTGCAGACGGTCAAAAAGCGCCACATCGTCGATCTTCAGCTGATATCCCGCGCCGCGCGCCAGTACGAACTGTGCGCCGTGTTGCTCCAGAAGCGCATTCAGCGCGGTGATATCGGTGCGCACCGTGCGCGTTGAAACTGAAAAGCGGCGCGCCAGTTCATCCTGTGGCAGCGTTTCGTTTTGCAGCGCAGCGAAAAGTTGGGCCAGACGCTGATTGGGAAATCTCACGGAGCTTCACCTGTGACTCGTTTGTTACAGCAGTTTCTTGCACGTTGCCAGAAGCTGACGCACATCGTCAATGCGCGTGTCGCCAGTGGCACTGTCGATGATCGAACTATAGACGTGTGGAATCACTTTGCTGACGCCCGCATCGAGCGCAATCTGCACAATGGCTTCGAAATTATTAAGATCGATGCCGCCGGTAGGCTCCAGCCAGAAGTCGTGACGCGCACAAGCTTCGGCAACGGCACGGTACTCATTCACCGCTTTTAAACCGCCCATCGGGAAGTATTTCACCGAACTGCCGCCCATGTCCTGCAGCATGGCGATGGCGCTGTCGATCGGCACAATCGCATCTTCTACCTGCGAGCTGCGCGGTCCGGTGGAGATTTTCACCAGGCCCGGCGTGCCGGTTGGTGAAATCAGGCCGTTAACCACGGTGTGATTCTGACCAAGTAAGGCACGGCTGGTGGCGACACCGGTAAATACCTGGTTAACATGCTGCGGTTGCAGTACCGCTGAGATCTCACTCACCATCGCCGACTGATTCGGATCGCCCGCGCCCAGTCCGACGGACAGCGCGTTGTCGATCAGCGCCGCGTACTCGCGCATATCGGCAATCGCTTCTTCATTGGTGGCGTAGTTTTTTGATAAGACGCCCACCAGCACGTGGCCTTCTGCGGCCTGCCAGATCTCTTTGGCGTTCTGCTTAGAACCAGCCAGCACGTTGAGGCACAGACGGCCCTGATAGAAATTCGGGTTCAGACTCATGCGCGTTTTCCTCCACTGAGTAACGCCTGGATACGGCTAAAGATAATATGCAGCTGATCGGTGCTGACGCTGCGCACATCCGCTTCGATAATGCCTTCGTTGGCTTTGTAGCCACGGAAGTAGATGGCGATGTCGCCGGTTTTCAGCGCCTGCACCAGCTCACCGGTTGGCCATTGAGTGACGGCTTCATCGAACTTGATCTCAGCACGGGCGATATCGCGACCCGCCGCATCCCATACCACGCGTGCAGACACGCCATTGATTGTGTTGAGGTTATCGATAAACGGCGTCATGTTGGCGACCATCTCAGCGCCGGTGGTTTTCGGCTGCACCAGATAGTTTTCAATCGCCTGCGTCAGACCGAGAATCCCCTCTTTACCGACTTTCATCGCGCGGCCAATGCCGTTGCTCTGACGTTTGACCCACTCAACGTACTGGGTGCGGCCAATCACCAGACCGCTGGTCGGCCCTTCGATCGCCTTGGCACCGCTGTAGATCACCAGATCCGCGCCCATCTGGTAGTAGCACTGCAGATCTTCTTCTGCCGCCGCATCCACGATTAACGGGATACCGTGTTTACGCGCGACTACCGCCGCCTGCTCCACACTCAGGTGGCTCTTCTGCACGCAGTGGTGTGATTTGATGTAAAGCAGCGCCGCCGTGGTTGGCGTGATGGCCGCAGCCAGCTGTTCTGGCGAACATTCGTTGCTGTAGCCGGCTTCCACCAGACGTCCGCCGCCCAGCGCCACCATCGCACCCACCGGCGCACCGAAGTTCACGTTATGGCCTTTCGGCACCACGATATCGTGCGGCACGGTCAGCGGCGCGGCATGCAGGTTGTCCAGCAGCCAGTCGTTATCTTTAACGATCACCGCCGCCACGCTCTGTGCGATGCCCGCAGAGGCGCAGGAGACCACCACCGCGCTCTCGACATCCAGCAGTTTAGCGATATACGCGCCAGTTTTATTGACCAGATCTTTGATCTCGAAATAGTGATTCAAACCGTAGCTGACGGTCGCGACCACATCGGCAGAAGGCGTTGAAACACCAAGAATGGTCATACGACCGGAGGCATTGATGACCTGTTTCAGGTCATATTTTTCATAAATCGAAGACATGATTAGCTTTCCCTTCATCAGTCAGATGCCACTTACCCGCGATAACCACGGCCAGCGGCAGCAAATGTTGCTCACCCAAAACCCGTTCGCCTTCAGCATCAACGAACGGGCGGGCTTCCTCTTTGACGGTAAAAATGGTCAGGTCGGCGTCATAACCTTCGGTTAAGCGCCCTTTGCCCGCTAAGCGCAGGCCAGCCGCGGCATTACCGGTGACGCAGTCGATAACCTGCGGCAGCGTCATGCCAATGCTGAAGAATTTCGACATCACATGCGCCAGGCTATGTACCGGGCCGTTGATGCGGTTGCGACAGTAAATGTCCGAGCTAATAGTGTCGGGCAGAATGCCCTGCGCGATGGCCTGACGGGCCACTTCGAAGCTGAAGCTGGCGCTGCCGTGGCCGATATCCAGCTTCACGCCGCGCGCGATGGCATTTTTCACCGCGGCTTTCAGTTCGCCCTGCGGCGACAGAATGCGGTTGGGTTTGCCGTTAAAGCAGTGAGTGATGATGTCACCGGAGGTGAGCAAATCGGCGATCTCTTCCAGCACCGGCGGGTTGTTGCCGATGTGCACCATCAGCGGCAGATTTCCCGCCGCCTGCTGAATGGCTTTGGCGCGAATCAGCGGCTGAATGCCATTTTCACCCACCACGCTGCTGCTCATGCGCGCTTTTAATCCCACGATAAAGTCCGGGCGACGTTTTACCGCCTGCACCACTGCATCACCGTCGATTTGCGCCATATCCGCCAGTTCGTTCTGGGTGATGATGCCGGTGCGTGAGATGTTGATCAGCGCGCGCACTTCAGTGGTGGCGGAACGGGTGAGTTGATAGAAATCGTCGATATGATCCGCGCCGGTGCTGCCTGCATCGACCACCGTCGTGACGCCTTGCGCCACGCCAATCGCATCGGCTTCATCGTGATAAATCGGGGATTTGGGATAGCAGTGCACGTGGCTGTCGATCCAGCCCGCACTGACGTAGTAGCGCCCTGCTAAATCGCGCTCCTGCTGAGCTGAACCGCTGACGTCGCCGACCGCAGCAATCTTGCCGTGCTGGATGGCGATATCCACCAGCTGTTCGTCGCACAAACGCGCGCGGCGCAGAATCAGATCAAACATATTTACTCCTTAACAACCTGCATTCAGCCCGGTGCGCATCAATACGCACCCTACGGAATTTGCATCACATCTGTGTGGGGTCATCAATGCGCCTCCACACAGAATGCACTGTTCAATCGTAGGGTCGCCGTGAAGGGCGACCGTTAAATCGGTGACAGCTTTACAGCGAAACCGGGAACATCGCGCCTAATGCCATCGCGCCGAGAATCGCGCCACCGGTGATCGGTTTGTTCCACAGATAAAACAACAACGCACCCACCAGCGAACCGATGCCAATCGGAATCGATGCCGCCATCGCAGACAGGATAATCAACGGCCCAAGGAAGCGGCCGGAAGCATTACCTGCGCCCATCATCACGTCCGCACCGTAGGTGGAATCGCTCTGATTGATAGTGAACTTACGCGCCAGGATAATCAGATAACCAATCGCTAAACCCACCACCAGGCCCGTGGCCAGTGATGCGGCAAAGTTCGCCACCGGGAACACGATGCCTGCACCGAGCAGCAAAGCCGGAACGCCCAGCCCGACACCGGTTTGAATCGCACCGCCAATATCCAGAATCCCGACCAGCGAACCCTCGATGATGCGGGCAAACAGGAAGCTGGCACCAAACGCCGCCACCGCACCATACACGCCGGTTTCCATGCCGGAACGCAGCATCGAAACAAACGCCACTTCGTTAAATGCACCGATGCCGTACAGGTAGTACATGTGCGTACCGGCAAACACCCCGGCGGACAGCAGGCCAACAAAGATCGGGAAAGACCAGTCGGCGTACCAGAACCCTTTGTTTTCGGTCTCGTTCATGCTCAAGGCTCCTTATTTGCCGCTCAGGCTGTTGTGAATCATGTCCAGCCAGCCAGGAATGCCAAGTTGGAAGGATTGCAGCAGTTTCATGTCGAAACCACGGAAGAAGCCGCTCAGAGCGAACAGCAGCACAATCGCGAACATCATCACTTTGGTGACTTTGTTCCAGCCGCTCTCTTCCACGCCTTTACCAATCAGGATACCCAGCACCAGACCCGGCACGGCATTGCCCATGATCAACTGTGCCAGACCACCGAAGATGGTTGCCCAAAAGCCCGATTTCTTGCCGGCATCAATTGCTGCCAGCCAGAAGATCACTGGCATTACGGTGTTCACCAGCAGGTTGGCCGCCGGCACCAGTACTTTAACCGCCGTAACCTGCAACGCTGCAGGCACCGCAGAAGCCGTACTGTTGAGGAACGCCACCACGATCATGCCGATGATGCCGCAGGCAATCGCCATGCGTTTCGGGTTGTGCAGGGTTTCCGCGACGTTACGATTTTTCACCATCAACGCAGCCGCGCCCCAGTTGGGCAGAATGCGGTGGTCAACGTCCTGTGTGAAGGAGCCTGCCGCCACAGACGATGCCCAGGCGTTAAAGAAGAAGCCAAGACCAAAGGAGAAGTGCGATGCAGGATCGCCTTCACAGGAATTGAGTTCACCCAAGGTACGAAACGCGCCCATACCCTGGGTGGTCGGTGCGTGGAACATGCGCGCTGCGCCCGCACCTACCCCAACGCCAACCAATCCACCAATGATCAACGACTTAAACAAAATGATTAAAAACATGTTGTTGTACCCTTTGTTGTCGTTTTTATTTCGTCGCGATGAAATCCACCTTATCGGTGTCGATCACGGTGACGCTGACGGTAATCTCCAGCTCGACGCTGTAATTCCGTCGTTCGCGCGCCAGAAAGAAGAACAAGAACTTCTCTGTGCGTACGCTCTCCTGCGCGCGCAGCACCCGCACATCTATGGGTTCAATGCGCAACAGAATCTTTTGGCTGGTGCGCAGCACTTGCTGCTGCACCTTGCTCAGTGCATCGGAAAAGGCTTTCGCTTTGCTGTCGCCTTTGCCCTGCACCGTTACCTGCGTCTCGTGTTGCTGTTTCATGCTTAGCTGCCGTGTTTTTTATTCCAGGCCTGCACCAGACGTTCACCCAGCTCTTCTTTATCCATAAAGCCAAAGCCCAGCACGGTGGCGCCTTCGTTAATGGCGGTGACGCCTTCATCAACCGAACGCATACCGTGTTTGGCTTTGTAGCCATATTTGTTCTGTGCAGTGATGGCACCCGCGCCGCCGCTGCCGCAGAAGGAGATACCGAAATCGGCGTTTTCCGCTTTCATCACATCGCCCAGCTTCATATCCGCTGCGACGCCCGGCACCACCACGGCACGACCGCCTGCTTTCTCAATACCGGCTGCGACTTTCTGACCTTTACCCAGACGATCACCAATCACGACTGTTACCATGTTCAATTCCTCTCGATTTATGCTTCGTTGGATTTCGCCACTTCGATATGCACCGATAACAACCAGGCTTCTTTTTTGGGCAGATTGCCAAACAGATCGACCACCTGCTGTGCCAGCGCCATGGTTTCTGGCGAGATATCTTCAAACAGTTCGGCTTCCACTTCCGGCAAGGCTTCTCCCGTGAGGGAACGCGCTGCCATCGCCCGTACATGCGAGGCCAGCATTTGCTGCTGCACGGCATTGGCTTCGATGTGGTGCGCGGCGTAGATCGCCGCAATCTGCTTCAACGTGTTATCCGCCAACGCCTGAATGGCTTCTGGCGTACTCGGTTTCAGCGGGACAGCTTCACTCCTCACCTTGCTACTCCTGTTTACTGCGGATAATTAGAGATAATTCGCGTTAGAAAGAAATTACGCTTTCCGCTTCAGGCTGTGGAGACGCATCTTTTCCACCTCAAAGTGGAAATCCCACGGGCGTGTGTGCGCCAGATCGCACTACGCATGAAGTGTGCGAAACAGGTCACAAAAATGCGGGTTATGCCGGAAATCGATGCGTTTAAACGGAGGGAATGCGAGAGGAGATAAGGCCAGCCACAGGGCTGGCCGGGTTATCAGCGGAATTTCTTATGGTTGGCGTTACGAATATTTTCCAACTTTTTCGCTTCAGTTTTGGCTTCATCGAGCTTGTTGGCTTTGGCCAACTGATCGACGACATCAATCTGCGCAATCAGAGAATCGAGACCAGCATGATAATCCTTAATCTGGGCGCTATCGGCAGCCTGACCTTCCAGTTTTTCCGGCGTGGATTTTTTAGCATCCTCCGCCGCCTGGCGCATCTTGCCGAGCGCGGTTTGCATTTCCTGAGCATCGGAGGTTTTTTTCACCACGCTCAGGCCATCTTTCAGGGTATCCATATCATTCTTCAGGTCAGCGGCGAATACGCTAGCCGAGGAGAACAACAGCGAGAGAGACAACATTGCAATCACATGCTTACGCATAAAAATATCCTTATTTACCCGTCATCCTTCACGTTCCAGGTGCATTGGCTGCGCTCACTGAACTCAGTTACTCATGTAAGCTCCTGAGAATTCATTGACTTGCCACCTTCCTTTAACGCGAATGATTGAGGGTATTATTATTGGCAAAAAAAAAGCAGCCACGTGGGCTGCTTTCATGAAGCGATGTCTTTATTGTCCGGCGATTTTCATCTCCGGCAGCAGCACCGACCCGCATTGTATATTGCTGCGCGTTTCAATGTCGTTACCGAGCGTTACCATATTGAGCCACATATCCTTGAGGTTGCCCGCAATTGTGATCTCACTCACAGGATATTGGATTTCACCGTTCTCAACCCAGAAGCCTGAGGCACCGCGGGAATAGTCACCGGTCATGGCACTCACGCTGGAGCCCATCATTTCGGTGACCACCAGACCACGGCCCATCTGCTTCAGCATATCTTCAAAGCTATGCCCCTGGCCCGCAATGCGCCAGTTGTGAATGCCGCCGGCATGGCCGGTGCTCTGCAGGCCAAGCTTGCGTGCCGAATAGCTGGTCAGCAGCCAGTTTTGCAGCACGCCATCTTTGATGATGTCACGCGCCTGGGTACGCACGCCTTCGCTGTCGAATGGCGTAGACGCCAGCCCTTTCAGCAGGTGCGGCTTCTCTTCAATCGTCAGCCACTCAGGCAAAATCTGTTTGCCGAGTGAATCCAGCAGGAAGGTCGCTTTGCGATAGACGCTACCGCCGCTGATCATGCCGACCAGATGGCCAAACAGACCCGTCGCCACTTCCGGCGCGAAGATCACCGGCGCTTTCATGGTTGGCAGCTTGCGCGGCGCCAGGCGTGACAACACGCGACGTGCGCACTCTTGTCCCACCCAATCCGCAGTTTGCAGATCGTCAATGGAACGGCCGATGGTGTAGGCGTAATCGCGCTCCATGTTGCCATCCTGCTCGGCAATCACACAGCTGGAGAGCGAATGGCGGCTGGAGCAGTAGCTCTGCAACATGCCGTGGCTGTTACCGAACACTTTGATGCCGACGTGGCTGTTGAAGCTGCCGCCTTCGGTATTGGTAATGCGCTTGTCAGCCTGCAGCGATGCCTGTTCGGCCTGTGCAGCCCATTCGATAGCGCGATCGGCGTCGATCTCCCACGGATGGTAAAGATCGAGATCCGGCGCTTCAAACGCCAGCAGATCGGGATCGGCCGGGGCGCCAAAAGGATCAACCGAGGTGTAACGCGCAATGTCGATCGCCGCCTGCACGGTACGTTTGATGGCATCCGGGCTGAGGTCGGTTGAAGAGGCACTGCCTTTGCGATTCTGATGATAGACGGTGATGCCAAGGGCACCATCGCTGTTAAATTCGACGTTTTCCACTTCTCCATAGCGGGTACTGACGCCGATGCCGGTGGTTTTGGTCACCGCGACTTCTGCTCCATCAGTGCTGGCTTTCGCCAGTTCCAGCGCCTGCGCGACAGCCTGTTCTAACACTTTACGTTGTTCTGCAACCTGAGTAGATACGTTCATCGACCTGCCGTCTAATCTTAAGTATGAATTCATTGAGTCTATCAGACTCAGAGAACAATTTCGCAGTCGCCCGATAAACTGGTAGGATTAGCCTCTTTTTTTTAGGGAGCCAAGAGATGACCAAGCAGCCCGATGACTGGCTCGACGATGTGCCAGATAATCAAAACGAAGAAGATGAAGACGAAGAGATTATCTGGGTCAGCAAAAGCGAAATTAAACGCGACGCCGAAGAGCTGAAACGCCTGGGCGCCGAGTTAGTTGATCTGGGGAAAAACTCCCTCGACAAAATTCCACTCGACGATGATCTGCGTGCCGCCATTGAGCTGGCACAGCGTATAAAAAAGGAAGGCCGTCGCCGCCAGTTGCAGCTGATCGGTAAGATGTTGCGCGCGCGCGATGAAGATCCGATTCGTCAGGCACTGGATAAGCTGAAGAACCGCCATAACCAGCAGGTTGCGCTGTTCCATAAACTCGAGCAACTGCGCGATCGCATGATCGAGAAAGGTGATGATGCGATCGCAGAAGTGATTAACCTCTATCCGCAGGCCGATCGCCAGCAGCTGCGCACCATGATCCGTAATGCGCAGAAAGAGAAAGCCGCTAACAAACCACCGAAAGCCACCCGTCAGATCTTCCAGTATCTGCGCGAGCTGGCAGAGGCGTAAGTTTGCCGCGTGCATAAAAAGGGTCGCCAGTGGGCGACCCTTTTTAGTTTGGGCGGTTAACAGAGCGTCATCAAACCCAGTGGCAACCCCGATTAAAGGGTCGCCACGCCATCAACGTCCCAATCTCTCCAGCAGTTTCTGGTGAATGCCACCAAACCCGCCGTTACTCATCACCAGAATGGAATCACCTGGCTGGGCTTCTTTTGCCACCATTTCCACCAGCGTATCGATATCCGCGCTCCACTTCGCCGGCTGGATGCAGGCTTCCGCGACATCAGACACCTGCCATGGAATGTGGTGCGGCTGGAACAGGAACACGTTATCGGCGCGACCCAGAGAGGGGGCCAGCTCGTTTTTGCTCACGCCCATCTTCATGGTGTTGGATCGCGGCTCCAGTACCGCCAGAATACGCGCGGTACCACCGACTTTGCTGCGCAGCGCCGCCAGCGTGGCCAGAATCGCGGTGGGGTGATGGGCAAAATCGTCATACACTTTGATGGCATTCACTTCACCACGCAGCTCAAGACGACGGCGCGCATTGATAAAGCTGCTCAACGCTTCACCGGCATCCACCGGTTTCACCCCGACGTGACGCGCGGCCGCAATCGCCATCAGGCCATTGTGCATGTTGTGCTCGCCGACCAGCGCCCAGTTCACTTCACCGACTTTCTCGCCGTCCAGCCAGATCTCCCAGTGCGAAGAGTCCGGCGTCAGTTTTTTCGCCTGCCAGTTGCCGTTGTCGCCGACGGTTTCCTGCTCGCTCCAGCAGCCCATCGCCATCACTTGCTTAAGATTGTTATCGTGCTCCGGCAGCAGGATTTTGCCCTGGCCCGGCACGATGCGAATCAGATGGTGGAACTGCTTCTGAATCGCGCGCAAGTCATCAAAGATATCGGCGTGATCGAATTCGAGATTGTTAAGGATCAGCGTGCGCGGGCAGTAATGGACAAATTTGGAACGCTTGTCGAAGAACGCGCTGTCGTATTCATCCGCCTCAATCACGAAGAATGGACTTTTTCCTAATTTTGCCGAAACCTCGAAGTTTCCTGGCACCCCACCGATGATAAAGCCCGGTTCAAGGCCACAGGCCTCCAGAATCCACGCTGCCATGCCTGCGGTAGTAGTTTTGCCATGGGTTCCGGCCACGGCCAGGACCCAGCGGTCACGCAGCACGAAATCATGCAGCCACTGCGGGCCAGAGAGGTAAGGAATGTTACGTTCCAGTACCGCTTCCACACACGGATTGCCGCGCGTCATGGCGTTGCCAATGATCACCAGATCCGGCTGCGGATCGAGCTGACTGGCATCATAACCTTCTGTCAATTCAATGCCTTGCTGTTCCAGCAAGGTGCTCATCGGCGGGTAGACATTGGCGTCAGAGCCGGTCACTTCATGCCCTAGCGAACGGGCCAGCATTGCCAGTCCGCCCATGAAAGTGCCACAAATCCCAAGGATGTGAATACGCATAAAGAGATCCATTACTCAAAAGTTCGGCGCACAGTGTAACCCCGAGCAGAGTGGGAAGAAACGGATTAGGACTATGGTTTTTAAAGTTCAATCGGCTAAACTGCGCTCATACGTTGGTAGCGTGTTAAAGCTGCTGCCACTCCATCGTAGATTCAGGGAATGTGTTATGAAAACGTTAGGCGAATTCATCGTCGAGAAGCAACACGACTTTCCACACGCCACAGGTGAACTGACGGCGCTGATTTCCTCCATTAAGCTCGGAGCCAAGATTATCCACCGCGACATCAACAAAGCGGGTCTGGTGGATATCCTCGGTGCCAGCGGCGTGGAAAACGTGCAGGGCGAACAGCAGATGAAGCTGGACCTCTTCGCGAATGAAAAACTGAAAGCTGCCCTGAAAGCGCGTGGTGTGGTTGCCGGTATCGCTTCCGAAGAAGAAGATGAGTTCGTCATCTTTGAAGGCTCAGAAGACGGTAAATACGTGGTGTTGATGGATCCGCTGGACGGCTCTTCCAACATCGACGTGAACGTTTCCGTCGGCACCATCTTCTCCATCTACCACCGCATCAGTGAGCCGGGTACGCCGATCACCGAAGCTGACTTTATGCAGCCGGGCAACAAGCAGGTTGCGGCCGGTTACGTGGTTTACGGTTCTTCCACCATGATGGTTTACACCACCGGTGTGGGCGTGCATGCGTTTACTTACGATCCGTCCCTGGGCGTGTTCTGTCTGAGCCATGAGCGCATGACCTTCCCGGAGAAAGGCTACACCTACTCCATCAACGAAGGTAACTACATTCGCTTCCCGCAGGGCGTGAAGAAATACCTGAAGTTCTGTCAGGAAGAGGATATCGCCACCAAGCGCCCATACACCTCGCGCTACATCGGTTCACTGGTGGCAGACTTCCACCGTAACCTGCTGAAAGGCGGTATTTACCTCTATCCAAGCACCGCCAGCCACCCGAAAGGTAAGCTGCGTCTGCTGTATGAGTGCAACCCGATGGCATTCCTGGCGGAACAAGCCGGTGGTAAAGCCAGCGATGGTGCCAACCGTATCCTCGACATCCAGCCTGAAAC
Organism: Pantoea folii; assembly: GCF_056678875.1. Lineage (NCBI taxonomy): Bacteria > Pseudomonadati > Pseudomonadota > Gammaproteobacteria > Enterobacterales > Erwiniaceae > Pantoea > Pantoea folii. The sequence goes on along the minus strand of NZ_JBWXON010000018.1, from coordinate 43,417 downwards.
CCTGCACCAGCGTTGCCCGTTCTTCTGCGGTAACGATGCGATGGTGGATGACGTTGAGCGCTTTATCCGTGAGTTCCCGGACAGCCACGAATAAGCTGATGTGATTTGAAAAAGCCCGCCAATAATGAGCGGGCTTTTTATTGGGTTATTTTCGCCGCTTTGCTTGCCGATCAATCAATTCACCCTGCGCGGAGTAGTAGCGGCTGGGCCAGATTTCATCGGGTGCAACGCCAATCGCTTCGGCAATCAGCCATTCGCCCTTGGGCCAGGGCCGGATTAAGGCATTGCCCAAAGTGGTCGAACACAACCCCGCTTCACGTGATACGGCGGCTAATGAAGTCCCTCTCTTGCGTAAGGCGGCTATAATATCGGCCTGATGCCAGTCCTGCTTGCTTTCACCCACGTCACTCTCCTTAGTTCTCGTTATAGGTTGCCATAACGATACTACGTTACTCGTAGTATCTGACAAGCAGCAAATCTACGATTCTCGTAGGCATGAAACCGACCTCTTCCCTGCAAAATACCTTCTGTAGACGCCTGAAACAGGTGCGTCTGGTGAAGGGTTTTTCGCAAAAAGGGTTAGGGATTGCCGCTGGCATTGAAGAGTTTTCCGCCAGTGCGCGCATCAATCGTTATGAAGTTGGTGTGCATCAGCCCGATTTACTGACGCTGCAATTGCTGGCGAAAGCGCTGGAGATCCCCGCCGCCTATTTTCTGGCTGAAGATGACCAATTAGCAGACATGATCCTGCGCTTTGCTGAAGAGATAAGTAGCAACGCGCCGTAAGCACGTTGCACCTGTTTTTACGCGGCGACGACGCGGAACTGCGCCATTGATTCCTGCAACTGCTGTGACTGCGCTTCAAGCGACTGCGTGGCGGCGCTGGCTTCTTCCACCAGCGCGGCGTTTTGCTGCGCGGCTTCATCCATTTGCGTCACCGCCTGATTCACCTGCTCAATCCCACGGCTCTGCTCTTCTGAAGCAATCGATATCTCTTTCATCAGTGAGGTCACACGCATCACTTCGCTGGAGATTTCATCCATGGTTTCACCGGCGCGTGTCGCCATGTCGCTGCCCTCTTTAACGCGCGTTTGTGATTCGCTGATCAATTCACGAATCTCTTTAGCGGCGGTCGCACTACGGCCAGCCAGCGTACGCACTTCGTTAGCGACCACGGCAAAGCCTCGGCCCTGCTCGCCTGCACGCGCGGCTTCCACCGAGGCGTTCAGCGCGAGGATATTGGTCTGGAAGGCGATACCATCAATCACGCTGAGGATGTCGCCGATGCGGTTAGAGCTTTGGGTGATCTCCTGCATCTTCTCCATCACGTAACCCACCACCTCTGCGCCACGATCGGCGCTGGTCGACACATTGCTGGCCAGTTGATTGGCCTGCTGAGCGTTACTGGCGTTAAGACGGACGGTGGCGGTCAGCTGCTCCATGCTGGCGGCCGTTTGCTCCAGCGAGGCGGCAGACTCTTCGGTGCGCTGCGACAGATGCACAGTGCCCGCCGCCAGTTCACGGCTGCCCACATCAATCTGCATGCTGGCTTCACGCACCTGACTCACCGAATCACGCAGCGCCAGCTGCATATCGGAAAGGGCCTGATTCAGGCGACCAATTTCATTTTTGCCTGCGGCAGGTAAAGGCTGCGAGAGATCGCCCGCCGCAATCTGTTCCAGATGTAGGATTGCGTTGTCCAGAGGACGCAGCAGCGAGCGACGCAACAACTGCCAGGCCAGTACGATCAGCAGCAGTGTCAGTACCATCACCACGCCAATCATCACCTTCATCCGGACTTCGTTGTCAGCCGCCTGCTTGAGGCGTGCCGCAGAGACTTCATCGGCGTAAATACTAAAATCATTCACCGCCTTCGAATAGTTTGCTGCCAGCTGTGATTGTTTGCCTTCCAGCACCTGATAGTACTCATCGGTATACTGTTTTTTTAAGGCATCCATCATGGGCGTGATGCCTTCTTTATCGTAGACGTTGTAGGTCGCCACAATCGCATCGGCCAGAGTTTTACCATGCGCGGTTACGGTGCCAGCATCGACAAATGCTTTGAGGAACTGGTGAGAACTGTCCACTGCGGCTTGCGCCTGCTGCGTGACTTTGGCGCCGTCATCCAACAGACCAATTTCGATCTTACGAACGGCCAGCGCCGCATTGGCGCGGGCGCGCATTAAATCTGAACGGCTTTGGTAGAGCTTATTGAGTTCAATCCCCTGAATGCGGTTCAGCGCATCCAGAGATTGATTTCCAGCATTAATGGCATAGATGCCCATGGCGCTGACGGCTAACAGCATCACCGTCATGATGGCCAACAACGCAAGTAAAGCGGTACGTATTGATAGTTGTCTGATCATGATCATTCCCGTGTGTATGAAAAGGCAGAACTCCACTGGCCCTAAAACGGAGAGATTATCGGCAGCTGGTCGGAGAAACTTTATCCAATGTTGATGGTCAATCTGCCGACGTTCGCTTACCCTTCAGCTTTTCTGAAGTCCGCTGCGCAAAAATGAAGGAATGAAATGATGAAAAAGTGGCTCCCGATTGCCTGTCTGTTCGCCAGTAGTATGGCTATGGCGCAGACGCATCCGCTCGACCAGCAGCTGCAACAGTGTCTGGACAAGGAATCCAGCACCGCGGGCATGTCTCAGTGCTACGGCAGCGCCAATAAGGCCTGGGATAAAGAGATGAATACGCAGTACAACCAGATGATGAAAAAATTAACTGGCGAACCTAAAGACAAATTACGTGCTGCCCAACGCGCTTGGCTGGCCTATCGCGATAGCTGGATGGATGCCAGCCGCAGCTATTTTATGAGTCGCCAGGGCAGCATGGCAGCCCTTTCCATCGGGGCTCAGGGCGTTAATCTGGTGCGGAATCAGGCTTTAATGTTGCAATCAATGAACAAAGGCAGTTGCGCCAATCCCGATGATTGTTGATAAATGGTGGCGTTAAAAAACGTCAGCGCAGGCACTGACCTGCACATCCATCCATCTTCAGGGAGAAAACATGGCTGCTTATGCCTCTACCATTATTCTGGTCTGCCTCGCCGTCCTGAGCTATTTCGTTCATAACAGTGCCGTTACCATTTCCATTCTGATCCTGCTCGCCATCAAGCTGACACCGCTGTCGCAGTTCTTCCCGTATGTGGAAAAACAGGGCATTCAGATCGGTATTATTATTCTAACTGTCGCAGTGATGGCACCACTGGCAAGTGGGACGCTGCCCGCTTCATCCTTACTGAAGTCATTTGCTAACTGGCAATCGATCGTGGCGATCATTGTCGGGGTGTTTGTTGCCTGGCTGGGCGGGCGCGGCGTCAGTTTTATGAGCGTGCAGCCTTCAGTGATTGGTGGATTGTTAATCGGTACCGTGATTGGCGTGGCGTTTTTCCGTGGTGTGCCGGTCGGACCACTGATTGCTGCAGGGATCGTCTCGCTGTTTGTCACCGCGAAGTAGGCCGTTGGAGCATTCCGAAACGCCAAAAAGGGGGCATACTTTCAGAGTCAGTTGGCTATAATAGCCGTCACTCAACATACGACCAATGAAGGAAAGCCAGATGAATTTGAACCAGGTGCCTGCAGGTAAAGAACTGCCAGAAGATATCTATGTCGTTATCGAGATCCCAGCTAACGCCGATCCGATCAAATATGAAGTGGACAAAGAGTCTGGCGCCCTGTTTGTAGACCGTTTCATGTCTACCGCCATGTTCTATCCGTGCAACTACGGTTACATCAACCACACCCTGTCTCTGGATGGTGATCCGGTTGACGTGCTGGTACCAACCCCGTATCCGCTGGTGCCGGGCTCAGTGATTCGCTGCCGTCCAGTTGGCGTGCTGAAAATGACCGACGAGTCTGGCGAAGATGCCAAACTGGTTGCGGTTCCGCATACCAAACTGAGCAAAGAATACGATCACATCAAAGATGTGAACGACCTGCCAGAACTGCTGAAAGCGCAGATCACCCACTTCTTCGAGCACTACAAAGATCTGGAAAAAGGCAAATGGGTAAAAGTTGACGGCTGGGACAACGCTGAAGCGGCCAAAGCTGAAATCATCTCTTCTTACGAGCGCGCACAGAAGAAATAATCTTCTCTGCCTCGCAAGCATAAAAAAACACCGTCCAATGGACGGTGTTTTTATTTATGCCTCGGGTGCGTCGTCGCGCTTTAGCCAGTCACCGCTCGCAATGCGGGTGCGACCCGCAATCGAACGCTGATAGACATACAGCCAGGCACTGCCGTAAGGCGTCTGGATGAGTTGGCGTTTGTATTCGCCATTCTTGGTGCGCAAGGCATCGAGTTCGCCAAGCGTGCTGGCGTCGATGCGATACACTTCGCAGAAGACGGTTCCCTCATCTTCAACGACGCCCGGGTAGTGACCCAGATTGTAGAGCGCAAACCCTTCAATCTGATGGTCGCCGAGCCATTGCGCATTCGTCATCCAGTGACTGTTTCCCTGTTTGCGCCGTAAACTGCCGTAGACAATTATTCGCATTGCTAAAACTCAAACTGATAGAGCAAATCCAGTGCCTGATCGAGACCGGACACGGCTTCCAAATAGAGTTTGGGCATCAGGCGGTAACGCAAGGTTAACGTCGCCAGTGAATCAAATATGCCAACACCGTATTTTACTTGTAGACCCGGCAGTACATAACCGCTCACCTGCACCTGCTGGCTGTCGCCCACACCGGTGGTATCAAGTGCGAGGTTACTGACGCCGAATGTCTCGCCGATTTTACCCATAACCTGACCACTTTGTGCAACCCCTAACCCCACAAGTGCTGAAGTTAATGCATTACTGTCGCCATCACTGCTGAGTCCCTGACCGCGTAATAAGTAAGAAAGCGCTTCCTGCTGCGACATGGCGGGGTCAGAGAACACCTCGACTTTCGGCTCATCGGCCAGGCCGGTGACGCGAATACCGGCGGTGACATCATCTTCGGTGGCTTCCGGGTTACGTATCGCTTCAAGGTTAACGTACGGCTGATCTGGCGGCCCGGCAAACTGCAACTCGCCTTTACGCACAATCAGATCCTGCCCGTAAGCGTGGAAGCGGCCATCAGGAATATTGATCTGTCCGTTTAAGCCCAGACCGGTTTTATCTTGCACCAGTTTAAGATCGCCATTCAGCTTGGCTTTCAGACCAAAGGCTGACAGCCGCACATCGTTACCGACATGGATCACCAGGTTGCTATTGATCGGGATCGCAGCAGTTTTTGGCTGGATCGGTTTGAGATTCTGATCCAGCATCACTTCATCCGAGGAGACGCCCGTCGCACTTTCCGGCACTTCCTGCACCGTGATGCGCGCCCACGGAATATCCACTTTGCCATCCAGATTGAAGGCGGCTGGCGTGGCTTCAAACACCAGGTCCGGCGAAACATCCATACGCACCATCGGTGGCACGGTGACACGAATACGGTTGCCCTGCGCGGTGATGCGCGCACGCCAGTTATCCAGCTGGCTCCAGTCGGCATTGCCGCCCAGATTGAGGTTGCCCTGCGTCGTCTGTAACAGGCCGTTAAGCGTCGAACTCATGCCATTGAACACCATGTTCAGATTGGCGGAGGTGAGTGTGACCGGCATAAAGCTGGCCTGCACGTTGACATCGCTCAACCCCAACTGGCCAAACACCTGCGGCTGTTGCAGTGTGCCGCCCAGACGCAAGTTGCTGTTGAGGTTGCCTTTAATCTTTTCACCCTGCATCAACGCCGGATTGAACATCGCCAGCGACAGATTGCTGATACCAATATTACCTGACAGCTGGCGACGGGTTTGCGGATCGGCAATCTGCACATTACCGCTCAGCTGGCCGTTGTTGACGATGTGAATCAGCCAATCGAGTTGGGCACGACCGTTGCGCATTGCGGCATTCAGATTAAGCGTGTCAAAGGCGATCGGCAGCGTGTTGCCCTGCACGTCTTGTTCGACTTTCACGCCGTTACCTTTCAGCGAGACCGTACCGGTTGGCAGCGCGCCGTCGGCGGTCCAGTTCACACGCGCATCCCCACTGAATACGCCATTAAGCTTGGTGGCATCCGTGAGGAAAGGTTTGATCATCGCCAGATCAAAACGGTTCAGCACCACATGAGCATGACCGCTGGCCCCGGCTTCAATCGGCTCGGGTACGCACAGTTGCGCGTTCGGGTTCTGCCAGCAGTGTGGACCGATGGTGGCGGTCTGCTTAGTGTTGAGGTAATCAATCGCCATCGCACGCGTCAGACGCCATTCGCCGACCGGGGTATCAAAGTGCGTGTTGTTGAGATTGCCCTGCCAGCGTTCGGTTTTGCGATCAAAGCTGCCGTTGAGCGTTAACTGGCCAGAGACCGGTTCGCCCTCGACGTTCAGTTTGAGCTGATGCTGCTTCTCGTTGCCGTCAGCGTTCAGCGTCAACAGATTGATCTTCAGCGCATCCTGTTGCAGTTGTTCGACGCGCAACTGCAGCTTGCCGGCGATCTGATCGCTGGATTTCACATCACCTTCCAGCGCCACACGACGAATCTGCAGCTGCTGCCAGCGCAAGCCGGTTGCCGTGAGATCGGCCAGTAGCTGCGGTGCCTGCAAGGTGCCGCGTGCTTTTACCGTGCCTTTCGCCACGCCGCCGAGTCCCGGCAGTGCGTTATCCAGATGCGGCGCATCAATATTGGCATCCAGGTTGAGCGTGTCGCCCAGTTCACCTTTCACGTCCAGATGGTTGCGGCCCAGCGCGATATTAATGCTCGGGATTTTCCACTGGTTATAGCTGTTGCCGGTAAGTGAGCCATTGGCGCTGACGGCGTTCTGCTTCACGTTCCCTTTCAGCTCCAGCTGCGGCACGCTGAATTGCCAGCTTCCGCCGTACAGGCTGCCACGCGTGGCGATTTTGCCGTCGAGTTTGGCAGGCCAGTCCGGGTACTGTTTGGCGGTGTTGATGCCGGATAGCGTCAGTTCGCTGCGCCAGCTGATGGCTTTGCTCCAGTCCACCAGCGCGGTTAAATCAACGTTACCCTGCAGTGCCGCCACGCGCAGCTTGTCCAGACTGAACTGCTGCACGTTGCCTTTGCCATCAAGCGCAATGGTCGCCGGCGGCACGGCTTCGCCTTTCACAGCGGTGCGCAGTGACATCACATAATCAGTGGCTTTGCCTTTGAACTGATAATCGAGGTTATCCGCCTGATACTGCACCGGGCCGGTAAGCGGCCAGCGCAACTCCGGGCTGGTGAGTTTCAGTGACAGTGGCAGACCCGCCACCGCCGGTTGCGCAGCGGCATCCAGCTGTGCGCGGACCGGGCCAGAGAGATTCAGCCCCAACTTAAGCTCTTCACGCATCGCACCGCTGAGGTTCATTTTGATCTTCTCGCCCTTGATCGGATCGAGATTTAACGATCCGCTGAGCGCGAAATTCACTGGCCAGTTATCCGCCAATTGCGCATCACCGCTCGCATTCACCTGCCCTTGCGGTGAATCGATGTCAAAGGTTTCTAACTGAAGATGGCGGTCAGCGGTTTTGGCTTTCAGCAACAGACGGGTAATCGACACATCGGTATCGCCGGTCAGGCGCAGCTGTTCGCCGAGCAGCTCCTGAACGGTAATATCCAGCGGCAGCTGGAAGTCAGGCAGTTCGGGTAACAGCGGTTTGGCAAACATCTCTTGCAGCGTTTCACCCAAGGGTTTCTCATCCGGCTGCGGCTGTTGCACTTTCGGCTGCACCACTTGCTCATCAACCACTTTCGCCGCCTTCGGCAGCGCTATCAGCAGGCTTTGAATATGCGTTGGGGTTAACGTCAGCGCGCGACCCTGCCAGTTGAGGCCGGTGGTGAAGTCCAGCAGCGAGATGGACGTGTCATCCACTTTGACGTTGATGTTGTGCAGCCCGACCTTGCTGAGCGTTATCGGATACGGTGTGGTCAGGTTGGTGCTACCGCTCTCTTCCTGCGGCGGTGGTGCAGCGGCCGGGGCCATTTTCTTGCTATCGACCACCACGCTGACATCCTGCAAGCCGATGTCATTCACGCACACCGACGAGTGCAGCAGGCAGTTCAGGTTGAGCGCCAAATGGAAGCGTCCAGCATCCACGCTGACGCCCGGCATCTCATACTTCACACCACTCAGCGTCAGATCGCGCCAGCCACCTTCGACTTTGTTGATCGATAAACCGGGCACCCAGCGATCGGCACCTTTCAGCACCAGATGCAATCCGGGTGTGGTGCCAATCAGAAATGCCACGCTGCCAAACAGCACCACCAGAAAAATACCGAATCCAATCAGGACCTTTTTCCACAGCTTCATAGTTCAGGCCCCAGTCCTACATAGAATTGCAAACCATGTTCCTTGTCATCGCCAATCGGCCGTGCGATATCAAATTTGATTGGCCCGACCGGAGAAGCCCAGCGCACGCCAATACCAGCACCGGTTTTAAAATCACTCTGTTTGATGTCGTTTACCGCTTCACCGGAATCGACAAACACCGCGCCCCACCACTTGCCGGTCACGTTGTATTGATACTCCAGCGAGCCGGTGGCCATTTTGGAGGCACCGGTCAGCTTGCCGTCACTGTCGCGCGGCGAGACATCTTTGTATTTGTAGCCGCGAATACTGCGGTCGCCCCCGGCGAAGAAGCGCAGATCCGGCGGAACTTTGTCGAAGTCGTTGGTCTCGATCCAGCCCAGGTTACCGCGTACCACAAAGCGATTTTTCTCGCCCAGCATACGGATCCAGACGTTTTGCGCCTGCAGGATCAGGAAGTCGACATCCGATCCCCAGGTGGTATCGGAGACATCGACGGAATAACGCTGCGAATCGCCCCAGGTCGGCATCAAGCCACCGCGTGAACGCGTGCGGCTCAAACTCACGCCCGGATAGAGCAGCATGGTGGTGTTGGTGACACTGCCTTGGGTGAAGTGATCGAGACTCCACTTCAGGTTAACCGCGCGCTGCCAGCCAGAGCTGCTGTCCCAGTTACGCGACACGCCCAGCGTGGTGGTATCGGCTTTGGTGTCGTTGAGATCGGTACGCTTCAAACCACCGGAGAAGGTGTAATACTGCTCCAGCGGGCTTTTCAGCAAGGGCACTTTATAGCTGAGATCGAGCTGTTGTTCAGGTGCGGAAATATAGGAGCTGGCAGTGAGGCTATGACCGCTGCTATTGATCCACGGCTTTTTCCACGTGCCTTTCAGGCGCGGGCCGACATCGGTGGAATAGCCGACACCGGCTTCGATGGTGTTTTCAACGCGTGGCGAAACGGCAGCATTCAGCGGCAGCACTTTGGTCTGGCGACCTTTGTCGAATTCCGGGGCAACGACCACCGAGTTAAACCAGCCCGTGGCTGACAAGCGGCGGTTTAATTCCGCCAGATCGCGCGAGCTGTAAGGGTCGCCCTTTTTGAACGGCACCAGATTACGCAGATAGGCTTCGTTGATTTGCGAGCCCTGGAAGCTGACATCGCCAAAACGGTAGCGCGGGCCACTGTCGTAATCGATATCCCAGAATGCTTCACGTCTTTCGACCGAAACGCCAAGCTGGCTTTGCTTAAAGTCACCGTCGAAGTAACCATTACGCAGTGCCAGGCTGGAGAAGCCATTTTTAAATTTGTCGTATTCGCCGTGATTGAGCTGGGTGCCGACTTTCGGCGTGCCCTGCTTCACCCAGGCTTTATAATCATCATCATTTTTCGCCGCACCTTCGACCACGATGTGGCTGCCACCGATTTTCACCGGTTCGCCCGGCTTAACGTGGGCGATAAGCACCGGTCGACCGCCCTGCGGCGGCGCGGGACGTGATTCGAAATCGATTTCAGGTTCGTAATAACCGAGTGCCCGCAAGCCTTCTTTAATCGCCTGCGAGACACGCGCCTGGAAGCGCCCATCACTCGACACTTCGTCAGTTCCAATGGTGGACAAGCGCGCCCTGACGTTCTTCTGTAAATCCCCGGTTAGCCCTTCCACCTGCAAGCGCACTTTCGCTGCCTCAACGGCAGGTGCAGCAAGCAACAGGCTGGCCAAACAATAAATATGCAATCGCGGCACGCGTACTCCTGTTAATAATGCCTGCCCCTTATTCCGCAGGGGCGTTATTTCTCATCGGAGGCTATCACCACCACTCGCTTACCCATCAGCATAGCCGCTCTTTTCGGCGGATGGCTGAGGAAAAATGGTCACTAAGCCAAATCATTTCCTATTGTCGGTAAATGGAGGTGGCGATACAACACCGAAGCCGCACTTCTGCGACTGATGGGAGTGCACTCGGATTATTCCGGCCTCCTTGTGCGCGCCTCTGGCGGCGGCATAAGCGCTGCTGCTATAATCAGCACCCAGCAGGCATGACCTGCTTTCCTTTCTGCCCCGACGTTAACGTTCCTTGTCGAAATGGCGCAGACATTTTTGGCACGGATAGCCCTGTATGACAGGCGAATACTGGATGTTCTCCTGCGCTGCCCAGGCCAAAAATGACAAGTGATTAACCCAACGGATCTTTTATGCTCGATAGCTTACTTGTCATTCTTTTACTGATTGTGATCAGTTCATTCTTTTCTCTTTCTGAGATCTCGCTGGCGGCTGCCCGTAAGATCAAACTTAAACTGCTGGCCGATGAAGGCAACATCAATGCGCAGCGCGTGCTGAAAATGCAGGAACAGCCTGGCATGTTCTTCACCGTGGTGCAGATTGGCCTCAATGCCGTGGCCATCCTCGGTGGTATTGTCGGCGATGCCGCGTTTTCCCCCGCCTTCAGCAGTTTATTTAGCCGCTTTATGGCCCCTGAACTGGCCGATCAGCTCAGCTTTATCTGTTCCTTCACTGTGGTCACCAGCCTGTTTATTTTGTTTGCCGATTTAACGCCGAAGCGTGTGGGGATGATCGCGCCGGAAGCGGTGGCGCTGCGCATCATCAATCCGATGCGCTTCTGCTTGCTGGTGATGCGTCCACTGGTGTGGCTGTTTAACGGGCTGGCCAACGTGTTTTTCCGCATCTTCAAGCTGCCGATGGTGCGTAAAGACGACATCACCTCCGACGATATTTACGCGGTGGTGGAAGCCGGTGCACTGGCTGGGGTGCTGCGTAAACAGGAACACGAACTGATCGAAAATGTGTTTGAGCTGGAATCGCGTACCGTGCCGTCTTCGATGACGTCACGCGAGAACGTAGTGTGGTTTGATCTGCACGAAGATGAAAACAGCCTCAAAACCAAAATCGCCCAGCATCCGCACTCTAAATTCCTGGTATGTGATGGCGACATCGATCATATCGTCGGTTATGTCGATTCCAAAGAGCTGCTGCTGCGCGTGCTGGGCAATCAGAGCCTGACCCTGAGCAGCGGCGTGCAGATTCGCTCTGCGCTGATTGTGCCGGACACATTAACGCTCTCTGAAGCGCTGGAAAGCTTTAAAACTGCTGGCGAAGACTTCGCGGTAATCATGAACGAATACGCGCTGGTGGTGGGGATCATTACCCTCAACGACGTGATGACCACGCTGATGGGTGATTTGGTCGGCCAGGGCCAGGAAGAGCAGATTGTGGCGCGTGATGAGAACTCATGGCTGGTTGAAGGCGGCACACCGATTGATGACGTGATGCGCGTGCTGGATATCGATGATTTCCCACAGTCCGGCAATTATGAAACCATTGGTGGTTTTATGATGTACATGCTGCGCAAAATCCCGAAACGCACCGATTTCGTCAAGTTCTCAGGTTACAAGTTTGAAGTGGTAGATATCGACAGTTATCGCATCGATCAGCTGCTGGTGACGCGTATTGACGATCGTCCACCGGTGCTGAGTGTGACGAAGAGCGCCACTGATGAGCTGGAGTCGCCATAGTACCGGGCGGCAGAAAAAAACAAGGCGCGATTTCTCGCGCCGCTACTGAGGGCGCCTGATTATATGGCGCCCTTTCTTTTTACTGCTTAGTTGTACTCGGCTTGCAAACGCAGGACCTGGCGGTTGATCTCGGACATCACGCTAAGGTGCTGTTTATCTTTGACGCGGGGCAACATCACTTTGCCTTTATCGAACTCAAACGCGCCAACATCCTTGATATACAACCTTCCTTTAAAAAGCGTTTTTACGTATTTCGCAATTTGCAGCGGATTATAGCGCTGGAAGATTTTCATACTGTCTAACTCCTGAACAGATGTACTACGCTTCGTCGTTGCCAAATCCGGTACGAACCCATGAAGCGCAAATGAGGCATTACTATAGAACACCAATCGTTACGTATGTTCCGAAAAGGTGAATTTTTTACTGAATTGACACATTATTACAGAACACTCTGTTATGCCGTTCACAAAACCCAGTATAAACCTTCACTCATTAAGGAATTGTGGCGTGGGTTGCAAAGCTGTTAACTCATCGCGACAGGCGCATCATCCACACCTAATATTGCAAAAACATGAATAACTGGTCGGATCACTAAGGAGTATCACCATGCGTTTGGCACACTCTGTGTTAGCCCTGGCACTGCTGGTTCCCAGCCTTGTCTCAGCCCATGCTTTTGAGATCGGCGATCGTGTTCCGCCAGTGGGCGTGAGCGACAGAGGCGAACTGCTTTATCAACAAGATAAGTTTAGCTACCAACCGTGGAATAGCGCGCAGCTGAGTGGAAAAGTGCGTGTCATCTTACATATTGCCGGGCGTTCTTCGGCCAAAGAACAGAATGCCGCGCTGATTGAAGCGATCAAAGCGGCGAAATTCCCGCATGACCGCTACCAGACTACCACCATTGTGAACACCGACGATGCGATTCCCGGCACGGGGATGTTTGTGCGCAGCAGTATTGAGAGCAACAAGCAGCAATATCCGTGGTCGCAGTTCATTGTCGACAGCAATGGCAACGTGCGTAAGATCTGGCAGTTGGAGAAAGGGGGTTCGGCAATTGTGGTGCTGGATAAGACCGGGCATGTGCGATATGCCAAAGAGGGTGCACTTACGCAGGATGAAGTGCAGCAGGCGATGAAACTCATCCGTGAGCTGTTGCAGTAAAAACGGAGGTCGCCATTAATGGCGACCCTGTGTTGCCCAGCCTGTCTTCTGTATTCATCCCGGTATGAATAGCGAAAACACAGGCTGCTTTCGCAAGGTGCGCGTCAGGAACTAAAAAAGCGAGACGCGGAAACCCGGATTCAGGAAGGATTCGCGCGGTGTGTAGTCGAGGGTTTTGCCCTGCCAGTCATGCACGTGGGCTCCCGCCGCAATCGCCACCGCGTGACCTGCTCCGGTATCCCAAATGTTGGTTGGCCCGAAACGTGGATAGAGCTGCGCTTTACCTTCCGCCACCAGACAGAATTTCAATGAAGAGCCAATTGCCGTGGTTTGATGTTCGCCTAACTGTGTCAGATACTCTTTCAGCTCTTCATCTTTATCCGCATGCGAGCGGCTGACAACCACCAGCAGTGGACGCGCCTCGCGCACCTGAATTTGCGTCTTATGGCCGCCCTCTTCTTTCCAGGCTTTGCCTTCTGCTGCCGAATACATCACACCCAACGCGGGCGCATAGACCACACCTAACACCGGCTTGCCGTTTTCAATCAGGGCAATATTGACGGTGAATTCACCGTTGCGCTTGATGAACTCTTTGGTGCCATCCAGCGGATCAACCAGCCAATATTTTTTCCAGTTCTGACGCACCGCCCAGCTCGGCGGATCTTCCTCTGATAACACCGGCACGTCTGGAGATAGCGCGGCCAACCCTTCAACGATGACTTTGTGCGCCGCGAGATCGGCAGCCGTGACCGGGGAATCATCTGACTTGCGCGTCACATCCATCGGCTGCTCACCCGCATAGACATGCATAATAGCATCGCCTGCTTCACGCGCCAGTTGGCTAATTTTATCTAACATTCTTCACCTCTTTTCCGCTGATTCTGCCTGTCAGACATCAACAGCTCACCTCTACACATTTTAGCAGTTGTGTTCCCATGCTTTGCGGCTGAACTGTCTGAAACGGCAATCTATATGATTATCAATACCATAGTTCATAGATGACGGCTATGGCGCGATGCTGATTCCCTTTCTAGCGGACAGCGAAGCCTGCTGATGCGTGAAAGTCTGAGACACATCACAAATTGAAATGATAATTCGTAATTGTTTTACATTATTTTGAGAGGCCCATTAGATCAGACAAGGAGCAAATCATGTTCAAAGCGAGCATGTCGTTACTGGCGCTGTGTGTGACGGCGGCGACGGTGCAAGCCGCTACAGTGGATCTGCGCATTCTGGAAACCACCGATCTGCACAGTAATATGATGGATTTCGATTACTACAAAGACACACCAACTGAGAAATTTGGTCTGGTACGCACCGCCACGCTGATTCAACAGGCACGCGCAGAAGCAAAAAACAGTGTGCTGGTCGATAACGGCGACATCATTCAGGGCAGTCCGTTAGGCGATTACATGGCGGCTAAGGGGCTGAAAAAAGGCGATGTGCACCCAGTATATAAAGCGATGAACATGCTGGATTACGCGGTGGGCAACTTAGGCAATCACGAATTCAATTACGGCTTACCCTATCTGCAAAAAGCGATTGCCGGCGCGCGTTTCCCCTATGTGAATGCCAATATTATCGATGGAAAAAGCGGAAAACCGCTGTTTAACCCCTATCTCATCCAGGAAACCACCGTTACCGACCGCAGCGGTAACCCGCATCGCTTAAAAATTGGCTACATCGGCTTCGTTCCACCGCAGATTATGGTGTGGGATCGCAACAATCTGCAGGGCAAAGTGCGCGTTGATGACATCACGGAAACAGCGAAGCGCTATGTGCCGGAAATGCGCGCAAAAGGTGCTGAAATAATCATCGCCATTCCGCACTCAGGTCTAAGCAGTGAGCCCTATCACGCCATGGCAGAGAATTCGGTCTACTACCTCAGCCAGGTGCCGGGGATTAACGCCATTATGTTTGGTCACGCGCATGCGGTGTTCCCCAGTAAAGAGTTCGCGGCCATTCAGGGCGCTGACATTGCACAGGGCACACTAAACGGTGTTCCTTCTGTGATGCCCGGCATGTGGGGCGATCACCTCGGCGTGGTCGATCTGGTGCTGAATAACGAAGGCGGCAAGTGGCAGGTCATGCAGGGCAAGGCTGAAGCGCGGCCCATTTACGATCCGGTTGCTAAAAAATCACTGGCCGCAGAAGACAGCGGTCTGGTGAAAGTGCTGGAGCAGGATCACCGTGCCACGCGTGAGTTTGTTGCTAAGCCTATCGGTAAATCCGCCGATGTGATGTACAGCTATCTGTCGCTGGTGCAGGACGATCCCACTGTGCAGATCGTGAATAATGCCCAGCGCGCCTATGTTGAGCACTTTATTCAGGGCGATCCCGATCTCGGCCGCTTGCCAGTGCTTTCGGCTGCCGCACCGTTTAAAGCCGGTGGGCGTAAAAACGATCCCGCCAGCTATACCGAAGTAGAGAAAGGTGAACTGACCTTCCGCAATGCCGCCGACCTGTATCTTTATCCGAATACCCTGGTGGTGATGAAAGTCACCGGTGCACAGGTGAGAGAGTGGCTGGAATGCTCAGCCGCGCAGTTTAATCAGATCGATCCGCACAGCAGTAAACCGCAAGCGCTGATTAACTGGGATTTCCGCACCTACAACTTCGACGTGATTGATGGCGTCGATTACCAAATCGATGTGACGCAGCCTGCACGCTATGACGGCGAATGTACGTTGATTAACAAAGACGCTTCACGCATTAAGGATCTGACATGGCAGGGTAAGCCCATCGACCCTAATGCGGTATTCCTCGTCGCCACTAACAACTATCGTGCTTACGGCGGGAAGTTTGCCGGCACCGGCGATAAATACGTGGCGTTTGCTTCACCAGATGAGAACCGTTCAGTGGTCGCGGCTTATATCAGCAGCGAAACCAAAGTACACGGCGAAGTGAAACCGCAGGCCGATCATAACTGGCGTTTAGCGCCGATCAGCAGCGATACACCGCTGGATATTCGTTTTGAAACCGCACCGGGCGAGAAAGCCACGCAGTTTATTGAGAAGTACGCTGATTATCCGATGAAAGCTGTGGGCAGTGACGAGATCGGCTTTGCGATTTGGCAGGTAGATTTGCAGAAGCAGTAACAGGCTATAGCCGGGCTGCCAAATGAAGAGAGGGCACCCGGCTTTGATGCATCACCGCGAGCACAATAATTCCCTGTTGGATTGCCTGGTAATAAATCATATGACTCACAAAGGGAAAACTGAGTACACCTTCGGCGAGATCGGACGCTCTGCTGATCCCCATCGTCGGTAGTTCAGACAGCGTGTGCAATGTGCGCTGCAAACGTCTCAGGTATTGATGAGACTGCGCTTCGCCCCAGTGCTGCAAGGTGAACTGACGAATATCGACAAGATCCTGCCGCGCTTCATCCGTGAGCTGAAATTTGGCCATTTAATCCAGTAATTGATTGAAAAATGTTTCACCGTCGGTCAGTCGTCCGTTGGCAACGTCTTCCCTGGCTCGGGCAATTTTTTCCTGCAAAAACTGCTGCTTCATGAGTTCAATTGCCTGAAACTCTTCAGCAGATATGACAACAGCGACAGGTTTTCCGTTCCGACTGATTTGTACCGGTTCACGCTGAGCTTTGAGAAGCATATCCCCAAATTGGGTTTTAGCTTCGTTGGCAGAGAGTAAATACATTTCGCACCTTCCGCTTAAATCGTTCGATTCGCTCATTGTATTAGTCAATTGGGTAAAGATCAGCCAGATTTACAAACAATAAAACCGGCATTTATGCCGGTTTTAATGAATTGCTGAATGCTTACAGAATTTCCAGCAGCTCGACTTCGAACACCAGGGTGCTGAATGGCGGGATGGATGCGCCAGCACCGCGTTCGCCGTAGGCGAGGTTTTGTGGAATCACTAATTCCCACTTAGAACCCACTGGCATCAGGGTCAGCGCTTCAATCCAGCCCGCGATCACGCCGCTTACCGGGAATTCAGCCGGTTCGCCACGTGCCACTGAGCTATCAAACACCGTACCGTCGATCAGCTTGCCAGTGTAGTGCACACGAACACGATCCTGACGCGATGGGATTGGGCCATCGCCTTGAGTGATCACGCTGAACTGTAAACCAGATTCCGTGCTGCTCACGCCTTCACGCTGGGCGTTCTGCTCCAGGAATTTATGGCCATCAGCAGCCATCGCTTCCACACGCTCACGACGCACGCCTTCTGCACGTTCGTGCACTTCACGCAGCGCGCGATGTACCACGTCAACAGGCACAGCCGGTGAGTTCCCTTCCAGCGCGTCGCGCAGACCCGCGAGCAGTGCTTCTGGCTGCAGGCCCTGCAGTCCAGATTCCTGAAGCTGCTGGCCGACCTGTAAACCGATACCGTAACTTGCTTGTGATTCGACGCTGTCGAATGAAGGGGTGGTCATCTTGATTCCTTAATCCCGGAGAAAATAGAAACGGCAGCATAACAGCGCAGGCGGCTGGCGTAAAATCTGCAGCGCCGCAGATGACATTTACCAGGGAAAGAGAAACAATACGCAGGTCAAATTTTTCAATGCTGGCAGGCACTTCGCGCCCGCATTGCCCATACTATAGCTGTGGCAACGTTTTCGTCGTACAGCGCTAAGAAAGAGAGAATACATGGGCCAGATCGCCCCACGACGCCGCAGGACGCGCGCACCGCGTGCTTTTACTTTATCGAGGTTGCAACGTTGGCTGCCGCAATTTTCGCGCAAGGCCGCCAGCGAGGAGGATTCACGAATGGCTTCTGATACCCCTTCCCGCGTTCCCGCCGTGCTGCTGCGCGTCTGGCATCTGCTGGATGATGTGCGCTGGATGAACCCGCTACCGGCCTTCCATCGCCGTGGCATTGTGATTGCCTTACTGGTTCTGCTAATAGCGTTTCTCTGGCCGAGCAGTACGCCGCAATATCCCATTGAGCGCCCGGCAGATAACAGCAGCAAAGAGGTGCCGTTACAGGCAGAGATTTACGATAACAAGCAGCCGCAGAACACCCAACCGAAAACCGATTCTCAGGGTGAGTGGCACAACTATACTGTGGCATCAGGTCAGACGCTGGCACAGTTGTTCCGCGACAATAATCTGCCGGTGAATGATGTGTTCGCGATGGCACGCGTCGAGGGTGACGATCAGCCGCTTAGCGCATTGAAGAATGGCCAGCAGGTGAAGGTTCGTCAGAACGCGCAAGGCGTGGTGACAGGATTAACGGTGGATGGCAGCAACGGCCCGGTGTTATTTACTCGCCAGCCAGACGGCAGCTTTATCCGCGCTCAGTAAATCGCAGATACAAAAACGCCGGCACATGGCCGGCGTTTTCGCGTTACCGAGTAAAAAATTACTCAGCCACTACATTCACAACCAGTTTAGCGAATACTTCGCTATGAACCTGGAAGTCAACTTCGTGCTCACCGGTAGAACGCAGAACGCCGTTTGGCAGACGCACTTCGCTCTTAGCCACTTCAACGCCAGCTGCAGTCACTGCATCAGCGATGTCGCGAGTACCGATTGAACCGAACAGTTTACCTTCGTCGCCTGATTTAGACGCGATGGTAACGGTGCCCAGTGCATTGATTTTCTCTGCACGTGCGTTAGCAGCAGCCAGAACGTCAGCCAGTTTGGCTTCCAGTTCAGCGCGACGCGCTTCGAAGAACTCAACGTTTTTCTTGGTAGCAGGAACAGCTTTGCCCTGTGGAACCAGGAAGTTACGAGCGTAGCCCGCTTTAACGTTAACCTGATCACCCAGGCTGCCCAGGTTTGCTACTTTATCAAGCAGAATAACTTGCATTACCTTATCCTCTTAAAGTCGTTAATGGACAACTACCAATTACTGATGACGATCAGTGTATGGCAGCAGGGACAGGTAGCGAGCGCGCTTGATGCAACGAGCGAGCTGACGCTGGTATTTTGCACGAGTACCGGTGATACGGCTCGGGACAATTTTACCGCTTTCGGTAATGTAGTTTTTCAGTGTAGCGATATCTTTGTAATCAATCTCTACAACGCCTTCCGCGGTGAAACGGCAGAATTTGCGACGACGGAAATAACGTGCCATTTGGCTAGTCTCCAGAATCTATCAATTCAATCTGCTCGGCATGTAACACCATTCTGCTCTGACCATTGCGTGCCTGATGGCAGCTAATGAAACCTTCGAGAACGAGTTGCGTACCGACCGTTATATGTTGAGTAATCACCTGATGGGTGCTGCCGCTGATAATCACCGGCATCTGACACCAGGCTTGCCGGTGAAAACCGGCTTCCTCCTGCACAGAACGGTGCTCAAGCACGAACTGGCAGTGAGGAATCCCTGACGGACTGACTTTTCGAACTGGCGTCTTGCACACAGTGCCTGACAGGCGCAGTCGATTTGCCGTCATGTCGGATTACTCTTCAGAATCCCCAGCATCTGAGTCATCTGATGATTCGTTAGCGAAGTCTTCGCGACGATCACGACGCTCATCTTTCGCTTTAACCATCGGAGATGCTTCAGTTACCGCGTGCTTAACGCGCATAACCATGCTGCGGATAACGGCGTCGTTGAAGCGGAAGTTAGTTTCCAGCTCGTCAATCACTTCCTGCGGTGCTTCTACGTTCAGCAGAACATAGTGAGCTTTGTGCAGTTTGTTGATTGGGTAAGCCAGCTGACGGCGGCCCCAGTCTTCCAGACGGTGAATCGTGCCCTGTGCACCGGTGATAGCACCAGTGTAACGCTCGATCATACCTGGAACCTGTTCGCTCTGGTCAGGATGGACCATAAATACGATTTCGTAATGACGCATCGATAGCTCCTTACGGATTATTCAGCCTCCTGTCGGGGTCAGCTGCGGCCCATGGAAGCAAGGAACGTTATAGGTTGTGAATCATTTAAATGAAACACACCTCTGAATGCAGCTGAAAAATTGACGCGTAATCATACTGGCGTCCCCCTGGAAACTCAAGCGCACAATTCATCAAATCGCGTGGGTCATGCCAGTTAAGCGCACCTTTTGTGCTAAGGATTAAGATTCAGCAGGTTAGCGAGGGTTTATTCAAAATTGCTGATGGAGGCGTTCAACAGGGCGATCTGGCATCAATGTGGCGAAGAACTAAACTATTTACAGGCGCAACGGTTTGGCTTATTCGCGGCGTCTGAGAGTGCAATCCCTGGAGTGAGGAGTCGAATATGAAAACCATCATTTTCGCCACTTTACTGGGTCTCTTCCTGTCTCCACCCGCTTTCGCCAGCTCCGCTGACTACGCGCAGCAGATGAGAAGTAACAGCAGCAATGCGGCTTCAGGCTATGTCTATGTCTATGTCAACCGGCTGGATGCGCCTGGCAGTAACCCAGTCAGTGCGAATACCAGTGCAGCAGATCGTCTGTCTTCACAACTGTAAATCGGATGACGTAACGGGCTGGCTCACTTTGCCAGCCCGAGTTGTTTCTATAGCTGATGTTTGAAAAAACTCACCAGCGCGGTAAGGGCTGACGGCGTGATCTTATGGCCAATTTGCTTTTCCGACAGGTAGGTCATTTTTTCGTTCAACGCGGCTTCACGCAGCGCTTTCTCCAGCCGGACAGTTTCAGCAAAGGGCACCACTTCATCGGCTTCGCCGTGCCATAACAGCAACGGGCGATTGGCCAGCTTATCCAGCTGCTGGCTGGGATCGTAAGGCGCCAGCGGTGCGAGGCGGGCGGCAAAGGTCTCTTTTTGCTCTGGCGTACGCGCCACCAGCGGCGGGAACAGCGTATGACTGAGCTGCATAAAGTAACCGGAGCCCATCATACAAGCGACGCTATGAATCTGTGGATAGCGCACCATCGCGCCCAACGCCGTCATGCCGCCCATCGAAGCACCAGCCACTGCGAAGCGCTCATCGGCAATCCAGTCTTTCTCACGCAGCGCCGCTTCTAACAGCGGCACTTCGTCGATGTTCTGTTTGAGGATCTCCCAGAAGTGCGTCATACGCGCTTCGGTATCCCCGTTGTAGCGCGCGCCATGCATGTCGGCATCCGGCATCACCACCCGGAACCCCGCCTGCGCCAGCGCCACCGCAAAGTAGCTGTACACTTCTTTGGATGAGGTAAAACCGTGATAAAACAGGATGGTGGGTAAACGTGCCTGCCGCTGTCCCGCGGGAGCCGCATGAATACACTCAATGCCTGCCAGGTTTTCCGTCGCCAACTCAATCATACCGCCTCCGTTGAGAATGATTATCACCCGTCACAGTGTAAGCGCTAAGCAGCAAAACGCGAGCGACTTCACATTTAATCAGAATAATTTCTGTACTAAACCTTTTGCCGCATTTGCCGTTGATCTTGTACCCCTCCAATAGTCTTGAAATAGGTACTTTATGAAGCGTCTCTCTCTCAGCGCCATGGGTCTCGGCATTAAACTGTCTGTATTGACGTCTTTAAGCGTGGCGATTGTGCTGTTTACCCTGACCCTAACCCTGAGTCATAACGCGGCCCGTCAACTGGAGCAGCTGGCGACTGACGATATGCAGAATCAGGTGCTGGGCATTAATGAAATGGCCACCATGTTTAACGCCACGTTGTCTGAAGAAGTGGCGAACTACACCAAACTTTTCCAGAGCTTCCTGCCCAAGCGCTTTAGTCGTGATGAGAACGATCGCATTCAGGTCGGCGAATTCAGCACGCCTACGCTGCGCGCCGGGCTGAAAACCCTCAACCTCGATCAAGTCGCGGTGGATGATTTTCTCGATCGCACCGGTGCGGTGTCGACCATCTTTGTGCGTGACGGTGAAGACTATGTCCGTATCGCCACCTCGCTGAAAAAAGAGGATGGCAATCGTGCCATTGGCACCAAACTAGATCGCAGCAGCGCGGCATGGCGCAGCGTCAATCAGGGCGAAGTTTATCGCGGACTGGCCACGCTGTTTGGCCATCGTTATATCACCCAGTATCAGCCGGTGCAGGATGAGAGCGGCGCGGTGATCGCTATTCTGTTCGTTGGCGTACAGATCGATACGCAATACGCCCTGATGCGCGACAAAGTGCTGGCGCGCCATCTCGGCGACAGTGGCAACTTCTTTGTGTTAAACGGTGCCACCGGCAGCACGCAGGGACAGTATCTGTTTGATCGTCAATCAGAAGGCAAATTGCCGCGTTGGGATCAGACCGTCCAGCAGCAACTGTTAACTCAGCCAAAAGGGTTAATGAGTATTGAGCTCGATGGCGAGACTAAGTTATTGGCGTGGCAGCAACTGCCGGGCTGGAACTGGATTATTGCCGGAGAAGTGAGTCGCGCCAGCCTGCTGGCCCCGATTACCCAGAGCCGTAACCTGTTTATTGTGATTGGCTTTGCACTGGTGATCGCTTTCGCCGTGGGCTTTATCTGGTATAGCCGCCACGCCATTACGCGTCCGTTGCAGCAGGTGATTCATCTGGCGGAGCAATATGCAGCCGGTAATTTGCAGGCGCATCTGGATTCCACCCGCCGTGATGAAATCGGCCAACTGGTCGCGGCGATTAACGGCATCGGCGATGGGCTGGAAAAAGTGGTGAGTCAGGTTCGCTATGCGGCACGCGATATCAGCCGTGGCACTGACACCATCGCTGCCAGTAGCTCCAGCATCAGTGAACAGATCAGCCGCCAGGCGAGTAGCGTGGAAGAGACCTCTGCCAGCATGGAGCAGTTTGGCGCAACCGTGGCGCAAACCGCGGCCAACGTGCGTCAGGCGATGGCGCTGGTCGGTGAAGCGGCCAGCACCGTTGATCACGGCGGCAGTACGGTGGCACGCTCTGTCGCAACCATGGCGGAGATCCGCGTGGCTTCACAGAGCATCGCCGATATCACCCATGTGATTGAATCGATCGCTTTCCAGACCAATATTCTGGCACTTAACGCGGCGGTGGAAGCAGCGCGTGCCGGTGAGCACGGCAAAGGCTTTGCCGTGGTGGCAGCTGAAGTGCGTGCGCTGGCGCAGCGCAGTGCCAATGCGGCTAAAGAGATCGATAATCTGATCGCCACCTCCATCGATAAAGTAGCGGCTGGCCATGCGCTGTCCGAGCAAACGCGCGATGCGATGCAGCATATCGTGAGCCATATTGAGCAGGTGAAAACGCTGATGGGCGAGATCAATATCGCCGCACAAGAGCAGGCAGCGGGCATTGGTCAGGTTAATCTGGCGATGAATCATATTGGCCAGGCGACGCACCAAAGCAGCGATATGATCACCCAATCGGAAACCACCGCGCAGACGCTAAGCCAGCAAGGTCATCATTTGACGCAGCTGGTGAGTGTTTTTCATCTGAAAGACTGATGTGAACAAGGAAGATGGCCTAAACTGGAGCCATCTTCCTTTCCAGGAGCGTGTTATGCATCGCCTTTTACTGGTGTTGAGCCTGTTACTAACCGGTTGTGCCGCGTTTAAGACCACACCGGAAGCCCCACCGCCGCCGACCAGCCACGCGCAGGAAATCAGCCGCGCGCAAAGCTATGGCTTGCGCAAGCTGGGCAATATTACGGTCTCTACCCGTGGTTCACCGGATGATGCCGAGCGCGTACTGGCCGCACGCGCGAATCAGGCGGGCGCGGTTTACTATCAAATCCTGATGCTGGATGAAACCACGCTGCCCGGTTTTTGGTACGGTACTGCGATTCTCTATGGTGCGCCTTCAGCCAGCGCTGGCGCGCAACAGTAAGCGTGTGCAGAGGTCGTCACTCAGCGAACGTCGCCCCCGCATATCCAGATGTTGATCGCACCAGCCATCGGCCAGCGGCGGTTCTGCCACTTTCAACAGAATCGCTGCACTCGCCAGTTGTAACAGTTCCTGCGTCACCTCACGTGCCATACCTTCCCGCACATGGTTGAGCTGCAGCCTTAACTGGCGCCAGCGACGATCAAAGTGGCGATTGCTGCCTTTTACCGCTTCAAATTCATCGTTGAGCATGGTCATGACGTCCGCCTGGCGACCCAGCACGCGCAGCACGTCGAGGCACATCACGTTGCCAGAACCCTCCCAGATGCTATTAACCGGCATCTCACGGTACAGACGCGGCAGTTCACTTTCTTCGCAGTAGCCGATGCCGCCCAGCACTTCCATCGATTCTGCCACAAACGGCATGCCCGCTTTGCAGATGCCAAACTTGGCGGCGGGGGTGAACAGTCGCGCGTACAAACGCTCGTGCTCGCTGGCGGGCGTGGACCATGCGCGCGCTAATCGCATCAGCAGCGCGGTTTGCCCTTCCAGTTGCAGAGCCTGCTGCGCCAGCACGGTGCGCATTAATGGCTGATCGCTAAGGTTTTTGCCCATCACCTGGCGCTGCTGCGCGTGATGCAGGGCAATCGACAAGGCGCGGCGCATTAAGCCATGGCTGCCCAAGGCGCAATCAAAGCGCGTCATGCCGCCCATTTTCAGGATCAGCCGCACACCATCGCCCTCTTCGCCCATCAACCAGCCAATCGCATCCTGAAATTCCACTTCGGCGCTGGCATTAGAGCGGTTGCCGAGCTTATCCTTCAGGCGCTCAATGCGAATCGCATTGCGCGTGCCATCAGGCAGCAGACGCGGCAGAAAGAAACAGCTCAGCCCTTGCGAAGTCTGCGCCAGGATCAGATGCGCATCGCTTTGCGGCACAGAGAAAAACCATTTGTGACCGGTGATCCTATACGGTTCACCCGTGCCGCGTGCCCCAATGGGTTCCGAGCGCGTGCTGTTGCTGAGCACATCGGTTCCTCCCTGCTTCTCGGTCATGCCCATGCCAATCAACAGGCCGCGCTTTTTGTTGCCCGGCTGGTGATGCGCATCGTAGCGATCGCTCAGCAGCGCCTCGCGCCAATCCGCGTAGGCTTCCGGCAGATGATTTTGCAGTAGCGGAATGGCGGCGTGAGTCATGGTCACCGGACAGAGCGAACCCGCTTCGACCTGAGCATGCAGCATAAATCGCGCTGCACGCGCCACCATCGCATTGGGCTGCACATCGGGCTGCCAGCTGAGGTTGTGCAGGCGGCTGGCACATAATCCCTGCATTAGCAGATGCCAGGCCGGGTGAAAGCGCACCTCGTCCAGCCGCTCACCGCGTGCGTCGTAGCGCTGCAGTTCCGGCGGTTGGGTATTCGCCAGCCGGCCTAACTCCAGCGATTCGGCGCTGCCCAGTTGCAATCCGACAGAGGCCAGCCATTCGCGGTCCCAGCCAGCACCCTCACGTGCCACGGCCTCGCACAAAGCGATATCGCGGGTGAATAAATTGCTGTTACTGAGAGGATGGGGCTGATTGAAAACGCTGTGGGTTGTCCAGGTCATAATGTGGCATCTCCCTCATAAAACGCATGGTTCAAGTATGAGGGGGATGTGCAGTTATGCCTGGCTCAGAAACACTTTTGCGGAAGGGATCACGCCAAACGCTGACGTACCGCTTCGAACAGGCAGACGCCGGTGGCGACAGAGACGTTCAGTGAAGAGACGCTGCCAGCCATTGGGATGCTGATCAGCTCATCACAGTGTTCACGGGTCAGACGACGCATGCCTTCGCCTTCCGCACCCATCACCAACGCCATCGGGCCAGTCATTTTGCTCTGGTACACGGTGTGATCGGCTTCACCTGCGGTGCCAACCACCCAGATGTTGTACTCCTGCAGTAAACGCAGGGTACGTGCCAGGTTGGTGACGCGAATCAATGGCACGTTCTCTGCTGCACCACTGGCGACTTTTTTCGCCGTGGCATTCAGCGGGGCGGCACGATCTTTCGGCACGATGACGGCATGCACGCCCGCAGCATCGGCGCTACGCAGGCAGGCACCGAGATTATGCGGATCGGTAACGCCATCCAGTACCAGTAGAAACGGTTTTTCCAGGCTTTGCAGCAGATCCGGCAGATCGCCTTCCTGATAGTTTTTACCCTGTTTGACGCGTGCCACGATGCCTTGATGCACACCGCCTTCCACCTGGCTGTCGAGCCATTGGCGGTTAGCCACCTGAACCACAATTCCCTGAGCTTCCAGTGCGGCAATCAGCGGCTGCAGGCGACGATCGTCACGGCCTTTGAGAATAAAGACTTCCTGGAAACGCTGAGGATCACGTTCCAGCAGCGCCTGCACGGCATGAATACCAAAAATTATTTCACTCATTTGTTTGCTCAAGGTTGGATGTATCGATTTGAAAATTTGAGTATTAATTTCGGTGCACATAACTGCGCACCCTACAAAACGCGCTGATTTAACGTACGCTCGTCGTCACAACACGCTGAACTAACTTAAAATCGCCATCACTACGCACTTATCCATTATCTGTCGCGCGGGCGCCATCACAGCACGCTGGCCTAACTTTGGGGCGCCGTTTAAGGCGACCCCAGCTTCAAAGTGCGATCAGGTCTTCAGGCTTCGCGAGCCAACCCTCAAGCTTCGTTCGGTTTCTTCTTCGACCCGCGCTTGGCCTTGGTGGCGGCGGCGATTTTACGGGTTTTCTCAGAGACTTTTTTGCCTTTTTTATCAGTTTTTGCCGATTTTTCAGCAGGCGCATGCTGCTTCTTCTCGCTGCGGAACGCTGAATCTGGCTCGAAGGTGCCCTTTTTACCCGCATCACGACGACGTCTTGCGGGCGGCTTGCCGCCGCGCTTCTCACGTTCGCGCTCGGTTTTACCCTCGCCGCGCGGTACGCGCTTGCTGGAGATGAGCGCAAAGTCGATTTTGCGCTCATCCATGTGCACCGCTTCCACACGCACTTCCACCGTATCGCCTAAACGATAAGTACGGCCACCAGATTCGCCAATCAGACGCTGACCAATCGGATCGAAACGGTAGTAATCGTTGTCCAGCGAAGAGACGTGCACCAGGCCATCGATAAACAGATCGTTGAGACGCACAAAGAAGCCAAAACCGGTCACGCTGGAGATTACGCCGCTAAACACGTTGCCAACCTGATCCTGCATAAAGTCACATTTCAGCCAGTCCGCGACATCACGCGTGGCTTCATCAGCACGGCGTTCGGTCATCGAACAGTGCTGACCGAGCTGCAACATCTGCTGCATATCGTAGTGATAGCCGCCGTTTGGCGTGGTGTTACCTTTCAGCGTGCCCTGCTCTTTCGCCAGCAGGTATTTGATCGCGCGGTGCAGCAGCAGATCAGGGTAGCGGCGAATCGGTGAGGTGAAGTGCGCATAGGACTGCAACGCCAGGCCAAAGTGACCACGGTTTTCAGGATCGTACACCGCTTGCTTCATTGAGCGCAGCAACATGGTTTGCAGCATTTCTGCATCGGGGCGATCGGCTACTTGCTTGAGCAATTCGGCATAGTCGACAGGCTGCGGTTTCGCGCCACCTGGCAGGCTCAAGCCCAGCTCGTTCAATACGGTGCGGAAGCTTTTGATGCTATCTTCGGTTGGACGATCATGATCGCGGAACAGTGACGGTTCCTGATGCTTCTCAACATAACGCGCCGAGGCGATGTTGGCGAGAATCATGCACTCTTCGATCAGCTTGTGCGCATCGTTACGCACGGTACGTTCAACGCGATCAATACGACGCTCCGCATTGAAGATAAATTTGGCCTCTTCCGTTTCGAAGGAGATGCCGCCACGCTGCTCACGTGCGATTTCCAGCTCCTGATACATGTGATGCAGCTCTTCAAGGTGTTTAACCTGTGCTGCATACTGCTCACGCAGCTCGGTATCCCCCTGCAGAATGTTCCACACCTTGGTGTAGGTCAGACGCGCATGGGAGTTCATCACAGCCTCGTAGTGCTTATAGCCAGTGAGTTTGCCGCTGGAAGAGATGGTCATCTCGCATACCATGCAGAGGCGATCAACCTGTGGATTCAGCGAGCACAGTCCGTTGGAGAGGATCTCCGGCAGCATCGGCACCACTTGCGATGGGAAGTAGACCGAGGTGCCGCGTTGATGCGCTTCGTTATCTAACGCTGTGCCTGGGCGCACGTAATAACTGACGTCAGCAATCGCCACCCATAGACGCCAGCCACCACCGCGCTTTTTCTCACAGTAGACGGCATCGTCAAAGTCACGCGCATCTTCACCATCAATGGTAACGAGCGGTAATTCACGCAGATCGACGCGCCCTTTTTTTGCCTCCTCTGGCACCTGCTCTTTCAGTTTCGAAATCTCTTTCTCAACTTCTTCCGGCCAGGTATGTGGGATCTCGTGGGTGCGCAGCGCCATATCGACGGCAAGACCGGTGCCCATGTTATCGCCGAGAATCTCGGTGACCTTACCAATGGCTTTGGTGCGACGGGTTGAGCGCTGGACGATCTCTACAACCACCACCGAGCCCATGCGCGCGCCCTGGGTTTCTTCCTGCGGAATCAGGATGTCGAAGCTCAGGCGGCTGTCATCCGGCACCACAAAACCGGTGCCGGCATCGGTAAAGTAACGGCCAACAATCTGGCTGTTGCGTGGTTCCAGCACGCGCACCACGCGCGCTTCACGGCGACCTTTACGGTCTGCACTACCCGGCTGTGCCAGAATCACATCACCGTGCAGGCAGAATTTCATCTGCTCAGCAGACAGATAGAAATCATCTTTCTGGCCTTCGACGCGCAGGAAGCCATAGCCATCACGGTGACCAATCACTTTACCGCGCAGTAAGTCGAGGCGTTCTGGCAGGGCGTAACATTGACGACGAGTAAACACCAGCTGACCGTCACGCTCCATGGCGCGCAGACGACGGCGCAGCGCTTCAAGCTGCTCTTCGCTGGTGATATTCAATTCCTGGGCAATTTCATCACGATTGATGGGTTTCTCACGCTTTTCTAACAGCGCCAGAATAAATTCGCGGCTTGGAATGGGGTTGTCGTACTTTTCTGCTTCTCTATCCTGGTAAGGATCTTTTGACATTACGGTTCCTCCGATGTCATTTAATTTGGATTGCCACCGGCGGTTCGGACAATAAAATTTGGTACAGTGAATCGTTATCTTTGACCAGATCGGCCAATGTATAGTTATCCAACTCTTTGAGGAATAACTGGACCGCATCGTGCAGCGCCTTGCGCAGACGACAGGCCGGTGTGATGGCACACTCCTCACAGTTCACCAGCTGCAAAGGCTCCATTTTTCTCACTACCTGACCAATGACGATTTTTTCCGGGTCCATGCCTAAACGAATTCCGCCGTTTTTACCGCGTGTCGCGGCGACAAAGCCAGCCCGGCTGAGTTGGTTGATGATTTTAACCATATGGTTACGCGACACCCCGTAGGTATCGGTGACTTCGGTAATGTTGGTCTGCTTACCTTCCGGCAACGTCGCCATGTAAATCAGCGCACGCAGACCATAATCGGTGAAACTCGTTAGCTGCACATATACCTCGGTGAATCATCGGGCGTTAGGGTTATGCGCCGGTCGGCGTGGTATTTAAGTATGATGATAAACCAGAGCGTGGAAGCCGGTGCGTTTTTTCTTAAGCAAGTATCGATAATTGCAAGAAAAAAGAGAGTGAGCGGAGTCAAAGAGCGGATAAACAAAGGCCGGACAGTGTCCGGCCATGTCAGATTATGCGTCGAACGGGTCGCGCAGAATCATGGTCTCACTACGGTCCGGGCCAGTTGAAATAATATCAATCGGCACACCGGTCACTTCTTCTACACGCTTGATGTAGTCACGCGCGGCCTGTGGCAGACCTTCCAGCGTTTTCACACCAAAGGTGGTTTCGCTCCAGCCTGGCATGGTTTCGTAGATTGGCTCAATACCTTCCCAACCTTCCGCTGCCAGTGGCGTGGTGGTCATCTCGCGGCCATCCGGCATGCGATAAGCCACACAGATTTTCACTTCTTTCAGGCCATCCAGCACGTCCAGTTTGGTCATGCAGAAACCTGACAGGGAGTTGATCTGTACTGCGCGACGAACGGCAACCGCATCCAGCCAGCCGGTACGACGACGACGACCGGTGGTCGCGCCAAATTCGTGGCCCTGTGCACACAGGAACTCGCCAGTTTCGTCAAACAGTTCGGTAGGGAATGGACCCGCACCAACACGCGTTGAGTAAGCTTTAACGATACCCAGCACGTAATCAACATAACGTGGGCCAATACCGGAGCCCGTCGCCACGCCACCTGCGGTGGTGTTAGACGAGGTCACATACGGATAAGTACCGTGGTCGATATCCAGCAGCGTACCCTGTGCGCCTTCGAACATGATCAGATCGCCACGCTTGCGCGCACCGTCCAACAGGTCAGAAACGTCAACCACCATGCTGGTCAGAATGTCAGCCACAGCCAACGTATCGCTCAGCACTTTTTCGTAGTCAACCGCATCAGTTTTGTAGTAGTTAACCAGCTGGAAGTTGTAGAAATCGACGATTTCTTTCAGCTTAACGGCGAAGGTTTCTTTATTGAAGAGATCGCTCACGCGCAGACCGCGACGTGCAACTTTATCTTCGTAAGCTGGACCGATACCACGACCGGTGGTACCAATCGCTTTGGCGCCACGCGCTTTTTCGCGCGCCACGTCCATCGCGACGTGATATTGCAGAATCAGTGGACATGCTTCAGAGATCAGCAGACGTTCACGTACCGGCACACCGCGCTCTTCCAGACCTTTCATCTCTTTCATCAGCGCTTCAGGCGACAATACAACACCATTACCAATGATGCTGGTCACGTTATCACGCAGGATGCCAGATGGAATTAAGTGGAGGACGGTTTTTTCACCGTTGATGACAAGTGTATGGCCTGCATTGTGGCCACCCTGGTAACGCACAACGAAATTCGCGCGTTCAGTCAGAAGGTCTACGATCTTACCTTTACCTTCGTCACCCCATTGGGTGCCCAGTACGACGACGTTCTTACCCATTTTTTCAAAATCACCGATTGCTTAAAAATGGATTCTACCATCGGTTTTGCTCACTTTCAGCACTTTTAGCATACGATTGCGCGGTTTTTTGCCCGCGTTTTGATCAATACAACATGTTGGGGGAAACATCGACTGCAAGACACAATTTAGCCGTGCGTTATCGCTCAAATTTAACGCTATGCGCTCGCGTGCACGCTCAGCATGTAATAAATCACCACGCCCGCTACCACTAATCCACCACCAAAACGATGCAGGATGCGATCGGGCAACTGCGCCATAGACAGAATCATGCGGCGCCAGATACGCGGCAGAAACATCGGACCCAGCCCTTCCAGCACCAGTACTAATGCCAGCGCCATCCAGATGGTTGTGTTCATTCTATTTTTCCCAAAAAAAAGGCCGACAACATTGTCGGCCTCAAGGTTATATCAGTTCTTAACGCGCGGTGTTAGTCGGTGCCTTCATAAAGCGGAAGAAATCGCTATCCGGGCTCAACACCATCACATCCTGGTTATCAGAGAAGCTGTTCTCGTAAGCACGCAGGCTGCGGATAAAGGCATAGAAATCAGGATCCTGACCGAAAGCATCTGCAAACAGTTTTGCTGCCTGCGCATCACCTTCACCACGTGAAATCAATGCCTGACGCTGAGCTTCAGCCAAAGTACGTGTGACCTGGTAATCCGCCTGAGCACGCAGTTTTTCAGCCTCTTCCTGACCTTGTGAGCGCTGGCTACGGGCAACCGCTTCACGCTCAGCGCGCATACGGTTGTAGATAGCATCAGACACTTCAGCTGGCAGGTTGATCTGCTTGATGCGTACGTCAACCACCTGAATACCCAGGGCAGCCATACTGTTCGGATTCGGTGCTGGCTCGCTGCTGTTGGTTTCACGCTCTACGCGGGCTGCCGCGCTGGCAATCGCATCATCTGCGGCTGGCGTCTGCACTTCGTCATCACTGCCTGCGGTACCGGTGTTCAACGCATCACGCACGTCGGTGGTCAAACGACCACGTGAATCCGTCACGATGTCTTTCACATCCAGGCGACCCATCTCAGAGCGCAGACGGTCACTAAACTTACGTTTCAGCAGCACTTCAGCCTGAGAAACATCACCACCGCCAGTTGCCAGGTAGTAGCGGCTAAAATCACTGATACGCCACTTGATGTAGGAATCAACGATCAGGTCTTTCTTCTCTTTGGTAACAAAGCGATCGGCCTGGTTGTCCATGGTCTGGATACGTGCATCCAGCGACTTCACAGTTTCAATGAATGGGATCTTGAAATGCAGACCCGGCTCATAAACCTGCGGCTTGTTCTCGCTATCGCGCAGAACTTTACCGAAGCGCAGCACGATACCGCGCTCACCTTCTTGCACCACAAACAGCGATGCGTACAGCGCCACCAGGACGACAATAATTACGGCAATAATTGGCTTACGCATCGATTACTCCCTCCCTGCGCGCTGGGTATCGTTGCGTAACGCATTGGCGCGACGCTGGTCCATGATGCTGCTCGGACTATAAGACGAAGAGTCATCATTGCTGGCACTGCTGCCAGACGAAGGCAGCTTCATCAAATTAGTGTTTTTCTGGCCTGCCTGGCTGCCAGAAATCTGACCACCACGCATCAGTTGATCCAGCGGCAGCACCATCAGGCTGTTACCACGGTCGTTAACCAGGACTTTACGCGTATGGCTCAGCACACGTTCCATACTTTCGATATACAGACGCTCTTTGGTGATTTGCGGTGCGGCTTTATATTCCGGCAGCAGTAAAGCAAAGCGTGCCACTTCACCCTGCGCTTCTAACACCGTGCGCTCTTTGTATGCACGGGCCTCTTCCAGAATACGCTGCGCCTGCCCGTTCGCACGCGGCTGCACTTCATTCGAATAAGCTTCTGCTTCACGCACGTACTGCTCGCGGTTTTCACGTGCGGCGATGGCATCGTCAAACGAGGCCTTCACTTCTTCCGGTGGACGTGCCGCCTGGAAGTTGACGTCAAGCAGGGTAATACCCATGTTGTAAGGACGGATGGTTTCATCCAGCTCACGTTGGGTTTCGCTACGCACCACGGTACGGCCTTCGGTGAGGATACGGTCCATGGTAGAACGACCAATCACCCCGCGCAGTGCACTGTCGGTGGCCTGACGCAAACTGTCGTCAGCGCTGGTGACCGCATACAAATACTGCTCAGGATTGGTTACGCGGTACTGCACGTTCATTTCAACGCGCACCACGTTTTCGTCCGAAGTCAGCATCACGCCAGAGGCGGCCAGTTCACGCACGGCTTCAACGTTAACGGCACGCACCTGATCGATAAAGGTTGGCTTCCAGTTCAGGCCCGGCTCAACCAGATGGCTGAACTTACCAAAACGGGTCACAACGCCACGTTCTGCTTCTTTGATGGTGTAGAAACCGCTGGCAGCCCAGATGACCACTGCGGCTACGGCAACGATGCCAACCAGTTTGCCACCGCTACCGCCGCCGCGCTGGCCATTGTTGTCACTCTGTTTGCCACCGCCCAGTCCGCCGAGTTTTTTACTCAGCTTACGGAAGATATCATCCAGATCAGGAGGCCCCTGATCGCGCCCTCCCTTATTTCCCCCAGAGTTGCCGCCTTGATTATTGCTGCTTCCCCACGGGTCGCGGTCCTGTCCGTTATTTCCGGGCTGATTCCACGCCATGTTTCTACTCCATTTATTGTATTTACGTTTTTTACCCTTCCTCTTTCGAATTGCGGCCCAGAGAAATAATTGCAGCAATTTTCAACAAGTTAGGTAAAGGCGTTAGGGCAATATCAAACAATATAACTGGCTAATGACGGTTCCTGTTTGCACAAACGACGCCAGTCAACGATCGGCATTCGCACATGCATACCTACAGAACCATCATCTTCATTCCATTCTTTCTCAATCGCCTGCAGTTGGTAGAAGCGGCTGCGCAAACGGCCCGCTTCTGGCGGCAGACGTAAATCATACTGCGCAATTTCACCGGCTAAGCGTTCAGATAACGCCTGCCAAAGTAAGGGTAGACCTTCACCGCTCTGAGCAGAAAGCCAGACGCGTGTCGGCTTATTCTCTTCATCACGATCAATACGCGGCACAAAACCGTCCAGCATGTCGATTTTATTCATAATCAACAGCGTGGGAATTTCATCCGATTCGATTTCAGCCAATACTTCATTGACGGCTTCGATGTTGTCATTGACGCGCAAATCGGCGGCGTCAATCACGTGCAGCAATAGCGTCGCCTGACGTGTTTCCTGCAGTGTGGCTTTAAAAGCCGCCACTAAGTCATGCGGTAAATGGCGGATAAACCCTACGGTATCCGCTAAAACCACCTCACCCACGTCTGCCACATTCAGGCGACGCAGTGTCGGATCGAGGGTCGCAAACAGCTGATCGGCCGCATATACATTGGCTGACGTCACCGCATTGAACAGGGTAGATTTGCCGGCGTTGGTGTATCCCACCAGCGAAACGGTCGGCACATCGGCTTTGGCACGTGCTTGTCGGCCCTGTTCGCGCTGCTTCTCCACACGCTCAAGGCGAGAAAGGATGAGACTAATGCGATTACGCAGTAAGCGGCGGTCCGTTTCCAGCTGCGTTTCTCCGGGACCACGCAAACCAATACCGCCTTTTTGGCGCTCAAGGTGCGTCCATCCACGCACCAAACGGGTTGCCATGTGGCGTAACTGTGCCAGCTCGACCTGTAATTTACCCTCATGGGTACGGGCGCGCTGAGCAAAAATATCGAGAATTAAGCCAGTGCGGTCGACAACGCGACATTCACACACTCGCTCGAGATTACGTTCCTGGGCAGGCGATAAGGCATGATCGAATAATACGACCGATGCTCCACTCGCTTTCACCGCATCGGCAATTTCAACTGCCTTTCCTTCACCGACAAAATATTTGGGATGTGGCGCTTTACGGCTGCCAGTAATCACATGCAGCGCTTCGACGCCCGCAGAAGAGACAAGAGTTTCGAACTCCTGCAAATCTTCCAGCTCTTTGTCTTGGGAGAACCAGATGTGTACCAGTACGGCCTGCTCACCGGCATCATAACGGTCAAACAAGCTATAACCTCGCTAAAATAAAATAACCAGGACGGGAAAACGCTTTCGCTCCCCAGCCCTGGCTTCACGGCAGCGCAAAATTATTCTGCGTTATCGCCGTCTTGTTGTGGCTGCGACTGAGCGCCCTGGTTGCTTCCGCTATGGTGGTAATTGCTGCTGCCACCGCTACCGCCCGGGTTGTTGCTATGGTGCGAGACCGGACGAGAAGGAACCACTGTAGAGATGGCGTGCTTGTACACCATCTGGCTAACCGTGTTTTTCAACAGAATGACGAACTGATCAAAGGATTCAATTTGTCCTTGCAGCTTAATACCATTCACCAAATAGATCGAAACCGGTACACGTTCACGACGCAATGCGTTCAAAAACGGGTCTTGTAATGATTGCCCCTTAGCCATTCTATCTTTTCCTTATATGCTTGTTGTTTGTTACTTTAAGAACCGTGGTTCAGAAAAACTGCGTAAAAATTTGCGCACGATAACGGACCAATTGTACACAATCATCCCTGCTACGCACTAACTACCTGAAGCACCGCATTACGGGCTAATTCTGGCTCGTCACTGTCTAACCAATGGACGTTTGGCCAGCCACGTAACCAGGTCATCTGGCGTTTAGCGAGCTGCCGGGTGGCGCAAATTCCCCGATAAACCATTTCGTCGTAATCGATTTCACCAGAGAGATAAGACCACATCTGGCGATAACCTACACAACGAATGGAAGGCATATCCGTATGCAAATCACCTCGTGCAAACAATTCACGAGCCTCCGCTTCAAATCCTGACGCTAGCATCTGGTCGTAACGCAACGCAATGCGTTGATGTATCAGTTCACGATTCGCCGGAGCGATAGCAAACTGGTACACGTCGTAGGGTAACGCTTCGCCGGATGTTTTTGTCAGTTCCGTTAAAGTTTTACCCGAAATAAAAAAAACTTCCAGTGCTCGCGAAAGTCTCTGCGGATCATTCGGATGAATACGACTACCGGCGACCGGATCGATTTCACACAGCTGGCGGTGTAGGGCTTCCCACCCTTTCTCCGCCGCCATTTGCTCTATCCGCTGACGCACCTCGGGATCGGCCGAGGGCAACGGCGACAATCCTTCAAGCAACGCCTTGAAGTAGAGCATGGTTCCACCAACAAGCAACGGAATCTTACCCTTTTGGGTAATCTCCGCCATTTCTGCCAGCGCATCGCGACGAAACTCAGCGGCGGAATACGCTTCCGCC
Organism: Pantoea folii; assembly: GCF_056678875.1. NCBI lineage: Bacteria > Pseudomonadati > Pseudomonadota > Gammaproteobacteria > Enterobacterales > Erwiniaceae > Pantoea > Pantoea folii. Next base: position 7,421 of record NZ_JBWXON010000018.1, on the reverse strand, counting down.
GGATCGCGAATGTCCAGCAAACGATGGGGCGCCAGTGCTAACTCTTCTGCCGACGGTTTCGCCGTGCCAATATCCATCCCGCGATAGATTAAGGCAGAGTCAACGCTGATAAGTTCCACCGGAAGTTGCTGACGCAGCGAAATCGCTAATGCCGTCTTACCGGAGGCGGTAGGCCCCATCAAAAAAATTGCCTTTGGCCGGCTAGCCTGGTTTAGTTCACTCATGCTTCAACGCGTTAATCGCGCTCTCAATCTCAATGGTCTGTAACAGACCTGAAGGCGGCGACTTGAGCAGATGCGGGCATAGCCTTTCCAGCTCTGCCAGCAGTGCAATCGCCTGCGAGTGATTCCAGTGAGCGTGTTCTGCATCATCACGACGTGCCAGCCATTGGGCCAACGCAGATGCAGAAACCTCTTGCTGCCGGGCCAAGTAGCCTAACAGTTCTGGAATCAAGATTTGTAAATTTTGTGTGCGTAACGGTAAAGGGACGGCGCGTAAGGTGACGTGCTGACCTTCTCGTTGTAAATCAATGCCCATCAGCCTCAATAACGCGCCCTGAACATCGATCACATTCAACTCTTCTTTGGCAATTTTCAGCCGGACCGGGATCAGTAAAGGTTGAGGTTTCAAGCCCTCTTCTTCCGGTTGTAACTGGGCCTGTTTCAGCCAGCGTGAGGCCACATTCAGTGACAACAACTGTAATTGATGACCCCGTTCCAGCAGCGCATATTGCTCATGCATCACGCTCAGCACACGACCAAAACTTTGCGCATGTGCAGCCAACGGCGCTTCGCGTGCTTCAGGCTGACGCACGGGAGCCGGTTGCGGCGCGGCGGCGCGAGGGGTTTCGGCCACAGGCGTTTTCATTAACTGCTGGTAGGCGGCACCTTCACGAGCTCGATACACCGGCTCTTTATTCTGCCAACCCGCGTGCGTTCCCGCTGCCGCACCGCCGCTGCTGGAGCTGGTGCTATTGCGTGTTGTGTTCGCCGGTTGCGCAAAATGATTCGCGCCTGCGGCCTGTCGGTTCTCTGGCTGCCACTTTGGCGCAGGCTCTTCCGCATGAGCGATGGGCAACTCTGCGGCACGGCTCGCCTGCAAAGCACTCATGACGCCCTGCCAGATGAAATCATGCACCAGCCGTGACTGGTGAAAACGGACTTCGTGCTTGGCGGGATGAACGTTGACATCAACCTGATGGGGATCGATCTCCAGATACAGCACATAAGCGGGCTGTTGATCTTCCCCCAACTGCGTCTGATACGCCTGCCGAATCGCATGGTTGATCAGCTTGTCACGCATCATGCGGCCATTGACGTAACAATATTGCAGATCCGTCACCTGACGTGACCCGGCGGGATCGGCCACCCATCCACGCAACGCCAAATCGTCATGCTGCCAGTCAATGCGCAGAGCATGTTGCATAAAGGGGGTGCCACAGATAGCGCCAAGACGGCGTTCACGCTGCGCTTCCTGATCCACCGCGCGATACTGGCGAATCATCTTGCCGTTGTGGGTCAGCGAAATTGCCACGTCAAAGCGCGCCAGCGCGATACGGCGAATCACTTCATCGATATGGGTAAATTCGGTCTTCTCAGTGCGCATGAACTTGCGCCGCGCCGGGGTGTTGTAAAACAGATCGAGCACTTCCAGCGACGTCCCGACAGGATGTGCAGCAGGTTTCACCGTGACATCCATATCACGTCCTTCCGCATAGGCTTGCCAGGCTTCGTGTTGATCCGCGGTGCGAGAGGTTAGCGTGAGGCGTGAAACCGAACTGATACTGGCGAGGGCTTCGCCGCGAAAACCGAGGCTCATAATCGCCTCAAGATCATCCAGCGAAGCAATTTTACTGGTGGCATGGCGAGCCAATGCCATGGCCAGTTCGGCTTTGGCGATGCCACAACCGTTATCGCGGATGCGAATCAACTTCGCGCCGCCTTTTTCGATATCAACGTCAATGCGCGTCGCGCCGGCATCAAGACTGTTTTCCACCAGCTCTTTTACGACCGATACCGGGCGCTCAACCACTTCGCCGGCGGCAATCTGGTTCGCCAGCTGCGGCGGTAAAATCTGTATTGGCATGGTGGTGATCCTTTAAGCAGACTGGCGCCGCAGCGCCAGCAATCAGGATTGTGGAATCTTTAAGTTTTGCCCCAGCATCACGTTGCTCGACTTCATATTATTCGCCTGCATGATGGCTTTGGGGCTGACACCATAATGAGCGGCGATCCCAGTGAGTGAATCACCGCGTACCACTTTGTGTCGGGTAGGACGACTCGCAGCGGTCACGCTCACGCCCGATTTTGCCGGGACTTTCAAACGTTGCCCGACCCACACCACATCGCGTTTCAGGCTATTGAGGTCACGCAGAGTTGCCATGCTGACACCGTATTTGGCGGCAATGCCTGACAACGTCTCACCACGCGTCACCGTATGGCGCTGCGTCGCGCCAGTGTATTGCACGGTTCCGGTTGCCGGGTTGCTGGCAACGCTAACCGCTGGTGCGCTGTCCAGCGGCCGGTTTTCCTCCTTTGGGATGGATTGCAGCGGATGCGCGAGGAAATAGTTGCGCAGTCCTTTATAAATCGACTGAGCAATTTTCTCCTGATACGCGCTGCTGCCAAGCAGCCGCTCCTCCGCCGCGTTACTGATAAAGCCAGTCTCAACCAGTAAAGAAGGGATATCCGGGGAACGCAACACGCCTAAGCTGGCATGCTCCGGTAAACGTTTGTGCAACGGCGTCACGCCGCGCAGTTGCTGCAGCACTTTCACCGCGACATCATAGCCAACGCGCTGTGAATGCCCGAATTGCAGATCCAGTACCGCCTGGCTTAAGTAAGGATCAGCCTGGCTGTTTGCCAGTAAATCACCGGCACCGCCCAGCAATTCGGACTGCTTCTCTTTCTGTTCCAGCCAGTTCGCCATTTCGTTATTGGCGCGGCGGTTTGATAACACCCAAACGGATGCGCCGGTCGCCGAATGGTTGGGCGCGGCGTCGGCGTGAATCGATACCAGTAAATTGGCATTCTCTTTTCGCGCCACCTCGGAACGACCCATCACCGAGATAAAGTAATCGCCGTTTCGCGTCAGCACGGGCTTAAACATCGGGTCCTGATCCATCAGCGCTTTCAGTTTGCGCGCAATGGCAATGGTGACGTTCTTCTCGTGCAGGCCATGCTGGCCCGATGCGCCGGGATCCTGACCACCGTGGCCGGCGTCAATCGCCACAATCACCCTGTCATTGCGTGAAACGGCGCCACCCGGACGTACCGTGGTGTTGCTGCTGGTGACGGTGGTCACCGGATTGGCATTAAAGGGATTCGCCGCACTCTCGCTCTGGCGAGCGGTGGTCACCGGTGCGGCAGCAGTGCTGCGTTTTGCCGGTTGCGTACCGCGAATGGTAAACACCACGCGATACTGATTGCCATCACGCTGAGTGGTAGCACGCGTGTGCGCCGCCTGCGTCAGTTCGAACACCAAACGAATACTCTGTTTATCTTTCGGCTGGCTATTGCGAATGCGTTGTACGATGTTTTCGCCGCTAAAGTTCAGCGGTAAGCCCTTAATCGCGCCACTTTGACGAATATCCAGCACCACGCGATTGGGATTATGCAGCGGGAAGAAGCCATATACGGGCTGGCCGTTAAAGCTCAGCGTGACGGTTGCCTGACTGTCGCCGTTTTCGACTTTGATATCTGACAAGCTGGCAGACAACGCCGAAGCAGAAACGAGACAGAGCGCAGCCAGCAGAATCCCTTTCATCCATGAAGTCATGCCGATTCCCTGCCTTGCTGGAACTGGGCCAGCAGCGTTTCACCCACTGCAGAAACCGCGCTGATCTCCGCTTCTCGCGCCGCATCCACGTAACGCAACGTCAATGCCAGATCGGGCTCGGGTAATACGCCAGCGCCCTGCTGCGGCCATTCGACCAGGCACAATGCATCCCCGCTGAAGTAATCGCGGATACCCATAAACTCCAGCTCTTCAGGATCGGCCAGGCGATAAAGATCGAAGTGATACAGCGTGCGTGAGCCGAGTTCGTACGGCTCCACCAGCGTATAGGTTGGGCTTTTGACGTTACCCTGATGGCCAAGCGCCTGCAAAAAGCCGCGGCTAAACGTGGTTTTACCGGCGCCGAGATCGCCATAAAGATAGATCACCAACGCGCTGCTGCAAACGCGGGCAAGTTGCGCACCCAGATTTAGGGTTGCCGCCTCATCGGGCAAAGGGATAACACAGGTTTTCATGCTTTATTGTTGGATCATCTCTGGATTAACAAACTGCCACAGCAGTTCGAACAAATCAGTGGCTAACATGCCGCGCGTACCGCGCTGCCGGGCAACTGCATCAGCTGCTGCACCGTGTGCGACACAGCCCGCGCAGGCTGCCTCAAGTAAAGTCAGTTTCTGGCCTAGCATGGCCGCAATGATACCGCTCAGGACATCGCCCATGCCGCCGGATGCCATCCCCGCATTGCCTACATCCGCAATCGCGATGTCACCTGCCGCGCTGGTCACGATCGTGCCTGCGCCTTTCAGCACCACCACACCGCCGTAACGTTTAGCGAGCGTTTGCGCCGCCTGTAAGCGGTCGCGTTCGACCTCACTGGTCTTCACGCCTAACAGCCGTGCGGCCTCGCCAGGATGCGGAGTAATGATGCGATTCTGACGGTAATCCGGCTTGATTGCCAGCAGGTTAAGCGCATCAGCATCCCAAAGCATCGGCTTTTCACTGGCCGCGACTTTTTTCAGTGCCTTCTGAGCCCACTCACGTTGTCCCAGTCCGGGCCCGATAGCGATCACGTCAGCCCATTGCAGGGCCTGTTCCAGCGTTTCTTCACGTAGCGCATCGACCATGAGCTCCGGCCGAGCGGTCAGAATCGGGCCGATATTATCTTCATGCGTGAGCACGCGCACAAGCCCAGCACCACTGCGCAGCGCCGCTTCCGCCGTCATTCGAATCGCCCCGGCGGTGCCAGTATCCCCTCCCACTACCACTAAACGTCCATGGTCACCTTTGTGCGAAGTGGCTTTTCTTGGTTTCAGCCAGTGCACCAGATCAGCCGCATCGTAGCGTTGAATGGGGGCCGTCTCGCCCGCGAGGAATGTGTTAAGGCCAAGCGCATCACAATGTAAGCGACCCACATGATCGCGAGCTTTGCCGGTCAACAGCCCCGGTTTGAGCACAATCATGCTTAGGGTGTCATCCGCGTTGATGGCATTGCCAGGCGTGGTGCCGGTGGCAGCATCCAATCCCGATGGAATATCGACTGCGAAGATGGGCGCGGCATGTGCATTGGCCAGATCAATCAATTCAGCGTAAGGCGCGGCTGGCGCACGATTGATGCCGGTGCCGAGCAATGCATCGATGATCACATCAATGTTTTGCGGCCATGACGCATCCGGGGCATGTATCACCCCGCCCGCCGCCAGCCAGGCTTCTTGCGCCTGCTGCGCTTCTTCCGGCAAGGGTTGATTACCGCTGCACGCCAGCAATGTGACGCGCAATCCTGCCGCCTGTGCCAGCCGCGCCACCACATAGCCATCGCCCCCGTTATTACCCTGTCCGCACAGAATCAGCCAGTGCTGCGCCTGCGGCCACTGTGCCCGCACTCGCTCATAGCTCGCCTGCCCGGCGCGCAGCATTAATTCGTACAAGGTTAAACCCAGGCTATCCGCCGCATCGCGCTCCAGTTGCCCTATCGCCTGCGCAGGCCAGACAGAGTGTGGTAAACTGCGCGGGTTTGCTTCAATTGCCTGGTTTCTCATGTCATACCCTCTCGATCTTCAACAGCTTGCCCACCAAATTAAACAGTGGGGGCGCGAACTCGGCTTTCAGCAGGTTGGTATTTGCGATACCGATCTTAGCGCTGAAGAGCCCAAATTACAGGATTGGCTGGAGAAGCAGTATCACGGAGAGATGGACTGGATGGCGCGACACGGCATGATGCGTGCGCGTCCCCATGAACTCCTGCCCGGCACACTGCGCGTGATCAGCGTGCGCATGAACTACCTTCCGGCCAAAGCGGCGTTTGCCAGCACCTTAAAAAATCCTCAGCTGGGCTATGTCAGCCGTTATGCGCTGGGCCGCGATTATCACAAAGTATTGCGCAATCGCCTGAAAAAGCTTGGAGAAATGATTCAGGCGCATTGTGGCGAACTCAATTTCCGCCCGTTTGTTGATTCCGCCCCCATCCTTGAACGCCCGATTGCCGCCAAAGCAGGCCTGGGCTGGACCGGCAAACACTCGCTCATTCTCAATCGCGAAGCCGGTTCCTGGTTCTTTCTCGGCGAGTTGCTGATTGATTTGCCGCTGCCCGTCGATCAGCCACAGGAAGAACAGTGCGGTCGCTGCGTCGCCTGCATCACTATTTGCCCGACTTCCGCTATCGTTGAACCTTATGTGGTTGATGCGCGGCGCTGTATTTCCTATCTCACCATCGAACTCGAAGGCGCGATACCGGAAGAGTTCCGCCCGCTGATTGGTAATCGCATCTATGGATGTGACGATTGCCAGCTTATTTGTCCGTGGAATCGTTATGGTCAGTTGACCGATGAAGATGATTTCTCGCCGCGCGCGGTGCTGCACGCGCCGCCGTTGGTGGATCTCTTCAAGTGGGATGAAGCGAAATTCTTGCGAGTCACTGAAGGCTCTGCGATTCGCCGCATCGGCCACTTACGCTGGCTGAGGAACATCGCAGTGGCATTGGGCAATGCGCCCTGGGCAGAAGAAAATCTGGCGGCGTTGCAAATGCGTAGCGGTGAAAACGCCATGCTGGATGAGCATATTGACTGGGCCATCACGCAGCAATTACAGAGGCGTGCGGCACAGAGCGTGGATGTTCAGCCCGCGAAGAAACAGCGCTTAGTGCGCGCCGTCGAGAAAGGCCTGGTCCGTGATGCGTGATTAACCAATCGCGCAGGATAAAATCCTTTTCCACATGCTGTGAATAAAATTATAAAGCCGAATAGTGACGAGGATCATTATATCGTCTACCAAGACTATTCACAGACTGAAATACCTTTAATTCATTAATAATCAATTATTTAAATGATTACTGTAAACATTTAAGTAGAATATTGCGCGCAGGGGCTTGTCCAGAGCTTGTGGATAACTCTGTTCAAAACAGTTTTGCAGATAGGGTAAAACGCCGTCAGTACGTTGCAGGCGCATTGTGGATAACCTGTAAGATAACTGCAACAGACTACAGGCATCGTTGGTGCTAAGGCGGTACGTAAAATTTCCAGAAAGAAAACCAGGCCGCATAAGATCGATAAAGACTGCAGCAGTTTTAAGTCTGATTACGCCCGAGAGCAAATAACATTAGTGAATATGAAAATCTGGAGCGGGAAACGAGACTCGAACTCGCGACCCCGACCTTGGCAAGGTCGTGCTCTACCAACTGAGCTATTCCCGCA
>NZ_JBWXON010000017.1:0-135593 GCF_056678875.1 Pantoea folii | reverse complement strand
TGGGCGATTAGCTCAGTTGGTAGAGCATCTCCTTTACACGGAGGGGGTCGGCGGTTCGAGCCCGTCATCGCCCACCATATCTTAGTCAGATGACACTCTTGTTAAGCAGTTCCGAAGTGGGCGATTAGCTCAGTTGGTAGAGCATCTCCTTTACACGGAGGGGGTCGGCGGTTCGAGCCCGTCATCGCCCACCACTTCGGGTCGTTAGCTCAGTTGGTAGAGCAGTTGACTTTTAATCAATTGGTCGCAGGTTCGAATCCTGCACGACCCACCAATGTAGAAAGGCGCCCTAAAGGCGCCTTTTTGCTATCTGCGATTTGCCCGTCCTCACAAAACCTTTGCAAACACTTAACGCTTTGTGTGCTCAAGCCGTTTTATCCCCTTGCCGATAACGATAATGGTCTATTGCAAGGAGAAAACCATGTCTACTATCTCAAGTGTTAGCAGTGTCAGTACCGCAAGCAGCGGTAGCGGTTCAACGTCAGAAATTGCCAGCCTGAATAAACAGATTCAAAGCATCACCAAAGAAATTAAAGATTTATCCAGTGATGACTCCCTGACAGATGAGCAAAAATCTGAACAGGAACAGATGTTGCAATCGCAGATTCAGATGATTGAAGCGCAGATTGCACAAATCGAGCAGCAGGCAGCAGAAAAAGCACAACAGAAACAAGAAGCACAGCAGCCCACGACGGAAAGTGCCACCAGCGCCCAGAAAGCCGATGGCATTAACCGTCCGACCGAGACCAATCAGATCAACGTTTACGTCTAAAACGCCGGTTTGAGAGCACGTTGTTGCGCCAGCAGGCCTGCTTGTTGGCGCACTTCCTGCCAGATCGCTTCCGCAGCGGGTGTCAGAGAGCGATTTTTGCGTTTAATCAGCATCAGATTTCGATGGATTTCCGGATAGAGGCGTCGCACCGTCAGTTTCCGCCCCGCCGGCAGCGGTAACGCCAGCGCAGGCAAAATGCTGATGCCAATACCGGCTTCCACCATCGGAAACAGCGTGGCGGGATGACCAATTTCCTGCACCACCTGCACCTGAATCGATAACTGCTGCAGCGCCGCATCCACCAGAAGACGACTTCCTGAAGCATAATCCTGCAAAACCAGGTTGCGCCCCGCCAGCATCGTCCATTCCGCTCGCTCGACCTGGGCCAAAACATCATCCGCATGGCACAACAATAAGAACGGCTCCTGCAAAATCGCTTCGTAATCCAGATCGGCATCCCCTAGCGGCCCGATGACAATGCCAAAATCCACCTCCGCATTACGCACGCTTTGCAGCACTGACTGCTGAGCGCGATCGTGCAGGATGACGCGGATATCCGGATAACGTTGCTGGCTACTCGCCAGACACTGCGGCATCAGATTTGCCGAAGGTGTCTGGCTGGCGGCAACACGTACGGTGCCACTGCGCTGCTCGCCGTAACTGCGCACATCCAGCAGCGTCGTGTTTAACTCCTCCAGCAAACGTTCCAGCCGCGATGCCAGCTGGTGCCCCGCTTCCGTCAGCATCACTTCACGTGTGGTGCGGTCCAGCAAACGCACGCCCATTTCCGCTTCCAGCTCTTTAATACTGTGGCTGACCGCCGACTGGCTGAGCCCAATCGCCTGCCCTGCCTGGCTAAAACTGCCCTGCTGCGCCACAGCCACAAAGGTGCGTAACTGACGTAAGGTGTAATTCATCGATATCGCTCATAGATTGATGCAATAAATCAATTTTATTTCTAAACCTAGCTGGCGCACAATCAGCACCATCTTTTTTATTTTAACCGGATTGTAACAATGGGCTTTTTACGACTCGACCCGATGATGGTCAAACTCATCATCACTGTGCTGTTGGCCAGCTTCATCCCGGCCAAAGGCGGGTTTGTCGATTTCTTTGAATACCTGACCACCGCCGCCATCGCCCTGCTGTTCTTTATGCACGGTGCCAAGTTGTCACGCGAGAAAATCATTGCCGGCAGCAGCCACTGGCGTTTGCATCTGTGGATCATGTGCAGCACTTTCGTGGTGTTCCCGATTCTTGGCTTGCTGCTGGTATGGTGGCATCCGGTGAACGTCGGGCCAGAGATTTATACCGGCTTCATTTATCTGTGTATTCTGCCTGCCACCGTGCAGTCTGCGATTGCCTTCACCTCCATGGCGGGCGGCAACGTTGCGGCTGCGGTCTGTGCCGCTTCGGCATCCAGCCTGCTGGGCGTATTCATCTCGCCGCTGCTGGTGAATCTGGTGATGAACGTCCATAGCGATGCGCCGAGCAACGGTCTGGAGCAGATTGGCAAAATCATGCTGCAACTGCTGGTGCCGTTTGTGATTGGTCATATGTCTCGTCGCTGGATTGGCGGCTGGGTGGAGAAACATCGCAGCCTGATTGGTAAAACTGACCAGACCTCGATTCTGTTAGTGGTCTACTCCGCGTTCAGTGAAGCGGTGGTCAATGGTATCTGGCATCGCGTGGGTGTGGATACGCTGCTGTGGATTCTGGCAGGCAGCGTGCTGATTCTGTTTGTGGCGCTGGCGATTAACCTGGGTGCCTCGCGTCTGTTTGGTTTCAGCCGCGCCGATGAAATCGTGGTGCTGTTCTGTGGTTCGAAAAAGAGTCTCGCCAATGGCGTGCCGATGGCCAATATCCTGTTCCCGGCCAGCTCAGTGGGGATTATCGTGCTGCCGCTGATGATCTTCCATCAGGTGCAGTTGATGGTCTGCTCCTTCATCGCTCAACGCTATAAAGCGGGCAATGAGAAGCGGCTGGCGCAACAGCAAGTTGAAGTACAGAAATCATAAGTAAAATGGCCCGCGATTGCGGGCCATTTTGTTATTCACTGCGCTTGAGGGGTTTAACTAACCCCTGCAATCCTTCAATTTTGATCGCTAAGGTCAGTTGCATCAGCTCGCCTAACTTCCCTGCCGGAAATTCGTTTTTACGCGCAAACCACAGCAGATACTCTTCTGGCACATCAATCAGCATGCGGCCTTTATACTTGCCGAATGGCATGGCGGTATTGGCGATTTCAACCAGCTGATGTTTGTCCACGTTAGGCTCCCAGTAGCCGAATCATTTCCGCTTCGTCGATCACGGGTATACCGAGCTCCTGCGCTTTCGCCAGTTTGGAACCGGCCGCTTCACCGGCAATTAACAAATCCGTCTTCTTCGATACGCTGCCACTGACTTTCGCGCCCAGCGCCACTAAACGTTCTTTAGCATCATCACGGTTCATCTGCGACAGCGAACCGGTCAGCACCACGGTCTTGCCGGCAAATGGGCTGTCGATCTCTTCAACATTTACCACTTCCAGCTGTGGCCAATGCACGCCCACCTCTTGGGTGAGTTCGCGGATGACTTCGCGATTGCTCTCTTCTTCCATAAAGTTGCGCACATGCGCGGCCACGACTTTACCCACGTCCTGCACCGCAATCAGCGCATCCAGATCGGCGTTCATCACCTTCTCAAGATCGCCAAAATGATTGGCCAGATTGGCCGCAGTGGCTTCACCGACTTCACGGATTCCAAGGGCATACAGGAAGCGAGGCAGCGTGGTGAGTTTCGCTTTTTCGAGCGCATCCACCACATTTTGTGCCGATTTCGGCCCCATGCGATCCAGTCCCGTCAGCTTGCCCGCCGTCAGACGGAACAGATCGGCAGGTGTTTGTACGTACTCTTTTTCGACCAGCTGATCGATAATTTTGTCGCCCATGCCGTCAACATCCATCGCACGACGAGAAACAAAATGTTTGAGCGCCTCTTTACGCTGGGCACCACAAATCAGCCCACCGGTACAACGGGTAACGGCTTCGCCTTCCACGCGCTCGACATCCGAGCCACACACCGGGCAATGGCTGGGGAAGACGATTTCACGGGTATCATCCGGACGCTCGGATTCCACTACGTTTACCACCTGCGGAATCACATCACCGGCGCGGCGAATCACCACTTTGTCGCCAATGCGCAGGCCAAGACGCGCGATTTCATCGGCGTTGTGCAGTGTGGCATTACTCACCACCACGCCGGCTACCTGCACCGGCTCCAGACGCGCAACAGGCGTAATCGCGCCGGTACGTCCCACCTGGAATTCAACATCGCGCACGAAGGTCATCTGCTCCTGCGCCGGGAATTTAAAAGCCACGGCCCAGCGCGGGGCGCGGGCGACAAAGCCTAATTGTTCCTGCAGTGCCTGCGAATCGACCTTGATGACCACGCCATCAATATCGAATCCGAGTGTCGGGCGATCCTGCTCAACCTGACGATAAAATTCCAGCACCTCTTCCGCCGTATGCGCGAGGCGAATACGGTCACTGACCGGCAAACCCCAGGCTTTAAATTGCTGCAGACGCTGCCAGTGGCTGGCGGGCATGTCACCGCCTTCCAGCAGGCCGAAACCGTAACAGAAGAAAGTCAGAGAACGTTTAGCGGTAATGCGCGGATCGAGCTGACGTAGCGATCCCGCCGCGGCGTTGCGCGGGTTGGCAAACACTTTCGCGCCGGTGCGACGTGCATCCTCATTGAGTTTCTCGAAGCCCGCTTCGGTCATAAAGACTTCACCACGTACTTCGACACGTGCAGGAATATTGTCGCCGTGCAGGCGCAGCGGAATGGCATGGATAGTGCGCACGTTGGCGGTAATATTCTCGCCCGTGGTGCCATCGCCGCGTGTCGCCGCACGCACCAGCAGTCCATCTTCATACAACAGACTGACCGCCAGGCCATCCAGCTTAAGCTCGCAACAGTAGGTCAGATCGTCGCTGCTTTTCAGGCGATCCTGGACGCGCTTATTGAAGGCAAGGAAACCGGCTTCATCGAAAGTGTTGTCGAGTGACAGCATCGGCACCTCGTGGCGCACCTGTTCGAAGGCGGCCAGCGGTGCTGCTCCCACGCGCTGAGTCGGCGAATCCGGGGTAATGAGATCGGGATGTGCCGCTTCCAGTTCACGCAATTGCTGCATCAGTCGGTCATATTCTGCATCCGGAATTTCCGGCGTATCCATCACGTGATAGAGGTACTCATGGTGACGTAACGAGGTGCGCAGCGCGGTGATCTGCTCCTGAACCGATTTCATAGTGTTTTATCCGATAAAAAACCCCCGACATGCGGGGGTTGTTTCGTTAATATTTGATTTTGTTCGCGGCTATCAGCCGATAACTTCGCGAATACGCGCTTTATAAGTTTCCAGCTTCTGTGGCGTCATCATGCGACGCTCATCATCCAGCACAACCCCGCCGACATCGTCCGCAATACGCTGGGCAGATTGCAGCATCAGCTTGAAGTTTTGGTTCGCATCGCCATACGACGGCACCATCATAAAGATGGAGATACCTGGCGTGCTGAAATCGCCCATGGTGTCGGGATTAAAGGACCCCGGTTTCACCATATTTGCCAGACTGAACAACACAGGACCGCTGCCCGCTGGGCTCAGGTGACGATGGAAAATATTCATCTCACCAAACTGGAAGCCCGCTTGCAAAATACCCTGCAACAGAGCTTCACCGTTCAGTTCGCCACCGGCGTGGGCAGCAACATGCAACACCAGTACCGCTTCATTTTTTCTCTGGGTAGAAGCAGCAGACTGTTTTGGTTCATCGTGTGCAACCGGCGCTTCTTCTTCGTATTCGGGCTCTTCAGCGGCCTGGAACTCAGGCGCAGGCTGCGTGGCAGAAAGTGGCTCGTTATCCAGTAAGGGATCGGCCTGAACGGAGTGAGGCTGCGGTTGTGGCTGCGGCGCAGGTCTAACCACCGGCGGTTGTGGCGCAGGTGCAGGCTGGCGCACTTCCGGCTCATCATCCAGCAGCGGATCACCCATCAATGGGGTTTCATGACGCGGGAATGGCTGACGCGCAGGTTCAGGCGCACGTGGCGCGCTGACAGGCTTAGTCACAGGTGCGTCGAATTCGGGTTCGACATGCGCGTCACGATTGCGACGGACACGCACTTCGCCGACACCATCATCATCTTCTTCGCTCAGCAGATCTTCATCCGCTTCTTCGCGCTGTTTCAGACGTTTGTGCGGGCGATCGCGAAACACGGAAGAGCGCTCTTTACGGCTGGTCCACAGTCCGTGAAGTAGCAACGCTATTATGGCGATCGCGCCAACAACGATTAATATCAGACGCAAATCCTGCATCATTGTATTCTCTGTTGTTCCAATACCTTGCCACCACGGCAAACTTTATCCTCTAACTGTATTTGCCCAGCTAAACAAGTGCAAGTCTGTGCAGTATTTTCTGACAAATAAGATAGCTGCCCCACGCTTTTTTGCTGATTTTTCGCGCAAAGTGCGCCTGCCACCGACAAAAAGCCAGGTTATGATGTTCGCGCCGCCACATAAAGGAGAAAGGCTCGCTATGCCCGTTGAGAAATCGCCCTCATCATTAAATGGTATTCATTACTTTGCCGAAGGCTGGAGACTGGTACGTCTGCCTGGCATTCGTCGTTACGTCATTATTCCTCTGCTGGTGAACATTTTGCTGCTGGGAGGCGCCTTTATCTGGCTGTTTCAACGGCTCGGAGAGTGGATTCCGGCCTTGATGTCGCACATCCCTGATTGGCTACAGTGGCTCAGTTATTTGCTGTGGCCGCTTTCCGTCATATCGATTGTGCTGGTATTCAGCTACTTCTTCTCCACCATCGCGAACTGGATTGCCGCCCCCTTTTGTGGGTTGCTGGCCGAGCAGCTGGAAGGCCGCCTCACCGGTCACCCGCTGCCGGATAGCGGTTGGATGGCGATGGTTAAAGATATCCCGCGCATCATGAAGCGCGAATTACAGAAGCTTGGCTACTATTTACCGCGTGCACTGGGACTGCTGCTGCTTTACTTTATCCCCGGTTTTGGACAAACGGTGGCACCGGTATTATGGTTTCTGTTTAGCGCGTGGATGCTGTCGGTGCAGTACTGCGACTATCCGTTTGATAACCACAAAGTGAGTTTTCAGCAGATGCGCAGTGCGTTACGTCAGCATAAAACGGCGAACATGCAATTTGGCGCGCTGGTCAGTTTGTTCACCATGATTCCGATTCTGAACCTGGCTATCATGCCGGTGGCCGTATGTGGCGCGACTGCGATGTGGGTTGATCGCTACCGCCTACAGCATGCACGTCACTAAAGCTTCAAAAAGCCTTATGCTTTTTTGCGTAAGGCTTATGGTTGTGGGCTATATAGATATGCGATTTCTTTCCTTCCGCACACCGGAAGAACAGGTATGCTCTGAGGGTTCCCAATATTTCATACAGTTAAGGACGAGCTATGAGTAAGATCTATGAAGACAACTCTCTGACAATTGGTCATACGCCGCTGGTTCGACTGAACCGCATTGGTAATGGACGCATCCTGGCGAAGGTCGAATCGCGTAACCCGAGCTTCAGCGTCAAATGCCGTATCGGTGCCAATATGATTTGGGACGCAGAAAAACGCGGAATCTTAAAGCCGGGCGTTGAACTGGTTGAGCCAACCAGCGGTAACACCGGTATTGCACTGGCTTACGTGGCCGCCGCTCGCGGTTATAAACTCACGCTGACCATGCCAGAGACCATGTCTGTTGAACGTCGCAAGCTGCTGAAAGCACTGGGCGCGAATCTGGTGCTGACCGAAGGCGCAAAAGGTATGAAAGGTGCCATTGCTAAAGCCGAGGAAATCGTTGCCAGCGATCCGGATAAATTTGTGCTGTTGCAGCAGTTCAGCAATCCGGCTAACCCGGAGATCCATGAGAAAACCACCGGCCCGGAAATCTGGGAAGACACCGACGGTGAAGTGGATGTGTTCATTGCGGGCGTGGGCACCGGCGGCACGCTGACAGGCGTGAGCCGTTACATCAAGAACACCAAAGGCAAAAAAGACTTAATCACCGTCGCGGTAGAGCCGACTGACTCTCCGGTCATCGCTCAGGCTATCGCTGGCGAAGAGATCAAGCCGGGCCCACACAAAATTCAAGGCATCGGTGCAGGTTTCATCCCCGGCAACCTTGACCTGAAATTGGTTGATCGGGTTGTCGCCATCACCAACGAAGAAGCCATCAGCACCGCGCGTCAGCTGATGGAAGAAGAAGGCATTCTGGCCGGTATCTCTTCAGGTGCGGCAGTGGCTGCAGCACTGAAGCTGCAGGAAGACGAAGCATTCGCCAATAAGAATATCGTGGTGATCCTGCCCTCCTCTGGCGAGCGCTATTTAAGCACCGCCCTGTTTGCCGATCTGTTCACTGAAAAAGAGCTGCAGCAGTAACCGCCATAGTCTGAAAACGATGAAAAAAGCACCCGAATGGGTGCTTTTTTGTGGCGCAGATCTCACTTTTATCACCAGACAGATTGATTTCAATGACGCGGCTCTGGTATTTAAGCTCCCAATTATTTCGGTGCCTGAAATTAATCTGGCTTTGAAGTGGATCAAGCTGAATGGAATTACTGATTTGGCGAAACGGCGAATCACGGCATACTTATCAAGGTGACCTTTTCGCACAGTTTTTGATCTGCTGCTGAAAGACGCACATTACTAAGCGCATTTTTTGGTCAGCTTAATGCCACACCAGCGCACCTATACAGGCTAAAGTGACGGCTCCAGGCTAGACTTTAGATCCATAACACCAAACCTGATAAAGTTGGGGAAATAGAATGTTCCAGCAAGAAGTTACCATTACCGCACCTAACGGCCTTCATACCCGTCCTGCAGCTCAGTTCGTGAAAGAAGCTAAGGCTTTCCAGTCAGACATCACTGTGACCTCTAATGGCAAATCTGCCAGCGCGAAAAGCCTGTTCAAACTGCAGACTCTGGGTCTGACTCAGGGTACGGTTGTTACGCTGTCTGCTGAAGGTGAAGATGAGCAGCAAGCGGTTGAGCACCTGGTGAAACTGATGGCTGAGCTGGAGTAATTCCGCTCAGGCAAGCAACTAAACTGACTCCTTTGCCCCATTGAGTGCAAATATCTTGATCGCGGACAACCTGTCCGCGTTCTTGCTTCCTTAGAGTACTGTTCCGCGACAGTGGCAACGCATTGGGTCAATGAGCCATCGTGATTAAAAGGTAGGGTTATGATTTCAGGCATTTTAGCATCACCGGGTATCGCTTTCGGCAAAGCACTTCTGCTGAAGGAAGATGAGATCGTCATCAGCCGTAAAAAAATTACTGACGATCAGGTTGAGCAAGAAGTTCAACGCTTCCTTGATGGACGTGGCAAAGCGGCAGTACAGCTCGAAGCCATCCGTGTCAAAGCCGGTGAAACCCTCGGTGAAGAGAAAGCGGCGATCTTTGAAGGTCACATCATGCTGCTCGAAGACGAAGAGCTTGAGCAGGAAATCATCGACCTGATTAAGAAAGATCACGTAACGGCTGACGCTGCGGCGTACTCTGTCATTGATGGCCAGGCCAAGGCGTTGGAAGAACTCGACGACGAATACCTGAAAGAACGTGCGGCTGACGTACGTGACATCGGTAAGCGTCTGCTGCAAAACATCCTCGGTCTGCATATTGTCGACCTGGGTGCTATCGCAGAAGAATCTATTCTGGTGGCGAAAGATTTAACGCCGTCAGAAACCGCACAGCTGAACCTGAAGAAGGTGCTGGGCTTTATCACCGATATCGGTGGCCGTACCTCGCATACGTCCATCATGGCGCGTTCTCTGGAGATCCCAGCGATTGTCGGTACTGGTAACGTCACCACGCAAATCAAAAACGGTGACTTCCTGATTCTTGATGGCGTGAATAACAAGATTTACGTTAATCCTACCGATGCAGAACAAGAAGAACTGAAAGCGATTCAGACGCAATACCTGTCTGAAAAGCACGAACTGGCGAAACTGAAAGATTTGCCCGCCATCACCCTGGACGGCCATCAGGTGGAAGTGTGCGCCAACATCGGTACCGTACGCGATGTCGCCGGTGCAGAGCGCAACGGTGCGGAAGGCGTGGGCCTGTATCGTACCGAATTCCTGTTTATGGACCGAGATTCACTGCCCACTGAAGAAGAGCAGTTCCAGGCTTACAAAGCGGTGGCGGAAGCCATGGGTTCTCAGGCTGTTATCGTGCGTACCATGGACATCGGCGGCGATAAAGACCTGCCGTACATGAACCTGCCAAAAGAGGACAACCCGTTCCTCGGCTGGCGTGCGATTCGTATCGCCATGGACCGCAAAGAGATTCTGCATGCTCAGCTGCGCGCTATCCTGCGTGCCTCTTCCTTCGGCAAACTGCGCATCATGTTCCCGATGATCATTTCGGTGGAAGAAGTGCGTGCACTGAAGGCCGAACTGGAGCTGCTGAAAACCCAGCTGCGCGAAGAAGGCAAAGCCTTTGATGAGACCATTGAAGTGGGCATTATGGTGGAAACACCGGCTTCAGCGGTGATTGCGCGCCATCTGGCGAAAGAAGTCGACTTCTTTAGTATTGGGACAAATGACCTGACGCAGTATACTCTGGCGGTCGATCGTGGTAATGATTTGATTTCACACCTCTATAACCCAATGACGCCATCTGTTTTGGGCCTCATCAAGCAAGTGATCGACGCATCACATGCCGAAGGGAAATGGACCGGCATGTGTGGTGAGCTGGCTGGTGATGAACGTGCTACACTACTGTTACTGGGAATGGGGCTGGACGAATTCAGCATGAGTGCCATTTCAATCCCGAGCATCAAGAAGATTATTCGTAATACTAATTTCGAAGATGCGAAGGCATTGGCGGAGCAGGCTCTGGCTCAACCCACAGCGGAAGATTTAATGAACCTGGTGAACAAGTTCATTAAAGAAAAAACGCTCTGCTGATCCACGAGACGCTGGCCCCAAATTACTGCTTAGGAGAAGATCATGGGTTTGTTTTCTAAACTTTTTGGCGAAAAATCAGAGAGCGCGTCAGGGACTATTGATATCGTTGCGCCTCTGTCAGGCGAAATCGTGAATATCGAAGACGTACCTGATGTGGTATTTGCTGAGAAAATCGTGGGTGATGGTATCGCCATTAAACCGACTGGCAACAAAATGGTTGCACCGGTTGATGGTACCATTGGCAAGATTTTTGAGACCAACCACGCCTTTTCAATCGAATCTGACAACGGCATTGAGCTGTTCGTCCACTTCGGTATCGATACGGTTGAACTGAAAGGTGAAGGCTTTAAACGCATCGCCGAAGAAGGCCAGAAAGTGAAAAAAGGCGATGTGGTGATCGAGTTTGATCTGCCACTGCTGGAAGAGAAAGCAAAATCCACGCTGACGCCGGTTGTGATCTCGAACATGGACGAAATCAAAGATCTGATCAAACTCTCCGGTCAGGTAACTGTGGGTGAAACCCCGGTTATCCGCATCAAGAAGTAAGCAGCGTCTGGATAGTAAAAACGGCACCCAATGGGTGCCGTTTTTGTTTGTGTTGCTGGCTGGTACTGCAAGGGTGAGGACGAGGTGGGCGGTGGCGTTAGGGCTAGTGCGGTGGCGTTAGGGATGGTGCGGTGGCGTTAGGGCTAGTGCGGTCGGTCAGGACGACCGGGCAGATCGCAAAGACGGCATAAACCATCCCTGGGCCTCGTCCCTCGCCTTCCATGGCGAGGGACGCTTTGCTCCTCTGCCCGGTCGTCCTGCCCTACTCCACATAGTGCGTGCTGCTTTTTACTGCGTTAGATGCACGGCTTAGTGCGAATAGCTTCGTAGTATGAGTCGCAATGCATTGCGCGCTTGCCTGTGCTAACCGGACTGCATGGGCGCGCTGCTATGGATTCACAAGAACGCGGTTAGATTGTGAGCGCTTAAGCCTTCAGTCTTGCTTCCAGCGCGGCAGTCGTAACGTTAGCTCTAAGCCACCCTCAGGGCGATTGACCGCCTGTACCTCACCGTGGTGCGCCAGAATCACCTTACGCACGATAGAGAGCCCTAAGCCGTATCCTTTGCCCATCAGTGGCGAATTAACGCGTACGAAGGGATCGAAGATGCTGGAAAGCTTTTCGTCGTCAACACCCGGGCCCTGATCGCGCACGCGAATCGCCAGCCATTGGTTCTCCGCCTGTAGCCTCACGCTGATATGCTGGCCTTTGTGCGAGAAACGCAGTGCATTACGCAGCACATTTTCCACACCACGACGAATCAACTCAGCATTGCCGTGCACGGTGTAATCGGCGTTCTCCTCCACCTGAAAATCGACTTTTACCCCCGGAATCTGTGCCTCATAGCGCACGTCCGTGACCACCGCGTGCAGCAGGCCAGTGAGATCGAAATACTGCTCACCCGGCATACTTTCATGTTCCGCACGCGACAGCGTCAGCAATTCGCCAATCATCTTGTCGAGACGACGCGCTTCTTCATCGATGCGGTTCAGAGAGGATTCCACTGATTCCGGCGTTTGCCGCGCCAGACCGGTCGCCAGTTGCAGGCGCGCCAGCGGTGAACGCAGTTCGTGGGAGATGTCGTGCAATAATTCCTCACGCGCCTTCACCAGCGTATCGAGGCGCTCCACCATGGCATCAAAGTCTTGCGCCACGCTGGAGAGTTCATCATGACGACGGCGCATCACCGGATAGAGTCGCACCGACAAATCGCCGCTGGAGACGCGCGCAAAGCCTTCACGCAGCTGGCGCATTGGGCGCGTCAGGTTCCAGGCCAGTAGTAAGCTGAACAGTAATCCTAGCGCCCCGGCAAAGGTGAACATCGGCTCTGGAATGTTGAGGATACGTCGCGGGCCACCGCCGCCCATCGAACTATCTTCGCGCAATCCTTTAACGTCGTAACGCAGCTCGTACTCTTTGCCATCCTGCCCTTTCACCCAACGGACGATGATATCCGGGAACGGACCATGGAAGGGTTCACTGAAGGTTTCCGGCGGCGCATTGCCAGGTGTAGCGGCAGGTTTTTCATGCTGGATGACCGAAAAAAACTGGCGGTCGTTGGGTTCCCAATCGGCCATCATATCATCCAGTGAACTCGGTCCGCCGCGCTCCAATACAGAAACCGCAGATGCCATCTGTAAATTCACAATACGACGGATAGCCACAATTTCAGGTGGCTCGTGACGATTACCGGAAAGCGTAAAACCAAGCCACAGCAGCTGGCTGATGATGACAAATACGATCCAGAAGCCCAGTAAGATCTTCCAGAACATGCGGCCGCGGTAGCTGTGTTTCATCGAATGCGATAACCAATACTGCGCACAGTTTCAATGTTGATGCTGTCGGCGGTGAGCGCGGCCAGCTTCTGGCGGATATTGCTGATGTGCACATCCACGCTGCGATCGTAAGCTTCACGCGGACGACCGAGCCCTTTCTCTGACAGTTCATCCTTCGACACCACGCGATCGGGCGCACGCAGCAGCAGATCCAGCAGGTTGAACTCCGAGGCGGTCAGATCAAAGGCTTTGCCCTGCCATTCGGTGATGCGCGTGGCCGGATTCAGGCTCAGCTCACCCCAGCGCAGCAGTTCTTTTTTGTCCTGAACCGGTGCCTGATCTTCGAAACGACGCAGTACGGCACGCAGACGCGCCACCAGCTCACGCGGGTAGCATGGCTTTGGTACATAATCATCCGCACCCATTTCCAGGCCGATAACGCGATCGATATTGTCGCCTTTGGCGGTTAACATAATCACCGGCAAACGGCTGTTCTGGCGCACCTGACGCAGCACATCAATACCGCTCATATCCGGCAGCATAATGTCGAGAATCATCGCGGTATAGTTGCCCGACAGCGCCCCTTCAATCCCGGCGGTTCCGGTTAAAACCAGTTGCGTTTCAAAGCCTTCCGCAATCAGGTACTGGCTCAGCATGGTGCCAAGTTCTACATCGTCATCAACAAGCAGAATTTTCATCTTTATCTCTCGTACAAAATTGCCGCTATTTTGGCCTGAGTTGGCAATGAGCGCAGCCGATTTTACTCGATCCTTACAGTGCCAACACCAGAGGATTATCAGGGAGACTATAGACAAAAATGGCCCGGTCGCACCACAACAGCACGCGCAGGCCAGATAAAATGCGGGGAAGAGAAGATCAGTGGAACACGCCGGTGGAGAGATAGCGGTCACCGCGATCGCAAACTATCGCCACCACGACACTGCCGGGATGGGCATTAGCGATGCGCAGCGCACCGGCCACCGCGCCACCGGAACTCACGCCGCAGAAAATCCCTTCACGTTGCGCTAACGCACGCATGGTTTCCTCGGCTTCCCGCTGTGCCATATCGATGACCTCATCCACTAATTCAGGACGGAAAATCCCCGGCAGATAAGCCTCGGGCCAGCGACGAATGCCCGGAATACTGCTGCCTTCCTGCGGCTGTAAACCAATGACTTTCACCGCTGGCGCAAACTCTTTCAGATAGCGACCGACGCCAGTGATAGTGCCCGTGGTGCCCATACTGGAGACAAAATGGGTCATGCGGCCCTGCGTCTGCTGCCAGATTTCCGGGCCGGTGGTGAGATAGTGGCCGAGGGGATTGTCGGGATTATTGAACTGATCCAACACCCGGCCCTCACCGCGATCGGCCATCTCTTGCGCTAAATCGCGTGCGCCTTCCATGCCCTGTTCGCGCGTCACCAGAATCAATTCCGCGCCGTAGGCACGCATCGCGTCCTGCCGCTCCTGGCTCATGTTATCCGGCATCAGCAGGCGTAACTTATAGCCTTTCATCGCCGCGATCATCGCCAGAGCGATACCGGTATTGCCACTGGTGGCCTCAATCAGGGTATCGCCCGGATTGATGTCACCGCGCAGTTCCGCCTGGTGAATCATCGACCAGGCCGCACGATCTTTTACCGAACCGGCCGGATTATTGCCTTCCAGCTTTAACCAGATTTCACTGCCGTTATCGGGCGTCAGGCGTTGCAGCCTGATCAACGGCGTATTACCGATGGTATTTTCCAGTGTGGTCACGGTTTGATTCCAGACAGAAGAGAGGCAAATAAATCGGGCGGGAAAGTCCCGCCCGAAGGAGTGTCAAAAATATCAGGCGCTTTCGGCAAAGGCAACCGGACGCAGCGGCGTCGTGCCGTTGTACAGTCGTGCCTGCTGCAGGCCAACAAACAGGCGTTCACCGCGAATCGGAGCGGTGTGATCGCCGTCATAGACCACGGAGAAGGCCTCACCCTGCCAGCCGATCGGCTGCACCACTAATTGCCAGAAGTGGCCGCGTGGGCTGATCTCCAGCACCTGCACCGGCAGCGGCGTTTCCAGGCTGCTCTGACGCGAGATATCCACTTCCCACGGGCGCAGGAACAACTCGACTTCACCCTGATGTGCGGGCGTATAACCCAATGGCCAGCGATGTGCCCCCACATGGAATTGCGAACCGTGCACTTCACCGTCAAAGCGATTCACTTCGCCGAGGAACTCCAGCACAAAGCGGGTGGCCGGTTCCTGCCAGACTTCATCCGGCGTGCCGACCTGTTCGATATTGCCCTGGCTCATCACCACCACGCTGTCAGCGACTTCCATCGCCTCTTCCTGGTCATGCGTCACAAACACGCTGGTAAATTTCAACTCTTCATGCAACTGACGCAGCCAGCGACGCAGCTCTTTACGCACCTGCGCATCCAGCGCGCCGAAAGGTTCATCGAGCAACAGAATTTGTGGTTCCACTGCCAGCGCGCGCGCTAAGGCCACACGCTGCTTCTGTCCACCCGAAAGCTGCGCCGGGAAACGATTGGCGAGATGCGCCAGCTGCACCATTTCCAGCAGGCGCGTCACACGCTGTTTGATTTCAGCGGCGGATGGGCGTTCACGACGCGGCAGTACGGTCAAACCAAAGGCGATGTTGTCGAACACCGTCATGTGGCGGAACAGCGCATAGTGCTGGAACACAAAGCCAACCTGACGGTCACGCGCGTGAATGCGGCTGACATCTTTGCCGTGGAAATGAATTTGTCCGCTGTTCTGATGCTCCAGTCCGGCGATAATACGCAGCAGCGTGGTTTTACCCGAGCCTGACGGCCCCAGCAATGCCACCATCTTACCGGTAGGAATATCCAGTGAGATATCGTTCAGCACCGGGGTGCGGCCGAACGCTTTGTTAATTTGTTTGATCTCAATGCTCATGATTTTCCTCCTGTTGGCGCTTCTGCTGATGCTCTAATCGCCACTGCACGATGCTCTTCAGAAACAGCGTCAAAATGGCCATCAGGGTCAACAGCGCAGCCGCAGTAAAAGCGCCAACCGTGTTGTAATCCTGATGCAGTAATTCAACCTGAAGCGGTAAGGTGTAGGTCTCACCGCGAATCGATCCCGAGACCACCGAGACCGCACCAAACTCACCAATGGCACGGGCGTTGGTGAGCACCACGCCGTACATCAGCGCCCAGCGAATGTTTGGTAACGTCACGCGACGGAACATCTGCCAGCCCGATGCGCCTAACAGCACCGCGGCTTCATCTTCATTGCTGCCCTGGCTCAACATCACCGGCACCAGCTCACGCACCACAAACGGACAGGTGACAAAAATGGTGGCCAGCACCATGCCCGGCCAGGCAAACATAATCTGGATGTTGTGCGCATCCAGCCAACTTCCCGCCGGGCCGTTGATGCCCCAGAACAGCAGATACATCAGCCCCGCCACCACCGGTGACACGGCAAAAGGAATATCAAACAGCGTCAGCAGCAGTTGGCGGCCAGGGAAAGTAAAGCGCGTTACCAGCCATGCCAGCAGCGTACCGAACACCAGATTGACCGGCACGGTAATCAGCGCCACCAGAATCGTCAGCCAGATGGCGTGCAGCATGTCACCATCTTTTAAATTAGAGAGCGAGGCAATAACCCCCTGGCTCAGGGCTTCCCAAAAGATGGAGATCATCGGGACCACCAGCAGCAGGAAAGAGACCAGCGCGCCCACGCCAATCAGCAGCCATTTCCCCCAGTTCACCGGCTGACGCTCAGCGTGATTAATCTGCGAAATCTCCGCCATTAGTGGCCTCCTAAGCGACGGCCAAAGCGGCTCTGCAAGGTGTTAATCGCGAACAGCAACAGCAGCGAAGCGGCCATGATGACCGAGGCGATAGCACTGGCCGCCGGATAATCAAACTCTTGCAGGCGAACAAAAATCATCAGCGAGGTGACTTCGGTTTTCCACGCGATGTTACCCGCAATAAAGATAACCGCACCAAACTCACCCAGGCTGCGCGTGAAGGATAACGCCGTGCCCGCTAACAGCGCGGGCGCCACCTCTGGCAGCACCACACGGCGGAAGCTCTGCCACGGTGTCGCACCCAGCGTTTCAGCCGCTTCTTCATATTCCGGGCCTAACTCTTCCAGCACTGGTTGCACGGTGCGCACCACAAACGGGATGCTGGTGAAGGCCATCGCCACCGCAATGCCCAGCCAGGTGTAAGAGACTTTAATATCAAAATGAGCCAGCCATTGCCCATACCAACCACTCACCGAGAACAGACCGGCCAGCGTCAGACCGGCAACGGCGGTAGGCAATGCAAACGGCAGATCCATCAAGCCATCCAGTAACGCGCGGCCAGGGAAGCGGTAACGCGTCAGAATCCACGCCATTAACATGCCAAAGAACGCATTGAAGATGGACGCCACGCCCGCTGACAACAGCGTGACTTTATACGCCGCAATCAGCTGTGGATTGGTGACCACATCCCAATATTGTGCCAGTGTCATGTTGGACAGTTGCATCAGCAGTGCGCTGATCGGCAACAGCAGGATCAGGCAAGTAAACATCAGGCTGGTGCCGAGGCTGAGACCGAACCCTGGCAGCACGCGCTTTTGCGCTAAAGCAAACATCAACCGCGCCCCGCTGCCAGTAATTTATCCAGCTCACCGCCGCTGGCAAAATGGGTTTTCATCACGTTATCCCAGCCGCCAAAGGCATCCTGCACATTAAACAGCGCGGTCTGCGGGAAGCGATCTTTCTGTTCCGCCATCAGCTGTGGATTGTTCACGCGATAATAGAAACCGGTAATGATTTTCTGCGCCTCAGGGGAATAGAGGAAGTTCAGATAGGCTTTGGCCGCGTCAGCGGTGCCGTTGTGCTCGACGTTTTTGTCGACCCACGCCACCGGAAACTCCGCCAGAATATTGGTCTTAGGCACGATGACTTCGTAGTCATCTTTGCCGTACTGATTGCGGATGTTGTTCACTTCCGATTCGAAGCTGATCAGCACATCCCCTAAACCGCGTTCGGCGAAGGTGGTCGTCGCGCCACGGCCGCCGGTATCAAACACCTCGACGTTTTTCAGGAATTTCGTCATAAAGGCTTCGGTTTTGGCTTTATCCTTGCCGTCAGCCTGGTCGGCTGCGCCCCAGGCGGCCAGATAGGTATAACGGCCATTACCGGAGGTTTTTGGATTCGGGAATACCAGCTTCACGTTGTCTCGTGCCAGATCCGACCAATCATGGATCTGCCTAGGGTTCCCTTTGCGTACCAGAAACGCCATGGTGGAGTAAAACGGTGAGCTGTTGTTCGGCAGACGGGCTTGCCAGTCGGCTGGAATCAGGTTGCCTTTATCATGCAACACCTGCACATCCGTCACCTGGTTGTAAGTCACCACGTCCGCGCGCAGGCCCTGCAAGATAGCCAGTGCCTGTTTTGATGACCCGGCATGCGATTGTTTGATCGTCAGCTTGTCATTGGGATGTGCAGCATTCCACTGTTGTTCAAATGGCGCATTCAGGGCAACAAACAGCTCGCGCGAGACATCATAAGAGCTGTTCAGCAGCTCTGTTGCCTGCGCTGCACCGGCTAACGCCAGTGACAAAGCGATTCCGCTCATCCATTTTTTCGCAATCGGAAGTGTCATGCTGCACCCTGCTCGTCGGCGAAATCGCCAATGCCATTAGATGCTGTCAGTGTATTTATAACTCAGGGCAAACCAGTAACGGTTTTATATATCGTTTGGGGATTTCAAAGTCTAAAAAGGCATAAGACGGCGGGAGAGATTATGCAACAGACGGGATTAGTGGTGAGCGGCACGCAAGGCCGCTCACTGGCGTATTACAGCGCTTGCAGGACATCCAGTGCAGGCGCAAAGAAGTAGCTGCCCGTTACCGGCTTAGTGAAGCGCAGCATCGCATCCATTTTGCCGTCACGTTCGCCGAACATGCTCAGCAGTTGCTGCTCGATGTTATACAAGCGGTTGCAGTACGAGATAAAATACAGGCCATGAGTGCCGCTGGCCGAACCATACGGCAGGCTCTGGCGCAGAATCTTCAGCCCTTTGCCCTCTTCTTTCAAATCAACGCGGCTGAGATGCGAGGTGGCGGGACGTTGATCGCCCGGCAACTCTTCATTATCCACTTTGGTGCGGCCAATAATCGCTTCCTGCTTTTCCACTGCCATACGATTCCACAGTTTGAGATTGTGCTCCCAGCGCTGAGTGAAAACATAGCTGCCACCGGCATCCGGGCCTTCAGCAATAATTGCCACCTGCTGACGCGCCTCGCCTTGCGGGTTTTCCGTGCCATCAACAAAGCCGGAAAGATCGCGCTCTTCCACCCAGCGGAAGCCGTGGGTCTCTTCTTCAATATTCACGGCGTTAGCAAAGGCCGCTAATGCCGCCTGTGCCAGCGAGAAATTCACGTCATGACGCAGAGATTGGATATGGATAAGCAGATCGCGTTGCGTGGCGGGTGCAATGCCTTTGCCCAATGGGGAGAAGGCTTTCAATTCTGGCGCTGAATCCGCACCTTGCAGATCGCGCCACAGCGCATCGCCAAAGGCGATCACCGCGCCCAGTCCGGCATCGGCAAATTTCTGTTGCAGCGCATCGAGTTGTTGCAGGAAGGTTTTGCTCCCCTGGAGGACAGCATCGAGATCGCCCGTAATACGAGCTTCTAGCCAAATGGCGAAACGGCGGTGTTCCAACAGGATCCCGCTCTGGAATCGAGACATTGCACTGCTCTCCGGCATGAAAGTTAGGACGATTTTTCGCCCATATCATACCGGAAAGCCACACAGTGATTGTGCGTTAACGCAATTATTTTTTGCTTAGCGCTGCCAGACGATTTTGCTGATTTTCCAGCTTTTCAAGGTGTCGTCAGCCGGCATCAATCCCTCTGGTCCATGCCCTTCGCCGGTGTAGACATAAGAGATGTGCTGACTGCCCGGAGCACGGCACTCAACATCGCGCGCATCTAATCCGGTAGTGAGTTTGCAGTTGTCGAAGGCTTTGCTGAATTTGGCGCTAAACAGATCGCCAATCTTGCTGCCGTCTGCACTCTTTGCATCGGCATCCATCACTTCAACGCGTTCAACGCTG
Source organism: Pantoea folii (assembly GCF_056678875.1). Classification (NCBI taxonomy): domain Bacteria; kingdom Pseudomonadati; phylum Pseudomonadota; class Gammaproteobacteria; order Enterobacterales; family Erwiniaceae; genus Pantoea; species Pantoea folii. Next base: position 115,441 of record NZ_JBWXON010000017.1, on the reverse strand, counting down.
CTCTGGCCGTTGATCACCAGTTTCACTTTGCCATCTTCCAGCGCCTGCCAGAAATCAACCACCTGACCATCCTGCGTGCGCATACCCTGACGCAGCTGATAATCATTGTTTAACGCTTTACCGATCGCCGCTTCTGACATCGGGGTGGTGCTGCTTAAGCCTGCCACACCTTGTTCGGTCACGGTTAACGAGCCGCCAAACCAGTTCATTGGATTGAGTGCCGACCAGTGATAACTCAGCGGATTATACCAATGGCTTTCGCTCGCGCTGGAGGCGGTAGAGGAACCTGAACTGGCGCAACCTGCCAGCATCATGGCGCTAACCAGCAGTGCGGGACGAACAACTTTCATGAATGCTCCTTGATCTCTTGTGCCGATTGGCGTGCCTGTTGGAGTCGCAAACCGGCAAAAAGTTTATTCGGTGTGATGTTCCGGCAGAAAACAGTCGCGCAGGCGCTGATGGGTTTGCAGCCAGACCAGCGCCAGCAAGTCAAACAGGGTTAACAACAGCGGCAGCGGGGAATCAGGAAAAGCGCCTTGCCAAAGACCGTAGCCCTGCGACAGCAGGCTGATCAACAACGACACACTTAGCACATGCCGCCAACTCTGCCACAGTCGCGGCCAGCGTTGACGATAGCCGGTCAACAGTAAGCCCATCGCCGCCGGAATGCCCAGCGCCAATCCAATCCAAAAGCTCTGACGATCGGGATAGAACAGCGCCAGCAGATCGTTACCCTGCTGACGAGATGCGCCCGCCATCACCAGCAATAACCAGGTTCGCGCCTGCAATAACAGAATCAGCCAGAAAAGAAACGGCAGCCGTAGCTGCCCTTTTGCATCGTATTCATCTGGCAAATATTTCAGCCCCATCATCGGCGGCTTAATATTCGCGGTCTTCGATTAAACGTTTACCCAGCAACACCGAATCCACAGGCTCGTAATCGAGTTTCTCGTAGAAGGCGAGAACCTGATCATTCTCTTCGCGCACCATCAGATTAATCTTCGGACAGCCACGCGCGATTAACTTTTTCTCCAGGCGATTCATCAGCGCATTAGCAAATCCGCGCCCCTGATAATCGGGATGCACCGCCAGATAGTAGACCGATCCGCGATGGCCATCGTAACCGCCCATCACCGTGCCGACCACTTCGCCGCCGACTTCCGCCACCAGAAAAAGCTCCGGATCGTGGTTCATTTTACGTTCGATATCCAGTTCCGGATCGTTCCACGGACGTAACAGATCGCAACGCTCCCAGAGCGTGATCACTTCTTCAAAATCTTCCTGGCGGAATGAGCGGATTTCCATCGGCGTTACCCTGCTATTAAGCACAATTCGCTGATTATCACGCATTCTTTGTCAGGCGCAACCCTCCCACCGCGCAACGGTGGAAAAAAACGGCTAAATTGCTGTTAGTAACGTGTAATACAAAGTAATGCGCTGAAATGGTTGTGAAGTCGCCGCAAGGCAGTTGTTACGATATAACACTGGGCAGGATTTTCTGTCAGGGACCCCAATATGAGTAAAATTTCACTGCTGAAGCGGCTGACCAATCGCCGCCAGTTGATTCTCTCTGGCCTGGCGCTGGCGGTGCTGTCACCGCGCGCGGTCATGGCGAAAGAAGAGAGCGCCGATTTGCGCGTCAGCAAAGGTCACACGCCGCCGAAGCCGGCCACTAACGGCAAACGCATCGTGATGATCGATCCGGGCCACGGCGGCATTGATTCGGGCGCGGTGGGCGAAGAAGGCTCGGAAGAGAAGCACATCGTACTGGCAATCGCCAACACCGTGCGTACGCTGTTGCAAAATCACCCTAAAGTGGAAGTGCGACTGACGCGAGAAAGCGATCACTTTATCCCGCTGTATCAACGCGTGGAGATCGCGCATCAGCACGGCGCCAACCTGTTTATGTCGATTCATGCCGATGGTTACACCAGCCCGGATGCCAACGGCGCGTCGGTATTCGCCCTGTCGAATCGCGGCGCCAGTAGTGCCATGGCGCGCTATATGTCACAGCGTGAAAACGATGCCGATAAGGTCGGCGGCGCGGAAGTGCAGGAGAAAGATAACTACCTGAACCAGATTCTGTTCGACCTGGTGCAAACGGACACTATCCGCAATAGTCTGACGCTGGGCAAACACGTCCTGGATCAGATTCGCCCGGTGCATCATCTGCACAGCCAGCACACCGAGCAGGCAGCGTTTGCGGTGTTGAAGTCACCTTCAATCCCGTCGGTGCTGGTCGAAACCTCGTTTATTACCAACCCGCGTGAAGAGCAATTGCTGGGCACCACCGCCTTCCGCCAGAAGATCGCCAGCGCGATTGCCGATGGCATCGTCAATTACTTCAACGAGTACGATCGTCGCCAGGCATAGCTTTTTCCTGTGGTAGAATCGCGGCAAATTTCCGGAACGAGTGACTCATGAGCAATCCCGATATTTCCCGCGTCAAAGCGTTTTTATTGACACTACAGGATGAAATTTGCGCCCAGCTGGCCGCTGCCGATGGTACAGCGACCTTCGCCGAAGATGACTGGCAGCGCCCAGGCGGCGGCGGCGGACGCAGCCGCGTTCTGCGCAACGGCGCGGTGTTTGAGCAGGCAGGCGTGAATTTTTCGCACGTGCACGGCGATCAGATGCCCGCCTCTGCCACCGCACATCGCCCTGAACTGGCCGGCCGCAGTTTTGAAGCGATGGGCGTGTCACTCGTCGTCCACCCGGAAAATCCGTACATCCCCACCAGTCATGCCAACGTGCGTTTCTTTATTGCCGAGAAGCCGGGTGCCGATCCCGTATGGTGGTTCGGCGGCGGTTTCGATCTCACGCCCTATTACGGTTTCGAAGAGGATGCGCTGCACTGGCATCAAACCGCGTTTGACCTGTGCCAGCCGTTTGGTGAAGACGTCTATCCGCGCTACAAAAAATGGTGTGACGACTATTTCCACCTCAAGCATCGTAATGAACAGCGCGGCATCGGCGGGCTGTTTTACGATGACCTGAATACGCCAGACTTTGATCACTGCTTCGATTTTATGCAGGCAGTGGGCAAGGGTTATCTGGATGCCTATTTACCGATTGTCGCGAAGCGCAAGGCGCTGCCATGGGGCGATCGCGAACGTCAGTTCCAGCTCTATCGTCGCGGGCGTTATGTCGAATTCAATCTGGTGTGGGATCGCGGCACGCTGTTCGGCCTGCAAACCGGCGGCCGCACCGAATCGATTTTGATGTCGATGCCGCCATTGGTGCGCTGGGAATATGATTATCAAACCGAAGCTGGCACGCCAGAAGCGGCACTCTACAGCGATTTCTTGCCGGTGAAGGATTGGCTGGGATTGGGTGAATAGTTCTCTTGCATAGCAGATGTTAAGGCTGGCAGGTGGATTTGATGGTATGCCTTCTGGGCTGCGGATAACGCTGTTTGGGATCGCTTGTTGGATCTAAAGTTAGCGCTGTCTGGGGCCGCTTGGGGGCTGGCGGTCCCAGCCTGCTGTTAAACTTCATTACGTGCTGTTGAAAAGAGTACAACCTTTCCGGCATAGAGCCTCCCTTCAACAAAACTAACCGAAGCGCTCACGCATTTTGCCGAAAAGGGCACAAATGTTGATGGCCTTAGCCCCTCTGCTGCTGCAAGGGCTATCCGCAGCGCTGAGGCTTTTACGTTGGGCCAGGAGATCCACGCAGGGATGCGTGGATCAGTTCGGGGCCGACCAGGGATGGTCGATCCCCGAACGGTCCGTCGGCACGACGTGGAAGCCGAGGGCACCGCGTTAGCGGCGCGAGGACTGCCCGGCAGCAGCAGAGGGGCTAAGGCCCGCACCAACACCCTCCCTGGCCTTTAGCCCTTAACCACGTCATCACCTCACAACGGCTCGGTCTGCGCCTCCACTACCGCTAACGCCACCATATTCACAATGCGCCGAACCGATGCAATCCGCGTCAATACATGCACCGGCTTGCTGATCCCCATCAACACCGGCCCCACCGTCACGCCTTCCGAGCACGACACACGCAACAGGTTATAACTAATACGCGCCGCTTCCACGTTCGGCATAATCAGCAAATTAGCCGTGCCTTTCAGCGGACTGTCGGGCATCAGTTCACGGCGGATACTCTCCACCAACGCCGCATCGCCGTGCATCTCACCGTCGATCTCCAGTTCCGGCGCACGGCTTTGAATCAGCGCCAACGCCTCGCGCATTTTACGCGCCCCCGGCGCATTAGACGTGCCAAAGCTGGAGTGCGACAGCAGCGCCACGCGCGGTTCAATACCAAAGCGACGCACCGTTTCGGCCGCCAGCAATGTGATATCCGCCAACTGTTCCGCACTGGGATCTTCATTCACATAGGTATCTGCAATAAAAGTGTTACCGCTTGGCAGCAGCAGCGCGTTCATTGCCCCAGCGACCTTCACGTCGTCGCGGAAACCAAACACCTTCTCCACCACATCGTAATGCTCGCGGTAATCGCCAATGGTGCCGCAAATCAACGCATCGGCTTCGCCACGATGCACCATGATCGCACCGATCAAGGTCGGATTGCCGATCACCGCGCGCTGAGCGGTTTCAGGCGTCACACCGCGCCGTTTCATGATCTGGTAATACTCGTTCCAGTACTCTTTAAAGCGCGGGTCGGACTCGTTATTGACGATCTCAAAATCCTTGCCCGCTTCAATCTTCAATCCTTGCTTCTGGATACGCATCGCAATCACATTTGGGCGACCAATCAGAATCGGCTTCGCCAGCCCCAGCGACACCAGCTCTTGCGTCGCATGCAGCACCCGCACCTCCTCTCCTTCGGCCATCACCACGCGTTTCGGATCTTTGCGTGCCTGCGAGAAAATCGGCTTCATAAACAGGTTGGTTTTATACACAAACTCGGTGAGCTGCTCACGATAGGCATCGAAATCGGCGATCGGCCGCGTCGCCACGCCGGATTCCATCGCCGCTTGCGCCACAGCAGGCGCGATCTGCACAATCAAACGCGGATCGAACGGTTTCGGGATCAGATATTCCGGTCCAAAACTCAAATCCTGATCGTCGTAAGCTGATGCCACCACATCGCTCTGCTCGGCCTGTGCCAGCGCTGCAATCGCATGCACCGCCGCCAGTTTCATCTCTTCGTTAATTGCCGTGGCACCCACATCCAGCGCCCCGCGGAAAATAAACGGGAAACAGAGCACGTTGTTCACCTGATTAGGGAAATCCGAGCGTCCGGTGCAGATAATCGCATCCGGCCGTACCTCTTTGGCCAGCGGCGGCATGATCTCCGGTTCGGGATTGGCGAGCGCCAGAATGAGTGGATTGGGTGCCATTTTCTTCACCATCTCTGGCGTCATCGCTTTCGGACCCGAGCAGCCAAGGAAGATGTCCGCACCGGCAATCACCTCATCCAGCGTACGCGCGCCTTTATCTTCTATGGCGTACTCGGCTTTGGTCGGCGTCATATTGGGTTCACGATCGCGGTAAATCACCCCTTTGGAATCACACACCACAATGTTGTGCTTCTGCATGCCGAGCGCCACCAGCAAATTCAGGCAGGCAATGGCTGATGCGCCCGCCCCAGACACCACCAGCCGCACATCTGAGATGGCCTTTTTCACGATGGTCAAACCGTTTAGCACCGCCGCAGTACAGATAATCGCGGTCCCGTGCTGATCATCGTGAAACACCGGAATCTTCATGCGCTCACGCAATTTCTGCTCAATGTAAAAGCACTCAGGCGCTTTGATATCTTCAAGGTTGATGCCGCCAAAGGTCGGCTCCAGCGCGGCAATCACCTCAATCAACTTATCCGGGTCCAGCTCATCCACTTCGATATCGAACACATCAATGCCGGCGAATTTCTTGAACAATACTCCTTTGCCTTCCATCACCGGCTTACCGGCCAGCGCACCGATATTGCCGAGACCGAGCACTGCCGTACCGTTCGAAATCACCGCCACCAGATTGCCGCGTGCGGTGTATTTGTGCGCCGCCAACGGATCGGCAGCAATCTCGAGGCAAGGTGCCGCCACACCCGGCGAATAGGCCAGCGCTAAATCACGCTGCGTCGCCAGCGGTTTGGTGGGGGAAACCTGAATTTTTCCGGGAGTGGGATATTGGTGGAAATCGAGCGCGCTTTGCTTGAGTTGATCGTCCATTTGGCATCCTTTGGCACGGCTGAAAAACCACCAGTATAGGAATCTGCGGCACAAAAGAGGGTGAAGGCGCTCAAAGAACGAGGGCACAGATTGCCACGGCTTCGCCTGCGGCTTTGGCGCAGCCTGCTATTCTTAATGTTGGCAAAACACGTAGCTGAACCGATCAGGCACCCCCTTCCGTGACAGATGCCCTTCAGCGCCACAATCAGAGAAAACGCATTTTCTTCGTGCAACGTCTGTAGCACTGTGTTGAGCCACGACTCAACAGGAAAGGGCACGACCCGTTTGCCCACATTATTGCTAATCAAGGAGTTAAGCGATGAACCAGCTAGATGCATTGAAACAGTTCACCACCGTGGTGGCGGACAGCGGCGACATCGAATCTATTCGCCATTACCATCCGGAAGACGCAACAACTAACCCCTCTTTAATTCTGAAAGCCTCCGGTCTTGACGCTTACAAACATCTGATTGATGACGCCATCGACTATGCGAAAAAACAGGGCGGCAGCAAAGAGACGCAAATCATCAACGCCAGTGACAAAGTGGCGATTAATCTCGGTATGGAAATTCTGAAAAGCGTACCGGGCCGTGTTTCGACCGAAGTGGATGCGCGCCTCTCCTTCGATCGTGGCATGTGTGTCACCAAAGCGGAGAAACTGGTACGGATGTATGAAGAGAACGGCATTGATCGTTCGCGCATCCTGATCAAACTGGCCTCAACCTGGGAAGGGATCAAAGCCGCTGAAGAACTGGAGAAGAACGGTATCCAGTGTAACCTGACGCTGCTGTTCTCCTTTGCGCAGGCGCGTGCCTGCGCTGAAGCGGGCGTGTTCCTGATCTCCCCGTTTGTCGGCCGTATTTATGACTGGTACAACTCACGCAAACCGCTCGACCCGTACGTGGTGGATGAAGATCCTGGCGTGAAATCCGTGCGTCGTATCTACGATTACTACAAGAAGCATCGTTATAGCACCGTGATCATGGGTGCCAGCTTCCGTAAAGTGGAGCAGATTCAGGCGCTGGCCGGTTGTGACCGCCTGACCATCTCCCCTAACCTGCTGGAAGAGCTGGCGAACAGCGATGCGCCACTGGAGCGCAAACTGGAACCTTCAACCGAAGGTTTCCACCAGCCTGCATCGCTCTCCGAAGCGGAGTTCCGCTGGGAACATAACCAGGATCCAATGGCGGTGGAAAAACTGTCTGACGGCATCCGTCAATTCGCCATTGACCAGCAGAAGCTGGAAGATGTGCTGGCTTCTCGCCTGTAAATCACCACTCTTTTCATGTCGGACGGGCGTCTGCCCGTCCTCATTTGCCCAATCATAAGGGAGAACCCTATGTCTTCACGCAAAGAGTTGGCTAACGCGATTCGTGCTTTAAGTATGGATGCGGTACAAAAAGCAAATTCCGGTCACCCCGGTATGCCAATGGGGATGGCGGATATCGCCGAAGTGCTGTGGCGCGATGTCCTCAAACATAACCCTAACAACCCGGCCTGGGCCGACCGCGACCGCTTTATCCTCTCCAATGGCCACGGTTCGATGCTGCTTTATAGCCTGCTGCACCTCACCGGTTATGACCTGCCGATGGAAGAGTTGAAAAATTTCCGCCAGCTGCATTCGAAAACGCCGGGCCACCCAGAAATTGGCTACACACCAGGCGTGGAAACCACCACCGGTCCACTGGGACAAGGTTTAGCCAATGCGGTGGGCATGGCGATTGCTGAGCGTACGCTTGCGGCACAGTTTAACCGTCCTGGGCACGATATCGTCGATCACCACACTTATGTCTTCATGGGTGATGGCTGTCTGATGGAAGGGATTTCCCATGAGGTCAGCTCGCTGGCGGGAACGCTGGGTCTCGGCAAACTGATTGGTTTCTACGATCACAACGGCATCTCGATTGATGGTGAAACCGAAGGCTGGTTCACCGATGACACCCATAAACGCTTCGAAGCCTATAACTGGCACGTGGTCGGCAGTGCGGAAGGTATTGATGGTCACGATCCTGAAGCGATTGCGGCGGCGATTAAAGAAGCGCAGAGTGTCACCGACAAGCCTTCGCTGATCATCTGCCGTACCGTGATTGGCTTTGGCTCGCCAAACAAAGCCGGTAAAGAAGAGTCACATGGCGCCGCGCTGGGCGAGCAGGAAGTGGCGTTGACCCGCCAAAAACTCGGCTGGCACCATCCGGCGTTTGAAATCCCGAAAGAGATTTATCAGCAGTGGGATGCCAAAGAAGCCGGCAGCCAGCGTGAGAAAGCCTGGGATGAGAAATTTGCGGCCTATAAGTCTGCACATCCGGACCTTGCCGCCGAGTTCAGCCGTCGTCTGGATGGCGGTATGCCCGCACAATGGAGTGAGGCGACTCAGGCGTTTGTTGATGAGTTGCAGGCCAATCCGCAAAAAATCGCCAGCCGTAAAGCGTCGCAAAACACGCTGGAAGTCTACGGCAAGCTGCTGCCCGAATTGCTGGGCGGCTCTGCTGACCTCGCGCCGAGTAACCTCACCATCTGGTCGGGTTCGAAATCGATTAAAGAAGATATCGCCGGTAACTACATCCACTACGGCGTGCGCGAATTTGGTATGACGGCAATTGGCAACGGTATTGCCCATCACGGCGGCTTTATTCCCTATACTGCCACCTTCCTGATGTTTGTTGAGTACGCGCGTAATGCGGTGCGCATGGCGGCGCTGATGAAAGCGCGTCAGGTGCTGGTGTATACCCATGACTCGATTGGTCTGGGCGAAGATGGCCCAACGCACCAGCCGGTGGAACAGCTCGCCAGCCTGCGCGTAACGCCGAATATGAGCGTCTGGCGTCCGTGCGATCAGGTGGAAACCGCTGTAGCGTGGAAAGCCGCTGTTGAGCGCCATCATGGCCCGACCGCGCTGATTCTATCGCGCCAAAATCTGCTGCAGCCCGAACGCAGCAAAGCACAGGTAGCGGATATCGCCAAAGGGGGCTATGTGCTGCAGGATTGCGCGGGCACGCCAGAAGCGATCATCATCGCCACCGGTTCTGAGATTGAAATCGCGCTGGGCGCGGCGGATAAACTCGGTGCCAGCGGCCACAAGGTGCGCGTGGTGTCTCTGCCCTGCACCGACGTGTTCGACAAGCAGGATGCAGCCTACCGCGAATCGGTGCTGCCCTCCGGCGTAAAAGCGCGCGTGGCGGTAGAAGCAGGTATCGCCGATTACTGGTTCAAGTATGTCGGCCTGGATGGCGCGATTGTCGGCATGACCACCTTCGGTGAGTCTGCACCGGCAGGCAAGCTGTTCCCGGAATTTGGCTTTACGGTGGAAAATATCGTGAGCCATACCGAAGCATTACTCAAGCCGCACTAATCGATCCGGCCCTGCGTCTTTTGACGTAAGGGCCGTTTTTTGATCACAGCCTGATACAGAAAAAAATCCTCCCTTCCCTCTTCACGCCTCGCACAAACTGATTACTATAAGCTTTCCTCCGAATCCTGTTGCGGACGCTTTCCCGTTGAAAAAACGTACTCCTTTTTTACTGGCCTTAATGGTTTCAGTGCTTCCATTAAAAAGCATGGCGCAGACGGTAGCCGATCCGCTGCTGGCCTCGCAGATCGTTGATCGTTATGCCGAGCATATCTTCTATGGCAGCGGCGCAACCGGCATGGCGCTGGTGGCGATTGATGGCAATCAGCGCGTATTTGCCAGCTTTGGCGATACCAGCCCTGGCAATAACGTGCGCCCTCAGCTCGATTCCGTGATTCGCATCGCCTCGCTGAGCAAATTGATGACCAGCGAAGTGATGGTCAAAATGGCGGAACGCGGACAGATTCGCCTTGATGACCCGTTGAGCAAGTATGCTCCGGCTGGCGCACGCGTCCCGAATTACAACGGTCAGCCGATTCGCCTGATCAACCTCGCGACTCATACCGGCAGCCTGCCGCGTGAGCAGCCGGGCGGCAAACCGCATCGTCCCGTGTTTGTCTGGCCAACCAAAGCCGATCGCTGGCAGTGGCTGCAGGGTGCGCAATTGAAAGCCACGCCGGGAACACAAGCCTCCTATTCCAACCTCGGCTTTGACCTGCTGAGTGATGCACTGTCGAAAGCGGCAGGCACGCCTTATCCCGCCCTGCTGCAACAGCTGGTGACGCGTCCGCTGGGAATGAAAGACACCACCTTTACGCCATCCCCCGATCAGTGCCAGCGCCTGATGATCCCTGAGAAAGGGGCCAGCCCGTGCAATAACACCCTGGCGGCAATTGGCAGCGGTGGCGTGTATTCAACGCCGGATGATATGGGCCGCTGGATGCAGCAGTTTCTGAACTCGGCGGTAAATCACCGCACGCCACAGGTTGATCGTCTGCAAACGCTGATCTATCGCCGTGACCAGTTGACCAAAGTTGAAGGTATGGATGTGCCCGGCCGTGCCGATGCGTTAGGCATGGGTTGGGTGTATATGGGGCCAAAAGAGGGTCGCCCAGGGATTATCGAGAAAACCGGCGGCGGCGGCGGCTTTATTACTTACATGGCGATGGTGCCACAGAATAACGTCGGAGTATTTGTGGTGGTGACGCGTTCACCGCTGTCACGCTTCACACCGATGAGCGATGGCGTGAATAATCTGTTGGCGGAGTTGGTGGGCAATCAAAATGGCTCACCGATGATGATCAATGCCATACCTTCCCCCTAGATAGTTCGTGATGCAGAAAGGCGGCAATTGAATGAATCCCCAGGAGCTTACATCAGTAAGTGACTGGGGTGAATGAAAACAGCCAACGCATCTGCAGTGCGAATTATGACGGGGGCTGGCTGACCCACAGCGTGGGCCATTTATCACTGCTATGCCATGCGTCACAGGTTTTCTCTTCAGCATACTCTGCCAGCACAAAGTCATTTCCGTCGAACTGCCAACGCGTGGCGACACCACAATCTCCCAGACCGCGGCCTTTACTGAAGGTGTAAAGCAAACCGCTGCTGGCATCGAATTCAGCGTTCACCAACTCCATCTGATTGTCACTGCGTCCGGGTGGCGTGAATGGCAAGGTCAACGTCAGCCCGCGAGCAACGTAAGGCTGGCTACGCGTCACCTCAAAGGCCAAATCAATCACGTTATAGGCACCGGCTTCACAACTGATCAAAAGCAGCGCTTTGGTGTCGGTGAGCGGCGCTACACTCACTTCACGTCTCAGCGGATCGAGCGAACAGTTGTCGGTGTTAACCCGCCAGGTACCGTAATCAATTAACCCGCTGGTTTCTTCCTGAGTTAACGGCGCTGGCTGCGGTAAGCGAGCGGGCAGTTGCGGTACCTGCGGCACTGGGAGAACGTCCGATGGCGCGCGATCGCCCCGCTTCACCCAGGCGCTGGCACCATTTACCCGCCCCTGAACATCATCCATCAACAATAGCGCCGCTTTCATGCCGCTGAGTGGGATAGTGGCTTTCGCCTGATAGGTCAGTTGCAGAGTATGGGCATCCAGCGTTTGCGCCAGAAATTCGTCGATGGCGATGGCATTACTGGTGGCGAGATGGTGTGGCTCCACGCTCCAATGTTTGAGGTCTGGCGTCAGGCGACGTTGATCCAGCAGCAAATTTTCCTTCAGCGGTCCGCCGGGCAGCTCTCCGCTGTACGCGCTGCCGTAATCAATACGCAGCAGCGGGCGATCGTTAACGCCAGCGCCACGTGAAAGGGTCATCACTAATCCGTTGTCCCCCGGAAAGCTGCGTGCCACGCAAAAAGCCGCGTTGTTACAGGTGAGCTGCCAGTCAGAAAATGACTTTTGCAGTGGCTCAGCCTGAACGCACGCGACAAACACAAAGGGCAATAAAAGCAGCGACTTCATCCAATAAGACATCAAAAAAAAGGTCCCCAAATTCCCTGAAAAGAAATCATAGCGTAACGACAACGTGGTCAGCGGGCCGAAACTGTGAGCTGGCCCTAAAAGCGGTACTAACTGCTGAAAAAGCCGTCGCCTGAGGGCGATCTAAGGCTGGAGAAGCAAGAATTCCATCATCCATTTCGACTGATTTCCGCTCAATCGGATTCGTCGGACTGTGGAGTGATGATTATCTGAAAGCGTGCTCATGGCTCAAACATCTGTTTGATCGACGTCATACCCTCAGAGGCGGTTTAGCTAAAAACAATTTAGCTCACATCACAAATCGGTCAAATACACATAAACGGTCATACTCGGTCATGATAAGGTGTTTTCATACGGTAATAATTGTTTGCTACCGATCCCCCGATTTAGCGCTAACACGCGTGTTTATGTGAATCAGATCTCTATTACATGAAAAATAGATATCTCATTTACATAAAAATTTAACCCATATCACTCTAACGTCGCCGGGCATTTTGACCACTGCGGACTCGTGCGCAGTCCACATTTTCCCGCTGCGGTATCCAGTACTTTATAGCCATCGGAGGGAAGTCATGTTGCCGATTGAAAGACAGCAGCGAATTATTGACGAACTAAATTTAAATGGTCGGGTTATTGTCGCTGAATTAGTCACGTTGTGTCAGGTTTCGCAAGAAACCATTCGTCGTGATTTAACTCAGCTGGAGAAACGTGGGCTGTTGCAACGTAGCCACGGCGGTGCAGTACCAGCAAAACGACAAGCCGCTAACATTCAGGGGAATACGAGGGGTGTTAACGAGTATGAATTATCTTTCCGCCAGCGTATGAATGAACATGTAGATGCAAAGATGGCGATAGCCAAACGTGCACTCGATTTCATCAGCCCCGGCGATTGTATATTACTCGACAGTAGCACCACTTGCTGGTATTTGGCGCGACAGCTACCGGATATTGAATTAACGGTATTAACCAACTCTATCAGAATAGTGCAAACCCTTGCGGCGCGCGGCAGTATCCGCACCATCTGTCTGGGGGGAGAATATTCTGACCGTTATGAAGATTTCCACGGTGTTGTCGCTGAACAGCCTTTACGGGAATTTCAGATCAATAAGATCTTTTTTTCCTGTAGCAGTTTAGGCAATGACGGTTATTTACGTGAAGGTAACGAAAACAACGCACATTTAAAACAACAGATGTTACTGGCAGCAGAAAGAAAACATCTGCTGCTGGATGCCAGTAAATTCCTGCGGCCCTCATTCGCGCGTATTTGTCATTATCGCGATGTGGACTTTCTCATCACTGACCAATTAAAAGACAAAGAGCTGGAACAAGAATTAGCCTGGAACGGCGTCAATATTATTGATTGCTCACAGCGCAACAATTCAATGCAGCTTATAAAAAATTAATCCGGAGTCTTTATGAAAAAACATCTTATCGCCTGTTCTCTGCTTGCTCTGTTTGCCGCTAACGGCGCGCACGCTGCTGACAAATTACGCATGGGCATCGTGGTGAAAATTGGCGGTATTCCATGGTTCAACGCCATGGAAGCGGGCATCAAAAGTGAAGCGGCGAAACGCGGCATTGATGCATGGATGGTAGGCCCAACCGCCGCCGACCCTGCCCTGCAGGTGCGTGCGATTGAAGATTTGATTGCGCAGAAAGTCGACATCATCGGCGTAGTGCCGAATGACCCGAAAGTGCTGGAGCCGGTGCTGAAACGTGCACGTGAAGCCGGCATTCAGGTGATCACCCACGAATCACCGGATCAGAAAGGCGCGAACTGGGACTTCGAACTGGTGGATGCCCCGACACACGGCATCAACCATATGAAAGCACTGGCGAAATGCATGCATGAAGAGGGCAAATACGCCATGTACGTCGGCAGCCTGACTGTGCCACTGCATCAACAGTGGACCGATGCCGCGCTGAACTACCAGAAAGAGCACTATCCAAAAATGCAGATGGTGACCGACAAGTTCGGCGTCGGCGAATCGCTGGATGACTCTATCCGTACCACTAACGAACTGATGTCCAAGTACCCGGATCTGAAAGGCATTATGGCGTTCGGTTCACAGGGCCCAATCGGTGCCGGTCGTGCAGTGATGAACCGCAACAAGATTGATCAGGTGTGCGTGATTGGTGCCTTCAGCCCAGGCCAGGGTGCTTCGCTGGTGCAGCGTGGCGCGATCAAAGGCGGCTACATCTGGAACCCGCAAACCGCTGGCGAAGTGTTCGTACGTATCGCCGACATGATGCAGAAGAAAGAGCCGATCACCGACGGTATGACCATCGACGGTCTGGGCAAAGTGAAAGTTGACGAGGCGACCCACACCATCCTCGGTAACAACACCGAAAGCCTGGATAAAGAAAACCTGCCAAAACTGGTGAAAATGGGGCTGTAATGATGAAAGAGGTGATCCCACAGACGTTAATTGCGCTCGACAACCTGTCGAAAACATTTGGTGGCAACCGCGCACTGAGCGATATCTCGCTGAGCTTACTGGCGGGCGAAGTGCACTGCCTGGCTGGCACCAACGGCTGTGGCAAGAGCACCTTAATTAAAGTCATTTCCGGGGTACACGCCCCGGACAGTGGCAGCCGCATTACCCTGGGTGATGGCCCAACCTTCCCGCGTCTGACCACCCGTCAGGCGCGTGATTTCGGTATCCAGGTGATTTATCAGGATCTGTCGTTGTTCCCAAATTTGAGCGTGGCCGAGAACATCGCCTTTGAGCACAACCTCAATGGCCTGCTCGGCTGGCACCGCAAGGCGAAGCTGCGTGAAACGGCAGCGCGTATTATTGAAGAGCTAAAGTTCGATCTCGATCTGGATGAGAAAGTCTCGGCGCTGTCGATTGCTGCACGTCAGCAGGTGGCGATTTGCCGTGCACTGGTCGCCGATGCGCGCCTGGTGATCATGGACGAACCGACGGCTTCTCTGACCCGCACCGAAGTAAACCAACTGCTGCGCACTGTGCGCTACCTGAAAGACAAAAACATCTGCGTGGTGTTCGTCAGCCACCGTCTGGATGAAGTATTAGAGATTTCGGATCGCGTCACCGTGATCCGTGACGGACGCAAGATGGGCTGCTGGCCCGCTAAAGAGATGACGCCACATCATCTGACTGAACTGATGACCGGGCTGAAGCTCGATTATCAACTCAAAGCACCAACGCGCAATGCCGACCGCGCCATTCTCGAAGTCGAGAATCTGACGCGCGCCGGTCAATATCACGACGTCAATTTTAAGCTGTATCAGGGCGAAGTACTCGGTCTGTGCGGCCTGCTCGGCTCCGGTCGTACCGAACTGGCGCTGTCGCTGTTTGGCATGACCAAACCTGACAGCGGCAAAATCTGGCTCGACAGCAAGCCAGTGCGCTTCCGGGGCCATGAAGATGCCATCAAAGCCGGTATCGGTTATGTCTCCGAAGACCGCTTAACCCTCGGTCTGGTGCAGCAGCAATCGGTGGCCGACAACATGGTGCTGCCGATCCTCGACAAACTGCAAAACCGTTTTCACATCATCGACGAATACCGCAAGAACAAGCTGATCCTGCAATGGATTCTACAGCTCGGTGTGCGCGTGGCCGATCCCAATCTGGCGATCTCTACCCTCTCCGGCGGCAACCAGCAAAAGATCGTGCTGGCGAAATGGGTGCTGACCCAGCCGCGCATTTTGATTCTGGACTCGCCGACCGTGGGCGTGGATGTCGGCGCTAAAGCCAGCATCTATCAGTTGATCCACGAGCTGGCGAAAGAGGGTCTGTCGATCATTCTGATTTCCGATGAAGTGCCAGAGGTTTGGTACAACTGCGACCGCATTCTGCACTTCCGTGATGGCACCGTTCATGCCGAATACCAACCCGATACCGTTGAGCAAGAACAGCTGGCGGAGGTGATCAATGCCTGATTTTTCTCGTTTACGCCCGCACTCCAGTCAAGGCTGGCTGGCGTGGGTGCTGCTGGCTTTCATCCTGTTTTTCTCGGTGGCCAGCGACCAGTTCCTCTCCGTGCAAAACCTGCTGGACCTGGCAGAAAGCTACGCGGTGACCGGCATCTTTGCCCTCGGCCTGTTTGTGGTGCTGGTGACCGGCGGCATCGATATCTCCTTCGCCGCGGTGGCGTCGGTGGTGCAATACCTGATCGCTTCGCTGTTTGTGCAGTTCCAGTTTGATAACGCGGCGCTGAGCATCCTGCTGGCGATTGTCTGCGGCACCACCTTTGGCGTGATTAACGCCCTGCTGATTACCTCGCTGCGCGTGGTGTCGATCATCATCACCATCAGTATGCAGTCGCTGCTGTTTGGTCTGCTGATGTGGGTGACCGGCGGTAAGAGCCTTTATTCCCTGCCGGACTGGTGGATCACGCTGCGCAGCGTGCTGCCCTTCACCTGGCAAGGCAACAGTTTCCAGATTGGTTTGCCGCTGATCACCATGCTGGTGATTGCCGGACTGACCGCGCTGCTGCTCAACAAAACCAACCTCGGCCGCCAGCTGTATGCGGTGGGCGGCGATGCGGAATCCGCACGTCGTATCGGGATTCGCGTCGGTCTGATTCACGTTTTCGCTTACGGCTGGCTCGGTGCGATGGCGGCGATTGGCGGCCTGGTGCAGGTGTATCGCATGGGTGAAGTGGTGCCGAATGCGCTGGTCGGCGGCGAGCTGGATGTGCTGGCGGCCACGGTGCTCGGCGGTGCCAGCCTGATGGGCGGCAAAGGCACAGTGAGCGGCACACTGATGGGCGTGTTCCTGATCGCCATCCTGAAGAACGGCCTCAACCTGATTGGCGTCTCCAACTACTTTATGAACATCGTGGTAGGCGGCGTGATCATGGTGGCGATTGCCGTCACTCACTACAAAAAACGTAAAGAAACTGACGTCAGTTTCGTCTGACAGGAGCATTCACATGAAATCACTCTCTGCTCTGCGTCCGGACGGCACCAATATTGGCCTGATGCTGCTGATTGCGCTGGCGCTGGCAATCTTCACCTTCATGCTGCCGGGCCGCTTTATGACCGACTCGACCTTTATGAGTATGGCGTTCCAGCTGCCGGAACTGGGCTTGCTAACGCTGGCAATGTTTATCGCCATCCTCAGCGGCGGCCTGAACCTGGCGATTATCGCTACCGCTAACCTGACCGCACTGTTTATCGCCTGGACGCTGATGAGCGCCCTGCCCGCCGATGCCGGCACCGGTCAGCAACTGCTGTGGCTGTTTATCGCCATCGTCGGCGCAATGCTGATTGCTGCCTTTATCGGTGTCATCACCGGTGTGATGGTGACGCGAATTGGTGCTCACCCGATTCTGGTGACGCTGGCAACCATGATGACGCTGAACGGCATCGGCATCTGGCTAACCAAAGGTGCCGCTGTCAGCGGCATGCCATCGGTGGTGCAGGCACTCGGTTCCAACACGCTGTTGGGTATGCCGCTGCCACTGTGGGTGTTCCTGATTGCCGCTGCGCTGCTGGCGCTGTTCCTGGGTAAAACCCGCGCCGGTAAATGCATCTACATGGGCGGCAGCAACATTAATGCCACCTGGTTCAGCGGCATCAACACGCATCGCATGGTGGTACTGGTGTACGTCATCTCCAGCCTGCTGTGCGTGTTAGCCGGATTGATCATGATGGCGCGCTTTAACTCAGCGCGTATGGGCTACGGCGATGCGTATCTGCTGCTGACCGTGCTGGCAATTATTCTCGGCGGCACCGACCCGAACGGTGGCTTCGGCCGCGTCACGGGGGTGGTACTGGCGCTGATTGCCCTGCAAGTGCTCTCTACCGGTTTCAATCTGATGAACATCAGCCAGCACGTAAGCCTGGCGATGTGGGGCGCAGTGCTGATTGTGGTGTTGGCCTTCAAACAATTCAAAGCCCGTTTTAATGAACATCGTGCCGTCAAGCTGAGCAAGCTCGCTGCGGCCCTTAATCCTCTGACCGAAAAAAAGGAAGTCTAATGCGTATTCAAGTCTCCCCGTCGTTGATGTGTATGAATCTGATGGAGATCAAGCACCAGCTGGAAGTGCTGGACTCCCGCGCAGACTTCCTCCATATCGATATCATGGACGGTCACTACGTTAAGAACATCACGCTGTCGCCGTTCTTTATTGAGCAGATTCGTCCACACACCAAAGTGGCGCTGGATGTGCATTTGATGGTGGAACACCCGACCGACTTCATTGAAGTGATTGCCAAAGCGGGTGCCGACTACATCTGCCCACATGCAGAAACCATCAACCGCGATGCGTTCCGCGTGATCAACCTGATTCGCAGCTTTGGCAAGAAAGTCGGCGTGGTGCTGAACCCGGCCACACCAGTATCGTTTATCCATCACTATATTCATCTGCTGGACAAAATCACCGTGATGACCGTGGATCCTGGCTATGCCGGACAGCCATTCATCCCGGAAATGGTCGCCAAAGTGCAGGAACTGAAAGCCCTGAAGCAGCAGCATGGCCACAAATATCTGATTGAGATCGATGGTTCCTGCAACACTCGCACTTACAACACGCTGGTTGGAGCAGGTGCAGAAGTGCTGATTGTCGGTACCTCGGGCCTGTTTAACATCCATGACGATCTGGCAACGGCCTGGGACATGATGCGTGACAGCATTGATGAAGCTCAGGGCCTGGCGAAGGTATCCGCATGATTCCACGCTGGCTGGGCATCGACATTGGCGGCACCGGCACACGTCTGCAGCTGATGGAAGAGGGACGCATCTGGTCCAGCTTCCGCAAGGTGCCGACGGCCAGCTGGGCGCAGCAGCCCGACGCATTGACGGCACTCGGGCAGTTAATCAGTGAAACACTGGAGCAGCAACCGGTGAGCGGCGTGATGCTGGGATTGCCGGGCATTCTCAGCCGCGATCGTCAGCAGGTGATTTCGCTGCCGTTTATTCAGGCGCTGGATCATCAGCCTGTGGCGGCGATCCTCACCGAGCGTCTTGGCGTGCCAGTGGCGATGGATAAAGATGTTAACCATCTGATGATGTGGGATTTAATGCAGCTGGAACAGTTGCCGGATAACGCGGTAGGTTTGTATCCCGGTACCGGTATGGGCAACAGCTTGTGGATAAATGGTCGCTTTTACCACGGCCAGCACGGCGGCGCGGGTGAATTGGGCCATGTGCCGATTGCCGGTAACGATCTACCCTGCCCGTGCGGCAACCGGGGTTGTGCGGAGACGGTGACTTCGGGCCATTGGTTGAGTCACTGGGCTAAGGCTCACGTGCCGAATACCGATATGTCGGCGCTGTTTACGCAACATGGCGACCATCCGGAGTTGCAGGCATTTGTTTATCGTTTGGCGCAGCTGATTGCCACCGAAATGAACATCCTCGATCCCGAATACCTGATTCTGGGGGGCGGAGTGCTGGCGATGGCGGACTTCCCGCTGGCGCAGTTACGCAGTCAGATTCAGCAGCATCTGCGTCCACCGGCCACGCGTGACAATTTGAAGATCGTGTTTAGTCAATCCACCGATCACACCGGCTGTCGCGGTGCCTGTTTAGCCGCCGAACGCCTGTTCAGGAGTGCATGATGAAAGGAAAAGTGTGTGTGTTTGGCTCGTTCAACCTCGACGTCGTCGCGGTGATGAACCGCTTCCCGTTGCCTGGTGAATCACTGACTGCCCATAACAGCATGATGGGACCGGGCGGCAAAGGCGCAAACCAGGCCACGGCGGCGCTGCGTGCCGGGGCGCGCGTGCACTATATCGGCAAGGTCGGTAATGATGATTTTGGCACTTTCGCCCGTCGTCACCTCGAAAAAACCGGCTTTGATGCGATTACGCTGTTTACCTGTAAAGAGAAGCCTACCGGCAACGCACTGATTTATGTGGCCGGGGATGATGCTGAAAACATGATTTCGGTGTTCCCAGGCGCGAACACCACGGTGACGGCGGCGGAAGTGTCGCGCTGTCAGCCTACGGTAGCCGCAGCGGATATCTTGTTGGTGCAGCTAGAGAACAACCTGAATGCCATTCAGCGCATGATTGATAATGCGCGTGCGGGTGGCACCTTTGTGATTTTAAACCCGGCGCCGTGGCAAAAAGTGAGTGATGCACTGCTGGCGAAGGTGGATTTACTGACGCCCAATAGCACCGAAGCGATGCAGATTACCGGCGTAAAGGTGACGGATTTTGCCAGTGCGCAGAAAGCCGCAGAAGTGATGCACCGCAAAGGCGCGCGTCAGGTGATTATTACCCTGGGGATGGCGGGCGCCCTGTTGTCCAATGCGGAACAGCAGCCGCTGCGCATTCCGCTGTTCCCGGCACAACCGCTGGATACCACCGGCGCGGGCGATGCGTTTAACGGTGCGCTGGCAGCGCGTTTAGCTTCGGGAGATGAACTGCCACAGGCGGCTCTGTTCGCTTCGGCGTTTGCTTCGTTGTGTGTGGAGCGTTCTGGTGCGGCCAACTCTATGCCGTCGTACGCCGAAGCGCTGGCGCGTATGCAGGCCCATCCGGAGTGCGTGCCAGAGCCGTTGGAAGTGATGGCCTGAATGACTGCGGGCGGCCATGAAAGTCGCCCTTAGTGATGCACCGGTTAGGCTTTTAACCAACCCGCAATTTGCGCGTGTTGCAGCAGCATAATCGCTTTACCATCGAGGATGCGACCGTCTTTCACCATCGCCAGCGCTTGCGGGAAAGGCAACTCCAGCACGGTAATCTCTTCATCTTCCACGCCACCACCGGCGTTGGCGCGCATTGCATCGCTATACTCTGCCGCGAAGAAATGGACGATTTCGGTCACGCCACCCGGTGACATGTAGGCTTCAAACAGCTTCTCGACCTTGCCGACTTCATAGCCGGTCTCTTCGATGGCTTCTTTGCGGATACAATCTTCTGGCGAATCGTTATCAAGCAGCCCTGCGCAGGTCTCAATCAATTCACCGCTGGCATTACCGTTAACGTAAGTCGCAATGCGGAACTGACGAATCAGCAGCACGGTGTTCTTGTCGCGGTTATAAAGCAGGATGGTGGCGCCATTGCCGCGGTCATAGACTTCGCGTTTGTGGCGCACGACTTCGCCGTTGCTGCGGGTCAGTTCGTAGGTGAAGTTACGCAGGATAAAGTAATTATCTGACAGTAACTTATCTTTAATGATGTTGATCTTTAACGACATGGCCGCTCCACCGCTTAATGAGGGAGCCTGAGATAATAGGCGCTAGCGGCGGGGAAAACTATCTGAATTCGTGCGGTCAGTGTGCAATGAAGGACGAAAACGGTCGCGCAATACATTGCGCCGCTACGGCAAGGTGCAGAGAGAAGTAGCGGCGCGATTTATCGCGCGAATGGATGGCAATGCAAAAATCAAAAACCGTTCTTCTGCTCGCTCATATCCGGCAGGTGATGCGCAATTCCTTTGTGGCAATCAATACAGGTTTGCCCATCCTCCACCGCTTTGCTGTGCATTTTTGCTGCCACCGTCTTCTGCGCGGTGAAATCCATATACTCGAAGTTGTGGCAGTTTCGGCACTCCTGCGAATTATTGTTCTTCATCCTGCGCCACTCATTCTGTGCCAGCTCGATACGCGTCTCTTCAAACTTCTGCGGTGTGTCGATCAGGCCGAAGATCTTGGCGTACACCTCTTTGCTGGCTTGCAATTTGCGCAGCATTTTCGGACCCCATTCGTGCGGCACATGGCAATCCGGGCAGGTTGCACGCACACCGCTGCGGTTGTTGTAGTGCACCGTCTGCATATACTCCTGATACACGTTGTTGCGCATCTCATGGCAGCCAATGCAGAACTGCTCGCGGTTGGTCATCTCCATTGCGGTATTAAAACCGCCCCAGAAAATAATCCCACCGGCAAAACCCAAAATCAGCAGCGTGCCGAGTGCTAAGCGGCTGGGGCGTCGCCACCAGCGCCAGATGCGTAATAATCTCTGTTTCATTGATAACCTCACTGCCCAAAGCCGTTAGCCGGTTTAAAGGTGTTCTCCACCACCGGTTTGGCATCGGTTTGCGGGACGTGGCACTGCAAACAGAAGTAGCGACGCGGCGATACCGTGCTGCTCACCAGGCCATCACGATCGGTAAAGTGTGTTGGGCTCACGCGCGGTGCGCCGGTGGTCAGATAGCTCTGCGTGCCGTGGCACTGCAGGCAGCGGTTGACGTTTTTCGTCACCTGGTAGCCATCGACGCTGTGCGGGATCACCGGCGGCTGATTCACGTAGTTCAGCGGTTTGCGGCTCTGCTCTTTAGGCTGATGGATCGTGCCCTGCTGCGTGGCCGTGACTTCCGGAGATTGTGTGAGATCCACGCCATGACCCGCGTAAACCACGCCGCCCAGCGTCAGGGCGGCAACGGTGATAAGAGTAAATAAGGGTTTCATTGCATCCTGCCTTAAATTTTGACCAGCTTAACGGCGCATTTTTTGTAATCGGTCTGCTTCGATAGCGGATCGGTGGCATCCAGCGTGACGTTGTTGGCCAGCACGCCAGCATCAAAGAACGGCATAAACACCAGCCCTTTTGGCGGTTGATTACGTCCGCGCGTTTCGACAGTCGCCACGGTTTCACCCCGACGTGATACCACGCGGACCTTCTCGCCACGGCGGAAACCGCGATCTTTGGCGTCCAGCGGATGGATATACAGCAGCGCCTGCGGCACGGCACGATGCAGCTCCGGCACGCGACGCGTCATGGTGCCGGTGTGCCAGTGTTCCAGCACGCGGCCGGTACAGAACCACATATCGTACTCGGCGTCCGGTGCTTCAGCGGGTGGCTCATACGGCAGGGCAAAAATGGTGGCTTTGCCATCTGGCTTGCCATAGAAACGCACGCCCTCGCCCGCTTTGACGTAGCTGTCAAAGCCTTCGCGGTAGCGCCAGCGCGTCTCTTTGCCATTCACCACCGGCCAGCGCAATCCGCGCGCTTCATGATAGGCATCGAATGGCGCCAGATCGTGACCGTGTCCGCGACCAAAGCTGGCATACTCTTCAAACAGGCCTTTTTGGATGTAGAAGCCAAAATCGCGCGCCTCGTCGTTCAGTCGATCGTCGGCCACTTCGCTCAACGGGAATTGATTAACCTGGCCGTTGGCGTACAGCACGTCATACAAGGTTTTATCCCGCAGCTCTGGCTGTTGGGCAATCAACGCTTCCGGCCAGACTTCCGCCACGCGGAAACGCTTAGCGAAATTCACCATCTGCCACAGATCCGATTTGGCTTCACCCGGTGCTTTCACCTGTTGATGCCAGAACTGGGTACGACGCTCGGCGTTGCCGTAAGCGCCCTCTTTCTCCACCCACATTGCCGTCGGCAGGATCAAGTCCGCACACAAAGCACTGACGGTGGGATAAGGATCGGACACCACGATAAAGTTGCGTGCATCACGCCAGCCCGGCATGCGCTCCTGTGTCAGGTTCGGTCCCGCCTGCATGTTGTTGTTACACATCACCCAGTAGGCATTGAGCTTGCCGTCTTTCAGCGCGCGATCCTGAGCGACCGCATGCAGGCCGATTTTGGCGGGAATGGTGCCTTGCGGCAGCTTCCATAGTTTTTCGGCCGTCGCACGGTGCTTATCGTTATTCACCACCATGTCTGCGGGCAGGCGATGCGAGAAGGTACCGACTTCACGTGCGGTTCCGCACGCGGAGGGTTGCCCGGTGAGCGAGAAGGGACCGGTGCCGGGGCGCGAGATTTTTCCGGTCAGCAGATGGATGTTGTAGCACAGGTTATTGGCCCACACGCCGCGCGTATGCTGGTTAAAGCCCATGGTCCAGTAGGAGACCACATTAACATTCGGGTCGGCATACAATTCGGCCAGCGCAATCAGTTGGTCCTGCTCGACGCCGCTCATCTCACTGGCTTTTTCCACCGTGTACTCGGCAACGAATTTGGCGTACTCGTCGAAGCTGATCGGCGTAGATTCGCCGCTATCCGGGTTTTTCGCTGAAGCCTGACGCGGATCGCTTGGGCGCAATCCATAGCCGATATCCGTGACGCCTTTACGCAGCGTCACGTGATTCTGCAGGAAGGTTTTATCGACTTTGTTGTTCTGAATAATGTAGTTGGCAATAAAGTTGAGAATCGCCAAATCGCTCTGCGGCGTAAACACCATGCCGTTATCAGCCAGTTCGAAACTACGATGGCGATAGGTTGAGAGCACCGCGACTTTGACATTGTCATCGCTCAGGCGACGGGCGGTCAGGCGTGACCAGAGAATCGGATGCATCTCGGCCATGTTCGAGCCCCACAGCACAAAGGCATCGGCCACTTCGATGTCATCGTAGCAGCCCATCGGTTCATCCATGCCGAAGGTACGCATAAAGCCCACCACCGCCGAGGCCATGCAGTGGCGCGCGTTAGGATCGAGATTGTTGGTGCGGAAACCGGCTTTCATCAATTTAGAGGCGGCATACCCTTCCCATACCGTCCATTGACCGGAACCGAACATGCCAATGGATTCAGGCCCGTTGGCTTTTAGCGCCGCTTTGAACTTCTGTTCCATGATGTCGAAAGCCTGATCCCAACTCACCGGGGTAAACTCACCTTCTTTGTCGTAGTGGCCATCGGTCATGCGCAGCAACGGCTGCGTCAGGCGGTCTTTCCCGTACATGATCTTGGGCAGGAAATAACCTTTGATGCAGTTCAACCCACGGTTTACTTCCGCCTGCGGATCGCCCTGTGAGGCCACCACGCGTCCCTCTTGCGTGCCCACCAGCACGCCACAACCGGTGCCACAAAAACGACACGGCGCCTTTTCCCAGCGGATCGGGGCGCCCAGTGCGGTCACGGCTTTGGTGACGCTGGGAATCGTAAGTCCTGCGGCCACTGCCGCCGCTGCGGCCGCATTGGCCTTCATAAATTCTCGACGACTGACTTTCATGATGCTTCCTTGTGACGATATTCCGTTTCGTCTTGCTGGTGATACACCAGAGAAACGGCCAATACATGCGGGATATTGCGGGTGGCTTCGATGTTATTCAGCAAGGCGCGACTATCAGCAGCACCCAGGGTCACGGCCAGCGTGCCGCGTGCGCTGTCTTCGGCGGCGATTTCGCAATCAGAAAGCAACAGCAATCCCTGCTTTACCGCCGGGATGGCGTGAGATCGCGCCTGGATGACCAGACCGCATACGTGCCAACTGCTTTCAGGGAGAATGGAGTGCGTCATGCGCTCACCTCGTTTAGCCAGCTTGAGATGAGGCGTAAAATACCCTGAGCTTTTGCAGGGCTATATCACCCGAAAGGTGTATATCCCGATGTGGGATCAAGGGAAGGACAATTGAAATGAAAACGGGGGCCAAAAGGCCCCCGTTGATGAGAATGGCTGCGATTAACGCGAGCTATCTTCCGCCAGCTTAGCTGCCCCATCATCCTGTTCGTCATGATGATGGTCGTGCTCTTTCATGGCTTCCGCATGCACGCGTTTGCGCACACCGAACCAGCCCAGCACCAGTACCACGGCAATCAGCGGGATGGATGCAATAGTGTAGGTACCGTTTGGATAATCAAACGCCATCAACACCAGCACGCTCACCAGGAACAGCAGCGTCAGCCATGAGGTGAACGGTGCCCACGGCAGCTTGAAACTAACGTCTTCCGCTTTACCTTCTTTAATCGCTTTGCGCAGACGCATCTGGCACACCACGATAAAGCCCCAGGAAGAGATGATGCCCAGTGAAGCCACGTTCAGTACGATCTCAAACACCTGCGATGGCACATAGTAGTTGAGCACCACACCGACCACGTACACCGCGATGGTAACGAGGATACCGGCGAACGGCACCTGCTGTTTGCTCATCTTCGACATGAACTGTGGCGCAGAACCGCCCATCGACATGGAGCGCAGAATACGACCGGTGGAGTACAAGCCCGAGTTGAGGCTCGACAACGCTGCGCTCAGCACCACGATGTTCATCACGCTACCAATGTAAGGCACGCCCAGTTTGGAGAAGAAGGTCACAAACGGACTTTGCCCCGCCTGATAGGCGTTCCATGGCAGCAGCAGTACCAGCAGCACCACCGAACCGACGTAGAAGAGACCAATACGCCAGATCACGCTGTTGATGGCTTTAGGCAGCATGGTTTTCGGGTCTTTACACTCCCCGGCCGCGGTGCCCACCAACTCAATCGAGGCGAAGGCAAACACCACACCTTGCACTAACACCAGCGCCGGCAGCAAGCCGTGCGGGAAGAAACCGCCGTTGTCCGTGATCAGATGGAAGCCGGTAGTATTGCCGTCCAGCGGTTTACCGCTGCCCAGGAACACCACACCGACGATCAGGAACACCACGATCGCCAGCACTTTCACCAATGCGAACCAGAACTCCATTTCGGCGAACCACTTCACGCCGATCATGTTCATGGTACCGACAATCGCCAGTGCGCCAAGGGCAAATACCCACTGCGGCACATCACCAAACGCGCCCCAGTAGTGCATATACAACGCAACTGCGGTGATATCCACGATACCGGTCATCGCCCAGTTAACGAAGTACATCCAGCCTGCCACGTATGACGCTTTTTCCCCGAGGAATTCACGTGCATAAGAAACAAAGCTGCCGCTTGATGGGCGGTGTAATACCAGTTCGCCCAACGCACGAAGGATAAAGAAGGAGAAGATACCGCACACCAGATAAACCAGTGCCAGAGCAGGACCAGCCATCTGCAAGCGCGCGCCTGCACCAAGGAACAGGCCGGTACCGATGGCACCGCCAATGGCGATCATTTGTACCTGACGGTTACCCATTGCTTTGTGGTAACCGCTGTCGTGGGAATTGAGCCAGCGTCTTTTCGCAGCGCGTTGTTCGGCTGCGGTTTTTTTAGTTGAATTCATAGCTTTCCTGTTTGTCCTGACCATCAATCATCGCCTGACCAATCGTTTGCGTGCGGCGGTGCGAAATGGGGTAAAACCCGCTACCGATACGGCGGAACGATGTCGCGCGGTGAGCCGGGAATTTACGGCGATGAATCCTACCCGTTCTGCATGAACGAAGCAAAAAATACCGTTTGGTTGCACGAGTTGATTTGTAAGAATCGGTCGCGGTGCACAAAAAAACCGGCCAGTGAATGGCCGGTAAAGGGGTGGCTACAGGGAAATACTACGGGAGGGGATTAACGATAAATCTCTGCGGTGCCGCTCCACAGGCTGGAGTCGCCTGGGTTTTGCACGCCAATTACGCGGTAATGGCTGGCGCCCATATCTTCCGCTTTCTGCGACAGCTGGCGGGTTGCATCATCGATGGAACCGCGAACGCCGCTGATGGAAACGGTACCGCTGCTTTGCAGGTTTTCCGCCTGCTCAGCACTTAAGGGTTGCGCGGCGAAGGCCGTGAAACTTGCGGTGGCAAGCAGTGCAGCAGTCAGAATGGCAATCGGTGTCTTCATCATTTGCTCCTGTTGTCGTCCGTTCATAAAAGTGATTACGCTGCAAATTATCAGCGAAGTAATGAAAAGCAGGCACAGCAGGCCGTAAAGCCGTTCAATAATTCGCCAGCTAACGAGATGCAATCCAGGGAAAGGTAAAGAGAAGTGGATTTCTCTGCTAAAAGTAACCTGATGTGACGATTCCGGCTCGCTGTCTGCCTGACGCTGCCTTATAATCCCACGCTCTTATAAGGGTTTTATTGTGATAGTGAAACGTCCTGTTACCCGCACCATGGCCCGTGCCCTGAGCGCGATTGTGTTGTTATCGCTGCTCACCACCGGCCTGGCGCTGTTAACGCTCTCCAGCAGTTTGCGTGATGCCGAAGCGGTGAATGTCGCCGGCTCACTGCGCATGCAAATGTACCGCCTTGCCTGGGATACCACGCGCGATCCGCAGCAGTTGACGCAGCACATCCAAATCTATCAGCAAACCCTCAGCTCACCGGCTCTGCAGCATCTGGAACGCCCATGGGTGCCGCAAGAAGTGGCCAGTCGCTATCGCTATCTGCGCGACAGCTGGCCGCAGTTACAGCTAACGCTTCAGCCCGAGCGCGCGCAGATCTATCAGCAACGCGTTGCCAGTTACGTGAGTGAGATTGATCGCTTTGTGCTGGCACTGCAACATTACGCCGAATTGAAAATGCATCTGGTGGCGGCCAGCAGCCTGTTTGGCTTTCTGGCGATTGTGGCACTGGCGCTGTGGACCATCCGTTTTATTCGTCGCAACGTGGTGCGCCCGCTGGATTCACTGGTTACTGCCAGCCAATACGTTGAGCAGGCGAATTTCAGCTTTCCCCCGTTATCGGTTTCCCAGCCCACCGAATTGGGCGTGCTGGCACAAGCTTTTACTCACATGGCTGAACGTCTGCACTCGCACTATCGCCTGCTCGAGCTGGCGGTGCGCAATAAAACGGAAGATCTGACGCAAGCCAACCGCACGTTGAAATTACTCTATGAATGCTCACAGGTCCTCACCAGCAGCCCACTGAACCCAGAGTTGTTCCAGGGATTACTGCGACTGGTGCAACGTCGTGAAGCGTTGACCGTATTGAGCATCACCAGCGACGGCATTGATTTTCAGGCCGGCGTGGCAGAGGACGGTCTCGAATGGCATCGTTTGCCGCTGCAACAAGAAGATCAGTCACTCGGCGAACTGTGCTGGCAAACACGGCGAGCGCCTCCTGCCGATGAACTGATGCAAAGCCTGGCCAACATGCTGGCGCGTTCGTTATGGATTTGGCAGACGCAAAAACAGTACCAGCAGATGCTATTAATAGAAGAGCGATCCACCATCGCGCGTGAACTGCATGATTCGCTGGCGCAGTCGCTCTCCTTCCTGCGCATCCAGCTCACGTTGTTGCGCCGCAATGTCGATCACACCCAGCCCCAGGCACAATCGATTATTGCCGAGTTTGATCGCGCCCTGGCCGAGGCCTATCAGCAACTGCGCGAGTTACTGACGACCTTTCGTCTGACTATCGAACAGGCAGATTTAGTGCAGGCGATGCAGGCAATGATCGCCCCGTTGCAGGAACAGTCTCACGCCGCGATCGCCTTCGATTACCAATCGGGCCTGCAAACGCTGGATGCGCAACAGCAGGTGCATGTGCTGCAGATTGCACGTGAAGCCCTGCTGAACGCCATTCGTCACGCACAGGCGCAGCAAATCCATATTTTTTATCAGCGCGATGAAGACGCATTCCATTTGCTGACGATTGAAGATGACGGTTGCGGCATCCGTAGCCTGGAAGAACCTCCAGGCCATTACGGTCTGACGATAATGGCGGAGCGCGCTGCCCGGCTTTCTGGCAGCTTACTGATTACTCCGCAGACGCGTGGCACGCGCGTTACGCTGCGTTTCCCACCGCGACCGGCACACCGGCTGGCTTAACGCGATACACTTATGTTAAATGGACTTTGACTGGAGAATTTATGGCCCCCTCTTCCCTGACTATTATGATCGTTGACGATCATCCGCTGATGCGTCGTGGCATCCGCCAACTGCTTGCACTGGAACCACGTCTGGAAGTGGTGGCCGAAGCCAACAACGGTACAGAAGCGCTGGCTGAAGCACGTCGCCTCTCGCCCGATGTGATATTGCTCGATCTGAACATGAAAGGCATGTCGGGTTTAGATACCCTTAAAGCCCTGCGCCATGAAGGGATCGCTTCGCGCATTTTGGTACTGACCGTTTCCGACGCACGCAATGATATTTACGCCATGGTCGATGCCGGCGCTGATGGCTATTTGCTAAAAGACAGTGAGCCGGAATTATTGCTGGCGCAGGTCATGCGCGGTGCAATGGGTGAGAATGTGTTTAGTGAAGTGGTGGCAGAATATCTGGCAACGCGCCAGCCGAGCGCCAATCCTTTCAAACAACTCACCGAGCGTGAACTGGATGTATTGCAGGAAGTGGCGCGCGGGTTATCTAATAAAGAGATTGCCGCCACCTTGCATATTTCCGAAGAAACGGTAAAAGTGCACATCCGCAATCTGCTGCGTAAACTGGACGTTCGTTCACGCGTCGCCGCCACGGTACTCTGGCTCGAGAGCCGCAATGTGTAGCAGCGCACAGAAAACCAGCACGACATTTACACTTTCTCCATAATTTATCCACGATTCTCTAATTTGCGCCGCGTACAGTAGGCAGCAGCAGGAGTTTTCGGGATAGCACCTTGCACTCCGCCGACGTGAAGCCGACTGCGCTTCACGTTTTACATAATAAAAGTAAAAAATACGCAGCTGAGGAGTGTCGGTTCCATGTCGAATTTTTTTATCGACCGCCCCATTTTTGCCTGGGTTTTGGCTATTTTGCTTTGTCTTTGCGGCACACTAGCGATCATCTCCCTGCCCATTGAGCAGTATCCCGATCTCGCACCGCCTAACGTGCGTATTACTGCCAATTATCCCGGTGCCTCTGCGGAAACGCTGGAGAACACCGTTACCCAGGTTATCGAACAGAACATGACCGGTATCGATAACCTAATGTATATGTCCTCTAACAGCAGTAACACGGGTCAGGCGCAAATCACCCTCACCTTTACCGCTGGCACCAATCCTGATGAAGCCCGCCAGCAGGTACAAAACCAGCTGCAATCCGCACTGCGTAAATTACCCGCCGCCGTTCAATCTCAGGGCGTCACGGTGAATAAAACCGGTGACAGCAATATCCTGATGATTGCGTTTGTCTCTACCGACGGAAGTATGGACAAACAGGATATTTCAGATTATGTCGCCAGTAACATTCAGGATCCGCTGAGCCGCATCGATGGTGTGGGTCAGGTTGATGCCTATGGTTCGCAATACGCGATGCGTATCTGGCTCGATCCTAACAAGCTGATTGCCTATGCGCTGACCACCGATGACGTGGTGACGGCGATTGAATCGCAGAACACCCAGGTGGCGGTCGGCCAGGTTGGCGGCTTGCCATCGGTGGATAAACAAGCGCTCAATGCCACCGTCAATGCTCAGTCGATGTTGCAAACCCCAGAGCAGTTCAAAGCCATCACGCTGAAAACCAACAGTGACGGCTCGGTGGTAACACTGGGCGATGTGGCTGACGTGGCGATGGGGGCGGAAAAATACGACTTCCTCAGCCGCTACAACGGTCAGGCGGCGTCCGGTCTCGGTATTAAGCTGGCGTCCGGTGCCAACGAAATGAACACCGATAAGCTGGTGCGTGCACGTGTGGAAGAGTTGTCGCACTACTTCCCGCACGGGCTGGAAGCCAAAATCGCCTACGAAACTACGCCGTTTGTGAAAGCCTCGATCACCGACGTGGTGAAAACGCTGCTGGAAGCTATTCTGCTGGTGTTCCTGGTGATGTATCTGTTCCTGCAGAACTTTCGCGCCACGCTGATTCCGACCATTGCCGTACCGGTGGTGCTGCTCGGCACCTTCGCGGTGCTGTATGCCTGCGGATTCAGTATCAACACGCTCACCATGTTCGCCATGGTGCTCGCCATCGGCCTGCTGGTGGATGACGCCATCGTGGTGGTGGAGAACGTTGAACGCATCATGAGTGAGGAAGGACTTTCACCGCGCGCCGCCACGCGAAAATCGATGGGACAGATCCAGGGGGCGCTGGTGGGCATTGCGCTGGTGCTGTCGGCGGTATTCGTACCGATGGCCTTCTTCGGCGGCACCGTGGGCGCTATCTATCGCCAGTTTTCGATCACCATCGTGTCGGCGATGGTGTTGTCGGTGTTGGTGGCGATGATTCTGACGCCAGCCCTGTGCTCGACGCTGCTCAAACCCCTTGAACAAGGCCATCATCATGGACGTCGCGGCTTCTTTGGCTGGTTTAACCGCAACTTTAATGCCAGCGCGGAACGCTACGAACGCGGAGTTGCGCGTATCTTGATGAAGGGCGGGCGCTGGCTGGTGCTCTATCTCGGCACCATCGGCGTAATGGCGTTTCTGTTTATCAAGCTGCCGACCTCGTTCCTGCCGCTGGAAGACCGGGGCGTATTCCTGACGCAGGTGCAGCTGCCGCCGGGCGCGACCTTGCAGCAGACCTCCAACGTGGTGGCGAAAGTTGAAAACTATTACATGACCGCCGAGAAAGACAACGTGCTGTCGGTGTTCTCAACCATCGGTGCCGGTCCGGGTGGTAACGGCCAAAACGTGGCGCGCCTGTTTGTACGCCTGAAAAACTGGGAAGAGCGTCCAGGCAGCGATCGTACCTCTTTCGCCATCATCGATCGCGCCACCAAAGCCTTTCACAAGATCAAAGAAGGCCGCGTGATCGCCAGCAGCCCACCGGCGATTACCGGCATGGGCAGCTCATCGGGCTTTGATATGGAGCTGCAGGATCACGGCGGCATTGGTCATACCCAGTTGATGGCGATGCGTGACAAGCTACTGGAGTTGGCCGACAGCAATCCGGCCCTGTCTCGCGTGCGTCACAACGGCCTGGATGACAGCCCGCAGCTGCAAATTGATGTCGATCAGCGCAAAGCCCAGGCGCTGGGCGTTTCGCTCGACACCATCAATGACACGCTGACCACCGCATGGGGCTCAACCTATGTGAATGACTTCCTCGATCGTGGCCGCGTGAAAAAGGTGTATGTGCAGGCCGGTGCGGAGTTCCGCATGCTGCCAGGCGATATCAACAAATGGTACGTTCGCAACAGTAGCGGCACTATGGTGCCCTTCTCCGCCTTCGCCACCAGCCGTTGGGAAACCGGTTCGCCGCGTCTGGAACGTTACAACGGCTACTCTTCACTGGAGATCGTCGGCGAGGCCGCCAATGGCGTCAGTAGCGGCACCGCGATGGATGTGATGGAGAAACTGGTGGGGCAACTGCCGTTAGGCGTTGGCTTCCAGTGGACCGGAGCCTCTTATCAGGAACGTATCTCCGGTTCACAGGCACCTGCGCTGTATGCGATTTCGCTGCTGGTGGTGTTCCTGTGTCTGGCCGCGCTGTATGAGAGTTGGTCGATTCCGTTCTCCGTGATGCTGGTGGTGCCGCTCGGCGTGGTCGGTGCGCTGGTGGCAACCTGGATGCGCGGACTCGAGAACGACGTGTACTTCCAGGTTGGCTTGCTCACCGTGATTGGCTTGTCGGCGAAGAACGCCATCCTGATCGTGGAATTCGCCAATGAGATCAACAGCAAAGGACGCGAGCTGATGGAGGCGACGCTGGAGGCTTCACGTCAGCGTCTGCGCCCGATTCTGATGACGTCGCTGGCCTTTATCTTCGGCGTGCTGCCGATGGCGATCAGCAGCGGGGCGGGTTCCGGCAGCCAGCATGCGGTCGGAACGGGCGTCATGGGCGGCATGATCTCCGCGACGATATTAGCGATTTTCTTTGTACCGCTGTTCTTTGTGCTGGTGCGTCGTCGCTTCCCATTGAAAGATAAGCCACACGATTAAAACCCAAAGATAAAAAAAGCCGCTATGGAGACATAGCGGCTTTATTGCTTTGTGTGGTTAGAATTACAGCAAGTTGGGAATACCCTGCTTTTCTCGTCGCGAATTACTTAGTACGTAACATCGCTTCGATGAATTCTTTCCAGTTTCCCATTTCGGTGTCGACCATCGTACCCTCTCTTATTGTAGGGGTGATTCTACGCCGATTTTTTCTACAGGTGAATACGTTTCCACCACTTGTCACCATCGGTAAAAGCGCACAAAAGCGTCATTTTGCTGAAATTGCGTACTGACGCACATTTCAGCAAACCATTCACTCCACAGGAAAAAATCACCTGCGTTATCAGGTAGCATATTTTTATACTTAGGATAATTCTTAGTTGCCTGATGATGCCGCGAGCGACTATTTGAGACGTGAATGAAAACGTTTACTGGACCTAATTAATAGAATTGATAACGCAGAAATTATCATTAAAAAACAAATAAAACGCAGCACCATATGGCTCAGAGGTCACAGCCAGCAGAGCGCTATGATAAACTCGCGCTTTATTTTTTACAGGATGGGAACAGGCGATGACAGCGCAGTGGGTGATGTACGGAATTAAAAATTGCGACACCATAAAAAAAGCACGCAACTATTTAGCAGAATCCGGCACCGACTATCGTTTTCACGATTATCGCGTGAATGGCATCGATGATGCGCTGCTGCAATCGTTTATCGACCAGCTTGGCTATGAAGTGCTGCTGAATACGCGCGGTACCACCTGGCGCAACCTGCCAGAAGCGGAGCGTGCAGCGGTGACTGATGCGGCCAGCGCGAAAGCGGTGATGCTCGCCCAGCCTGCCATTATCAAACGTCCGGTATTGTCTGCGCCAAATGGCGACTTGCTGGTCGGTTTTAAAGATTCCCTTTATCACGCGTTTATCCAGGAGAAGTCATAACATGTTCTGTCCGGTCATTGAGCTGGCTCAGCAGCTTATTCGTCGCCCGTCACTGAGTCCGGATGATGCCGGTTGTCAGGCGCTGTTAGTGGCGCGTCTGGAAGCGATTGGCTTTACGGTCGAACAGATGCACATCGGCGATACGCTGAACTTCTGGGCCACACGTGGTCAGGGCGAAACCCTGGCGTTTGCCGGTCACACCGACGTGGTGCCGCCGGGTGATGCCAATCGCTGGATCAGCCCGCCGTTTGAGCCTTCGATTCGTGATGGCATGCTGTTTGGTCGTGGTGCCGCGGACATGAAAGGTTCGCTGGCGGCGATGGTAGTGGCCGCAGAACGTTTTGTCGCCGCTAATCCGCAACATAAAGGACGTCTGGCATTTCTGATCACTTCCGATGAAGAAGCCAGCGCGGTTAACGGCACGGTGAAAGTGGTTGAGCGTTTAATGGCGCGCAACGAGCGCATGGATTACTGCCTGGTGGGCGAGCCTTCCAGTACCGAAATCGTTGGCGATGTGGTGAAAAACGGTCGTCGCGGTTCGATGACCGCCAATCTCACCATTCACGGTGTGCAGGGCCATGTCGCCTATCCGCATCTGGCCGATAACCCGGTGCATCGCGCGATGCCAGCCCTGAATGAGCTGGTGGCCACCGAATGGGATCAGGGCAACGAATTCTTCCCACCCACCAGCATGCAGATTGCCAATGTGCAGGCCGGCACCGGTAGCAATAACGTGATCCCCGGTGAATTCTTCGTGCAGTTCAACTTCCGCTTCAGCACCGAACTCACCGATCAGATGATCAAAGAGCGCGTGGCCGCCCTGCTGGATCGCCATCAGCTGCGGTACACGCTGGAGTGGAATGTTTCCGGCCAGCCGTTCCTGACCTCACGCGGCAAACTGGTTGATGCCGTGGTAAATGCTGTCGCGCACTATAATGAAATTAAGCCACAGTTACTGACCACAGGCGGCACCTCAGACGGACGCTTTATCGCGCGGATGGGGGCGCAGGTTGTGGAGCTGGGCCCGGTGAATGCCACCATTCATAAAATCAATGAGTGCGTGAAAGCGTCAGATCTGCAGATGTTGAGTCGAATGTACCAGCGCATCATGGAACAGCTGATCGCCTAAGTAAGCACGCTAAAGGAGCAATGGGATGGAATTCTTTAAAGAGTACTGGTGGATCTTAGTGATCCTGCTGATGGTCGGTATTTTAATGAACGTTTATAAAGACTTAAAACGTATCGATCACAAAAAGTTTATGGATAATAAACCGGATTTACCACCGCATCGCGACTTTAACGATAAATGGGACGATGACGACGACTGGCCGAAGAAAAAATAATTGCGGTTAATCTCCTCCCTGTAAACGTAGCGGCGTGATGCGCCGCGCATCTGATAGCGAAGTCGCTACAGAATTGCGCGATTAATCTCGCCGTTACGTTAAGAGCAACCCTCGCTGTTCAACCATCACATCATCATGATGACATCATCATCGCCCGGTTTAGCCCCGCTGAGCGCCTCGTCGAAGTAGCGACGCGGAATGGTATAACGCAGATGATTCAACGCCAGTTGCATGCTGCGATCATCAATGGCATGCGGCAAATCGTCCACCACATCCAGCGTCACATCCCCACCCAGTGCGGTTAACCGTTGCATTGCGGCTTCGGCATGCTCCAGCGGGATCTGATCATCATAATCACCGTGGATCAGATGAATGGTATTACGAGAGCTGACGCGCTCCGGCAGCGTGCTGTAACGACCGCTAAACACAATCGCGCGTCCTGCCAGATCGGCATGGGCTTTGACGCCTTCCAGTACCATGGTGCCGCCCTGCGAAAAGCCAACCAGCGCGGTAGCTTCCGGCCGGACACCCGATGCCTGCTGCCAGTGACGCACCGATTCCACAAACATCGGCATCACGGCATTCACGCCCTGCTGTTCCGAGCGGTCATGCGCGGGAATATCCGCAAACCATTGGCGACCCTGCGGCTCACTAGCCGGATAGGGCGCCCCCACTGAGACAACGAACGCCTCCGGAAACGCTTTGGCGAACCAGTTGCCGACTTGCGCCATCGAATCAGGATTGTCATTCACGCCGTGATACAGCAAAAATAGCTGCGCAGCGTGTGTCGGTTGCTGAACAATTACATATCGTAGTGCCATAAGATCCTCCTCAAATCACTATACGCCGCTGAGGCGGGAGTGATATTGGGAAAATTTGAACGAGATAATGGATTTATTGCAACGATGCCAACTGCTGCTGCCACTGTTCCGCCCGGCGGGTATTGCACTGAATTAACGCCTCAGCCGTCTCCTGGCGTAAGCGTTGCACCAAAGCTTTACGACCACTGAGCCCCGCTTGCTGCGCTACAGCACTCAGCGCTTGTTTTTGCACAAGTATGGCTTCAAGCAGAGGTTGCGAAGAGGCTCGCACCAGGCGCTGCAAAGCGGCATAGCTCGCTTCATACGGCCGTTGCGCCCAGGCAAATCCTGCCAGCAGCGGCCAGTCATCCTCGCTCAGTGTCTGAGAGTGATCGGTCGTCTTGAAGGGAACATCAATAATGTCACGCAACCACACCGCGTCACGCGCAAATCGCTGTGCCGCCTGCTGCTGCAGTTGTTCTCCGGCGGGCGTTAAGGCAAGTATCGCCATCGCCGCATAGCAACCGCTGCTGGCTTCACGCTGTGAGCCGATGCGCACCAGGGTAAAGCCACAGCGCTGCCAGAACTGCCACAGCGTTTCGGTATAGCCAAAACTCACGGAAAGGAAATCGCAGCCATCTGCCTGCTGTTGTGCCGCGGCAACAAGCGCGCTGCCAATGCCGCGCTGCCGTTGTGCGGCTAACACGGCGATGCGGCTGATGCGCTGCGAGCGTAAGGTGGCGGCTTCTGCAAATCCCGCATGTGCAGCCAGCGACTGAGCGACCAGGTTGCCGCGAGGACGGCGCACCCCCGCCCAGACGGCATCAGCCAGCGATTTGTCTAATCCCCCCTCTTCCACCAGCCACAGAGCGCCGACAATATTTTCTGGTGTTCCTGCCAGCCAGAAACGCATGCCGGGCGCATCCAGCATGCGCCGCAGGTCAATGGGAGAAGTGCGATAATGGGCGCTCGCCAGCAGACGGTAGCCCGCTTCCAGTGCTCCTTGCTCTGGCGTGGCGGGGAAAATCGTTATTTCGCCGTCCAGTTCGCTTTCTATCGCATCCTCAAACAACAGCGCCTGGCTTAGCCACTGCTCCAGCGGATCGTGCGCTGACCAGCGCAGTGGTTCATCAAGCTGGAAATAACGCACCTGTGGCAGGGTGGCGCAGAAGCGCAGCATAAAGCCGCGCCCGGTGCCTTCGTAACCCTGCACGGTGGTGATCATCAGCACACGGGGGAAACGCTGCACTAGCTGCTGCAACAACGGTGCTGGAATCGCGGCCGCTTCATCAACGATCAGCCATTGCACTGACGGCTCAGCATCCATCGCGAGAATGGCATCCGGCGCCATAAAATGAAAATGTTCACCGGCAAACGCTGCCAGCACCTCAGTGGAAACTTTGGCCGGTGCCGTCACCAGGCAGTGCTGATTATGCTTCGCCAGCATCCCGGCCAGCGCCGATTTGCCACGTCCACGTGCAGCCGTGATCACCGCCACGCCGGAGGGCATCTTAAGCAGCTGTTGCAGGATCCGCGCCTGCTGCTGTGGAGCCTGGCAATGCCAATCGGGTAAGTCCAGTAAGGCAGGAGTACGCGCAGGCTGGTGTGGGTGCTGTAATTCGGGTGCGCGCTCAGGTTGATGCTGATGCAGTAATTCAGATGCGCGCTCAGGTTGATGCTGATGCAGTAATCCGGATGCGCGCGCAGGCTGGTGTTGCTGCAGCAATTCAGGTGCGCGCTCATGCTCATGCTGATGCAGCAATATGACCTGCGGATCCTGCTCAATCAGCTGCTGCAGATGGTGAATGAAATGAGGCGTGGCGATCGGTTCGCCGACATCGGCCCAGCGCAGGCTATCGCAATCCGCTTGCGTGGCCCAGTCTCGCCACGGCGGCGTCAGTAGCAACAACCAGCTCCCCGCACGCAACGTGCCAGCCAACGCCGCAAAGGCCTCTGCATGGAAACCGCTGCGCGCATCGAAAATCGCATGCTGGAATTCACGCCCTAATAGCGTGCGCAGTGCAGCGGGTGCGACGCGTTGGGGGAAATCATCGCTGTCGCTGAGCGTCAGCCAGTCGCCGGACAGCGCTGCACGCCACTCAACTGCCTGCTGCAACGCCCAACCGGCTTCACCGGAGACAACACACAGGCGGCGAATGCCCGCTCGCTGCATCGCGGCGGTGATATCAACTAACGACATCAATTGGCGGCGAAGGTGTTGCAGTCGCCGGGATTGCCGCTGTCAAAACCGCGTTTGAACCAGGTATAGCGCTGTTGTGAAGTGCCGTGTGTGAAGCTATCCGGCACCACGCGGCCCTGGCTTTTCTGCTGCAATCGGTCATCACCAATCGCTTCTGCGGTATCCAGCGCTTTCTTGAGGTCGCCCACTTCCAGCATATTTTGCTGCTGCACATAATGGCCCCACACGCCGGCAAAGCAGTCTGCCTGCAACTCCATTTTCACCGACAGCTGATTGGCCTGTGTCTGAGTGGCACCCTGCTGCATCTGACGCACTTTAGGCTCGATGCCCAGCAGCTTCTGGATGTGGTGGCCGACTTCATGGGCAATCACATAGCCCTGCGCAAAGTCACCCCCCGCACCCAGCTTGGTTTTCATATCATCGTAAAACGACAGATCGATATAGACGGTTTGATCCGCCGGACAGTAAAACGGCCCCATCGCCGACTGGCCAGTGCCGCAGCTGGTTGAGGTGTAGTTGCGGTACATCACCAGCTTAGGTGGCACATACTGTTTGCCCATTTTCTGGAACAACGTGCCCCAGGTCTCTTCGGTAGTGGCGAGAATCACCTTAGTGAATTTGGCATCCTCATTATCCTGCGCAGAGTTCACCGGGCGCTGTTGCTGTTGTGTCACCGGCGTGCCGCCTTCCAGCAGCGCGGTGAGGTCGTAACCGTAATAACCCGCCACGGCCACCACAATCAGCAGAATGATGCCGCCCTTGCCGCGTGGAATGCGGATTTGCCGACCGCCGCCGCCCAATCCGGGTGAATCATTGCGACGATCTTCTACATTGTCGCTTTCACGACGACCTTGCCAGCGCATGGCTCGCTCCTGTTAAAAGGTTTTGCATGATTTTAGTTGGCGGCATCACTAATCACCAGCGTTGCGGCGCTAGCGTCGCGAGATTGAGAGAAAGGAGGCGTATTAAATAACGTGCAGGCAGGGTAGAAACAGAAAAGGCCGCCAACGATGACGACCTTTCATTTATGACGACTATGACGACACCCTGTTTACCGTGCGCTGGAATGCGCACCGAAAAGGCATCGCTGAAGACTTAATCCAGTTTCACACCCAGGCGGTGCGCCACTTCTTCATACGCTTCAATCAGGCCACCGAGGCTCTGACGGAAACGGTCTTTGTCCATTTTGTCCATGGTCTCTTTGTCCCACAGACGCGCGCCGTCTGGCGAGAACTCATCGCCCAACGTCACTTCACCATTGAACAGACCGAACTCCAGTTTGAAGTCGACCAGGATCAAACCGGCGTCATCAAACAGTTTGCTTAGT
This sequence comes from Pantoea folii, assembly GCF_056678875.1. Taxonomy (NCBI): domain Bacteria; kingdom Pseudomonadati; phylum Pseudomonadota; class Gammaproteobacteria; order Enterobacterales; family Erwiniaceae; genus Pantoea; species Pantoea folii. The sequence goes on along the minus strand of NZ_JBWXON010000017.1, from coordinate 75,609 downwards.
ACGTCGTTGGCTTTGAAAGTCAGTTCCTGCATGCGCGCCAGATTGGCTTTGCTGACCCAGCCAAAGGTCTCGCAGTAGGATTCGTTGACCATCGGGTCGTGTTTGGCGTCATCTTTCAGGAAGAGATCAAACAGCGGTGGATTGAGCAACATGCCCTCTTCCACGCCCAGACGTTTTACCAGCGATCCTGCCGCACGGTTGCGCACTACGCACTCCACCGGCACCATCTCCAGCTTTTTGACCAGCGCTTCGTTATCCGACAGCAGCGCTTCCATCTGGGTCGGAATGCCCGCTTCCTGCAATTTGGTCATAATGAAATGGTTGAACTTGTTGTTCACCATTCCTTTGCGATCAAATTGCTCGATTCGTGCACCGTCTCCTGCTGACGTATCGTTGCGGAATTCAAGTACCAGCAGATCCGGATTATCGGTGCTGTATACGGTTTTCGCTTTACCGCGATACAACTCAGCTCGCTTTTGCATCTCATTAACTCCAAACATGAAAGAACCCGTGTTCAGCGGTGTTTCACCGCGCGATGACTGCCTGACGCAATCGTTTACTTCGCCGGGCGCTATTATGCCAAATCCAAAACAAAAAGGCCGGAGAATCTCCGGCCCTTTGGCAATTTATTTGTTCAGTGCGCCCTGGAACACCGCCACCAGCGCGTCATTCTGCGCCTGAGTGAGCACATGGCCCTTAGGATCAATGAACTGCAGACTGCTGCGGTTATCCAGATCGCCAACCTGCAATTTGTAATCGCCGTTTGGCAGCTCAGGATCTTTCGCACCAATCGCGTCGAACGCGCTGCTGCCTGGCTGTTTGTAGGTCACTTTCAGACTACCCTGCGCGCGGTTGTCATCGGTCACTTCCATGCCCACACGCTTCAGCGCCGCTGGCAGACGCTGCCAGGTGACGTTAAACGGTGAACGCAGCACCAGCAGTGGCAGACCGGTATCATCTGCGCCGCTCTGGACATCAATCTGCCCGGTCGCGCGGCCCGCAGCGGCATCAGCACTGGCGGTGTCGATCTTATCCAGACCGGTACTGATGTCGTTCAACATCTGGCCGGTGTAGCGTTGGATCTGTGCCGGAGCCGTCACCGTCTCACCTTTCTGCTGCAATTCCAGCAGACGGACTGTCAACACCTGCTGATAGCTCTGGTTTTGTACGCTGATCTGATAACGACCACGATACTGGTTATCTTCATCCGCACGGTTCCACTGCACCCAATCGGTGGTCAGCTGCTGCCCAGCATCATCACGCTGTGCAATCGGGAACTTGTAGGACTGGATCACATTCACCACCTGTGACCAGATCGAGCCACGGCTGCTCTCAACCGCCAGCACACCGGTATTACCAGTGAACTGTGCACGCGTGCCGTTCAGCAGCGCCAGAGGTTGAGCCGGAGGACGAATATCCAGTTCTTTACCTACTGCACCCTTCGCAACAGTGTGCGGCACATCGTAATCGCCATTCTGCAGAGGCAGAATCATCCCCGCCGGGGCTTTTAAATCATGCAGTTCAGGCGCCTGCAGGTAAGATTCATCACCGCTGACCTGGCGCTTATAACGCTGATCGCTGGAACAAGCTGTTAGCAGCATCAGGGTGGACAGGCCCACCACGGTTGCCAGCGTCGAGCGCTTAACTGAATAACTCATTGATTCTCCCTAATTTATCGCAGACCCGCTTTAATCAGCGCCTGAGCCGTTTTCGCCTGACCAGCTTCGGTCAGTGGCGTCATCGGCAAGCGCAGCGTGTCATCCGCGATTAATCCTAGCTGTTTCGCTGCCCATTTAACCGGGATTGGATTGGGTTCACAGAAAAGCGTCTGGTGCAGGTGCATCAGACGCTGATTCAGGCGACGCGCTTCGGCAAAATTACCCTGTTGCGCCAGCGCACAGAGTTCAACCATTTCACGCGCTGCAATGTTGGCTGTAACCGAGATTACGCCTTTGCCGCCCAGTTGCATGGAGTCCAAAGCTGTCGCGTCATCGCCGCTGACAATAATGAACTCATCATTAACCAGCTCTTGGATCTGAGAAATACGCGATAAGTTCCCGGTGGCCTCTTTGATTCCGATAATATTTTTAATTTCGGCCAGGCGAGCCACGGTTTCTGGCAGCATGTCGCAGCCCGTACGTGATGGTACGTTATACAACATCTGTGGCAGATCGGTGCTTTCGGCAATCGCTTTGAAGTGCTGGAACAGACCTTCCTGAGTTGGACGGTTGTAGTAAGGCGTCACGGTCAGACAACCCACCACACCGGTGCCGGTAAAGCGCTTCGTGAGAGAGATACCTTCAGCAGTGGCATTGGCGCCGGTACCGGCAATCACCGGGATACGGCCATCCGCCAGCTCCAGGGTCTGCATCACCACATCGCCATGTTCTTCATGGCTGAGGGTAGCGGATTCGCCGGTGGTGCCAACAGAAACAATCGCCGCGGTGCCGCTGGCAACATGATAATCAATCAGTTTTTTCAAACTCTCGCGGCAGACATTACCTTTTTCATTCATTGGCGTAATGAGCGCAACAATACTTCCGGTGAACATGGGCTATCCCCTCGACAAACAAGTGCCTCATGTTACGTTTTACCTCGAAAGAAAAGCAAGCGAGCCAAGCCATTCCTACCCTTGTCAGCAGTTTTTTTTATGTTTACCTTATGGTTATTAGCGAACGTACAGGAAATGCCATTTTGTCGCAGTCACAGCCTCACCATCTGGTGATCACCGCATTGGGCGTTGATCGTCCGGGTATCGTCAATACCATCACTCGCCACGTCAGTAGCTGCGGCTGTAATATTGAAGACAGTCGTCTGGCGATGCTGGGCGATGAGTTCACCTTCATCATGTTGCTTTCGGGGAGCTGGAACGCGATAACCTTGATTGAATCCACGCTGCCGATGAAAGGGGCTGAGCTGGAACTGTTGATTGTGATGAAGCGCACTAATGCGCGCGTCACCCCACCGATGCCTGCCACGGTATGGGTGCAGGTGGAAGTGCCGGATTCTCCCCATCTCATTGAGCGCTTCACCGATCTGTTCGATAAACATCAGATGAACATTGCCGAATTGGTGTCGCGTATTACCCCGGCACAGGAAGGTGTCCCACCGACACTGTATATTCAGATGACGGCACACAGCCCGGATAATCAGGCCAGCGCACCGTTTGAACAGGCCTTCAACAATCTGTGTGAAGAACTGCATGCACAAGGCTCAATTCGTCTTTATAGTGTCACCGACGATGCCAACAACACCCTGTAAGCTAACGCCGGATTATTTCTCCACACACTCTGCCCTGCGGCATACCGTGTAGTGAAATAACCCAGAGGGTGGCACCCGCTGGTGCTTTTTGCCGCGAGGGTGTATTACCCACAGCATGAAGAAAAAAATGGAGAGTTGTGATGAATCCACTGAAAGCCGGTGATACCGCACCGAAATTTAGCTTGCCCGATCAGGACGGCGAACAAGTAAATTTGGCCGACTTCCAGGGACAGCGCGTTCTGGTCTATTTCTACCCGAAGGCCATGACGCCGGGTTGCACCGTTCAGGCCTGTGGTCTGCGCGACAACATGGATGCGTTGAAAACCGTGGGCGTGGAAGTGCTGGGCATCAGCACCGATAAGCCTGAAAAACTGTCACGTTTCGCCGAAAAAGAGGTGCTGAACTTCACCCTTTTATCTGATGAAGACCACCAGGTCTGCCAGGAATTCGGTGTCTGGGGTGAGAAAACCTTTATGGGTAAAACCTATGACGGTATCCACCGCATCAGTTTCCTGATCGACGGCAACGGCAAAGTTGAGAAAGTCTTCGATGACTTCAAAACGTCGAACCACCACGACATCGTGCTGGATTATCTGAAGTCGGCATAAAATAAAACGGGTGCACAATGTGCACCCGTTTTATTTACCCCTGCTGATGCTCCAGCGTGGTTTCCGGCCAGGCGCGCACCACGGCCTTGATTAACGTGGCCAGCGGAATGGCAAAGAACACGCCCCAAAAGCCCCACATACCACCAAAAATCACCACCGAAAGAATGATCACCAGCAGATGCAGGTTGACCGCCTCTGAAAACAGAATCGGCACCAGCACATTGCCATCCAGCGCCTGCACCACCAGATAAACGATAAACATCGTCCAGAAATCGGTGCCTAAGCCCCACTGGAACAGACCGACGCCAATCACCGGAATGGTGACCACCATCGCGCCGATGTAGGGAATTAGCACGGAAATCCCGACCAGCACCGCCAGCAGCAACGCATAGTTGAGCCCTAAGACCAGGAAGGCAATCCAGGTGACAAACCCTACCGCGACCATCTCCAGCACTTTGCCACGAATGTAGTTGGTGATTTGCTGATTCATCTCCTGCCACACTACGCCCGCCAACCCGCGATTGCGCGGCAGAACGCGACGCACAGCATTGAGCATCTGCTCTTTATCTTTCAGCAGGAAGAACACCATCAGCGGCACCAGCACCAGATAGATCATCAGCGTCATCAACCCGACTAGCGAGGCCAGTGAGTACTTCACCAATGACTCCCCCAACCCGGTCAGGCGGCTACGCAGATTCTCCACGATGATATCGATGATGCCCGCATCCACCAGCGCCGGAAAACGCTTCGGCAACCCGGCGGCATAGACATAGAGTTTGTTGAGCATATTCGGCAGGTCACGCAGCAAATTGATGCCCTGCTGCCAGGCCACTGGCGCAACAATCAGCACCATCACCAGCAAAATACCGGCAAAAACAATCAGCACCATGCTGGTGGCGCAGGTGCGGCTGCATCCCAGGCGCTGTAATCGAACGGTTGGCCACTCCAGCAGATAAGCCAGCACCAGCGCGACCAGCAACGGTGCTAATAATCCACTGAAGAAAAACAGGATACAGAACGCCATCAACAGGATTACCAGCAGGCCAATTGCCTGCGGATCGCTAAACCGACGTTTGTACCATTGGAAAAGCAGAGCCAGCATTTCACTTCCTTGACGCCAAAAACGGGATGACGATTGTACAGAAATTTGCAGTCGATGCCCGGTTCAGATGAACCTGTGCCGGGCACATGTTTGGTGCGGAATGAGAGAGCCGCCGTTAGCAGCGGCTATGTGAAGATTAGCGGGTAATGCTGCTCACCAGCGCGTCCTGACCGGCAATCATTACGCAGTTACGTCCGGCATTTTTCGCCTGATAGAGTGCGGCATCCGCCTGTTTCAAGCTCACATCTTGCGGCTGGTTATCGGCCTCCCAATGTGCGATGCCCACTGAAAGCGTGATATGCCCAACATGGTCAATCCAGCTCTCGGCGATGCTGGTACGCACGCGCTCGGCAATCACCCGCGCTTCTTCCGTCGAGGTGGCTGGCAACAGCATCAGAAATTCCTCGCCGCCATTACGGCACACCACGTCGGTCTGGCGCGCACTGTTACGCAGGGTACGCGCCACCTGTTTGATCACTTCGTCACCCACATCATGGCCGAAGTTGTCATTCACCCGCTTGAAATGGTCGATATCCAGCGCCAGCACCGCAAAAGGCTGACGCATGGTTTCGAAGTAATCCAGCACCGCACTCAGGCCACGGCGGTTAAGCAAACTGGTCATCGGATCGGTTTGTACTTCCGATTTCAGCCGACCGATTTTGTCCTGTACCAGTCCGATCCCGGTGAGCAAGGCGCGCTTCACCTGTGCGGCTTCGAAGTACCAGGCACGAATACCGCCAATTTCACCCGAGACGCCCTGGGTGTCCATCTGACTGGCTTTACGCGCCAGTTGCCACAGCGGCAAGGCAATCAGACGGGCGAAGATCACCGCCATCAGTAAGGTCAGCAACGCAAACGGCACCGAGTTTTTCAGCACTTTCAGCAGCAAACCCGAGAGCGGTTGCAGGGTGACGTCGGTTGGTTTGAGCGCCACCACCATCCAGCCGGTGGTCGGCACAATGGCGTAACCCGCCAGTTTCGGCGTGTCTTCTTCTTTGACCTGCACCTCGCCATTGGTGCTCTCATTGCGTTGACGCTCGCTGACGATCTCTGGCGCGGTTTTACCAATCAGCTGGCTATTCTGGTGATAAAGCACCTGATTGTTGCGATCCAATACATACACGCGCGTGCCATCCCGGTAGAACTGCTCACCGAGTAAGGCATTGAGGATACTTTTCTTCTTCAGATAGATAGTGCCGCCGACATAGCCAAGATAGCGCCCTTCGTTGCTCCAGATTGGCCAGGAGACAAACACAATCAGATTGTTGGCAGCAGAGATGGTGGGTTTGCTCACCATCGGTTGGCGCTGTGCCAGCGCTTCCCGCGAAGCCTGGCTGGTGAGCTGCATGCCTTTAAGCATCAGTGACTCAGGCGAAATCGCTTTCACTATCCCATTGGTGTCGACCACCGCAACGGAGTTGAAGCTATTGGTTTGCTCACGCAGACGATTCACTTCCTGCTGCGCCAGTTCTGGATTATCAAAATCCTTGCCCAACTGCGTCGCGCTGTAGTGCAGCTGCGACTGTGCCAGCTGGAAAAAGACTTCCGTGGTGGCAGCCAGTTTGGTGGCATAAGCGCGATTGGCTTCGAGCGTGCTCTCGATCAGCACCATACGCTGCACACGCCAGGTGGCGTACAAGGTATTGGCGAGCGTAATGACGATACTGGTGATCGCCAGCAACGCGATCAGCGTACGCAGGTCAGTTTTTGGCCGGATGCGCATCAGCATGACGCAACCGTCCTGGTGTGAAAATTCATCATTCGCGTGCCTGACAATATAGTTATAGTTGGACTAGCTACCCCTGGTGAGGGAACCGCCAATTGTACACCTGCAAACCAGATTGAGCACGAACCATCCTGTCAGACACGCGCAATTATTCAGCAAACGTTGGCGCTAATCGATGAGACCATTCGCATCATAGAACGGCCACGGGCCCGGATAATCGCCGATAGCGCACTGGTGTGTCGTCATACCTTGCTGTGGGTGCCAGCGATGTAGCAGGAAACCCGGCGGCTCCAGCACGAAATTCGCCGGACCATTTTCAGACAAATCAAAGGCCACCTGATGCGACACGCCTGGCGCCACGCAGGCTAACGTACCGGCGAAGCGCGCCTGTACCGAACGATGCAAATGACCGCTCAACACGCGTTCCACCTGCGGATGCTGGCGGATAATCGCCGCCAGCGCATCGGGATTACGCAGGGGTTGCTTATCCATATGGCCGATACCGGAAACCAACGGTGGATGGTGCAACATCACCAGCGTAGGCAATTGTGGCTCACGTGCCAGCTGTTCTTCCAGCCATTCCAACTGCGCTTGATCCACATAGCCCCACGGCTGCTGCGGCACGCTGGAGTCCAGCGCCAGCAGCTGCACCCCTTTCACCCGCGCCTGCCAGTTGAGGGTTTCGCCACCTTGCAGATAGTGGTGATCCGGGAATGCCGCGCGTAGCTGCTGGCGATCGTCGTGATTGCCCGCCATCAGCATGTAAGGCAGTTGCAAACGTCGCAGCGCCGTTCGCAGCGTTTGATACTCTTCTGCGTTGCCGAAATCCACCAGATCGCCGGTGATCACCACCATGTCCGGGCGCGGCGTCAAACGATTCAGGGTGTCGATAACACGCAGCAGCGCCGCCTGGGTATCCACTTTTTTATACGACAGGCGACCGTTCGCCTTGATATGTAAATCACTTATTTGCGCAATCAGCGTCAATGCTTCAGACACGATTTTCTTCCTCAGGATGCAGAAAATTGCAGGGCGGCGTCTTGCGCCAGCGTCCAGCTCACCGGTTGTCCGGCATGCCAGGCTTCACGCGCATGGCGATCGACCTGAATCGGCATGGCAAGGCCGATATCGATCATCAGCCGCTGCGACGCGCCTAAAAAGGTGCTGGCAAGGATAAAGCCCTGGCGTGCGTAGCGATTATCATCGGCGAGTAGCACATCTTCCGGACGACAGAAGCACTGAGGATTGCCGCGCTTATCCACATCGACGCAGTTAATCGCCCCGACAAAATCGGCGACAAACTTCGAAGCGGGATGCTGATAGATATTTTGTGGCGTATCGATCTGCACCAGACGCCCCTGCTCCATCACCGCGATGCGATCGCCGAGCGCCATGGCTTCTTGCTGATCGTGCGTGACGTACACGGCGGTGATCGCCAGCTTCTTCAATAAGGTGCCGATTTCCAGGCGCAGGCGATCGCGCAGACGTGCATCCAGCGCCGCCAGCGGCTCATCAAACAGCAGCACTTTGGGTCTGGCTGCCAGCGCACGCGCCAGTGCAACACGCTGCTTCTGTCCACCGGATAACTTATCAATGCTGCGCTGTGACAGCGCGCTGAGATCCACCAGTTCCAGCATCTCCTGCACGCGCGCTTCACGCTCGGCACGCGCCACGCCCTGCACTTTCAAGCCGTAAGCCACGTTCTCGGCGACGTTAAGATTGGGAAACAGCGCATAGTTCTGGAACACCATGCCAACGTTGCGTTTCTCAATCGGCAACGCGGTAACGTTACGATCGTCGAACCACAACTCGCCGCCCGCATCACAGCGCTCAAGCCCGCTGATGATGCGCAAGGTGGTGGTTTTTCCGCAGCCAGAAGGCCCGAGCAACACCAGGGTTTCCCCGGGATTCACGGTCAGATCGAGCGGATGCAATGCCAGTTGGTGATTGAAGTGACGTGAACAACCGCGCAGCGTCACGGTAACGGCCGCAGGATTCATGCCGCCTCCTTGTTTTGGCGCGATACCGCGCGGTTAAGCCAGTGATTCACCGCATTCAGCATCAGCAGTAGCGGCAAAATCATCAGAATGAAAATCAGCGTATAAGCGGAACCCACTTCCAGTCGCATCGAGGCGTAACTGTCCGCGAGGCCGACCGGCAGGGTTTTGGTCAGCGGCGTATGCAGCATCCAGGTGATGTTGAACTCCCCCACCGACAGGGTGATCACCATAAAGGCGCCCGCCAGAATGCCGTTGCGGCAGTTGGGTACCACCACGGTAAAGAAGCGCTGCCACAGGCTGGCACCGAGGCTGGCGGAAGCTTCTTCCAGACGCGGCATATCGACAGCCTGCATCACCGCCAGCACCGGTCGCATCATAAACGGCAGCGTGAACAGCACGTGACCAATCAGAATAAACACCCAGCTGTCACGCAGGCCGGAAAACTGGCCGTAAAGCAGAATGATGCCGAGCGCAGTGGCTAAGCCGGGCAGCGCCACGGGCAACATCAGGCACTCTTCAATACGTGCTGCCCAGCGGCCGGGCGCTTTCAACAAGCCCCACGCGGCGGGTACGCCAATCACCAGAGTGACCAGCAGGCAGAACAGCGCTATCAGCAACGACAGCCAGAAGGTATCAGCGTACATCTCCCACACTTGCGCCACCCATTTCAGGGTCAACCCGCTGCGCAGGCCGATAAAGTAGTTATTGGTGACACCCGCCAGCATTGACAGCACCACCGGCACAATCATAAACAGCGCGGTGAGCGTGGTGACAAGCAGCTGCAGGCTAAACAATCCGCGACGATTCATGCGGCCCCCTTGTGTGCCAGACGGCGCGCTAACATCAGCGCCAGCCAGGCGACCGCGCCCATCACCACCGACAGCGCCGCCGCCGTAGCAAAGTTAGCGTAGTTAGTGAATTCGCCATAAATGGTCAGCGGTAACACCGCCAAATCGGTGCCGAGCGTAAAAGCGGTGCCAAACGCGCCCATGCTGGTGGCGAAACAGAGTGCGCCGGTAGAGAGCAATGCCGGCTGCAGGCCGGGCACGATCACGTCCCAGGTAATACGCCACTGACTGGCGCCAAGTGATCGCGCTGCCTCTTCCAGCGAGCGGTCAAGCTTTTCACTGGCCGCCACCAACGTGACGATGGCGCGCGGCAGCGAGAAATAGAGATAGCCGATAAACAATCCGGTGAGTGAATAGGCCAGCGTCCAGCGCTCGTGCACCAGGCTCATGCTGATTTGCGCCAGCAAGCCCTGACGGCCAGCGAGCATCACCACCAGAAAACCCACTACCACGCCGGGAAAAGCCAGCGGGAAGGTCAATAAGGCTAATAACGTGCCGCGCCCAGCAAAACGCTGACGCGCCAGAAAACAGCCGACGATGGCAGCAATCACCAGCGTGACCAATGTCACCGCCAGCGACAGCAATACGGTATTCAGCAAACTCAGCAGGTAATTCGGCTGAGTGATTACCGTCCAGTAGCCGCTGTGCTGGGTGGTGCGATCGTTTTGCATCCCGATTTGCAGCAGGCGCGCAAACGGCAGCAACCAAAATGCACTGAAGAACAGCAGCGCTGGCAGCGTCAGCCATAACCATTTGCTGCCCGGCAAACTGCGAGCCTGGCGGCGTGAAGCCGCCAGGGTGTCGGAGATCGACATGATTAGTGAATCTCGCTCAGGTACTTAGCAGAGAACGCTTTCTGCGCATCGGCCATCTGCTGATAGTCGACCGTTTGGGCGCGTGCATAATCGCTATCCGGCAGGAAGAATTTCTTCGCTTCGGGTGACATTGCAGAAGTACGCACCGGGCGCAGGAAGGCATTGGCCCAGATCGCCTGACCTTTGTCCGACAGCACATAGTCGATCACTTTCTTGCCATTAGCTTCGTGTGGCGCGTTCTTCACCAGACTGATGACGTAAGGAACCGTCACCGTGCCCTCTTTCGGGATCACAAACGCAACGTTGGCGTGATCTTTATATTTGGCGCGATAGGCGTTGAAGTCGTAGTCGAGCAGAATCGGGATTTCGCCGGAAATCAGACGCGCATAGGCCGTCTGCTTCGGTACGATTGGCTGGTTGGCCTGCAGTTTCCTGAACCAGTTCAGTGCTGGCGTGAAGTCCTGCATGTTGCCGCCTTTCGCCTGGTTAACGGCCACCGCCGCCACATAGCCGACAAAGGCGCTGGCCGGGTCAAGATAGCCCACCATCCCTTTGTATTCCGACTTCAGCAGATCGTCCCAGGATTGTGGCACTGGCGCGCCGCCGAGCGCATCCACGTTGACCATAAAGCCCATGGTGCCCGAGTGAAGCGCAACCCATTTACCATTCGGATCTTTCATTCCGGCTGGGATGTCGTCCCAGTGCTGCGGTTTATAATCGGTGATGACGCCCGCGCTGTCGGCCTGGATGCCGAAACTGACGCCGTAATACACCACATCTGCCACCGGATTGCCCTTCTCCGCCACCATTTGCGCCAGCGCCTGGCCGGAGTTTTTGTTGTCTTGTGGCACGGTGATGCCGGTGTCTTTGGCAATGGCTTTAAGCTGTGTACCCCAGTCAGCCCATTCGGGCGGACAGTTGTAGCAGATCGCGGTTTCTGCGGCCTGCGTCATCATACTGAACAGCGAACCGGCGGTCAGCGCGATCGCTCCTGCAAGAATTTTCATTTTTCGTTGGAATTTCATGGTGGTTCCCTGGTGTTGGTATCAAAAAGCGGTGGCTGGCGCGGCGATACTCTCACCACTCCGCAACCGGTGGGCCAGTACACGGGTGCCGCGGCTGGCTTGTTGTAACAACATATCGACGGCACAGGCACCGAGCATGTCGGCTGGCTGAGAGACGCTCGCCAGTGACGGCGCAATCTGCTCGCCAATATCGATGCCGTCAAAACCCATCACCGAAAGTTGCTGCGGGATTCGTACACCGGCACGCGCCGCGGCACCAATCAGGCTGATGGCGAGCAAATCATTAGTACAAATCACCGCTGTCAGCGGTGCTGCGCCCTGCAACTGCGGTTGCAGCAGCGCGAAATCAGAATGGGTATGGCTGGTCATTTCAATCACCGGCAGCGCATTCAGCCCTGCGGCCTGCATCGCATCGCAGTAGCCCTGATAACGCAGGCGAGCGCGATCCGATTGCAGCATCGGTCCGGCGACCATGCCGATATGACGATGGCCCAGACTTAGCAAATGTTCGGTGGCTTCCCGTATCGCCTGCTGGTTATCCACGCAAATCGCTGGCCAGTGACTCTGCTGAGGCACGTTGTGCGCCAGAACAAACGGCATGCTGGCTTCATGCAGCGTGGTCAGAACCGCGCTGTTATCCGCATCGGCCACGGTCAGCACCAGGCCCGCCACGCGCTGGCGCAGCATGTGTTCGACGATCGCCGCTTCACGCTCTGGCTGATAATCACTGGTTGCCACCAGCAAACCGTATCCAGCCGCACGCGCCTGACGTTCCATCGCCTGTAACTGGCGTGAGAAGATCGGGTTAAGCAGCGAAGGCAACAGCACACCCAGCGTGGTGGAACTTTGCGTACGCAGCTGACGTGCAATGTGATTGGGGCGAAATCCGAGTTGCTCTGATGCCGCCAACACCTTTTCCAGCGTGTCAGGCCGCAACAGATGGGGATCAGAAAATGCGCGTGCGGCGGTAGCGCGAGATACGCCAGCCAGCTTTGCAACACTGATTAAATCGGACATGTTCGCCTCGTGATTGAGCAATGAGATCGATCTCATTGGCGCTTAAAGTAGCGGCGAACTGTGACAGCAACATCGCGGGGAGATGACGAAAAAATGACAGCAGCGCGAACTGCTGTCAGGCAGGAATTACAACATCAGGAAGGCGTAACCTTCGTTTTGCAGCGAGGCAACCGTGGTGCCACTGGAGAGCGTATGAGTGACGCGCGTATCGATCCAGTCACGCTGTAGCTGATGGAACGCCACCGACTGATCGCAGATCGTGACCTTCACTCCCGCCTGCTTCAACTCATCGATCAATTTCAGGTTCGGGTTATCTGTGCCGTAAGCTTTGCGGAACTGTTCGTTATTCAGCGCGGCAGGCACGGCATCGCTGTTGATTGACACCACGAAATTCAGCTGATTTAGCGGCACTCCGGCAGCGTAATAAAGGTTGGTGACACGCGCCACGCGTTCCAGTCCGAGGTTAGGTTGACGGACATCCCCTTCCGTGCGGTTGATCTGAAAAACGACCTTATTGCTCAGGCCTGGCGTATTCGCGGGATTGTAATCCGGCGTATTCACAAAATGGATTTTGCCGTAGCCCGCGATGGCTGGCGTGCTCCAGAAGTCCGCTGGCTCGCTTTTGTTGTCAGCAAACTTGCTGCTGACCTTATCCACCAGCTCTGGAAGCTGTAACACATTACCGCCCACGAAACCCGCCAGTGCGGCGATAACAATATAGGACGCTGGACGCATTTCACTTCTCCTCGATAGAAGACCCTAAGCCCAATTACATTTGCAGGAAGGCATAACCCTGATTTTCCAGCGTCGACACCGTGGTCGGACTGGACAACGCATGAATAACCGATTGATCGATCCACTCTTTCGGGAAGTGATGGAACGCCACTGACTGATCGCACACCGACACTTTGACGCCTAATTTGTTGAGTTCGCCGATCAGCGCCAGATTGGGGTTGTCAGCTTTATAAAATTGCTGGAAATGCGCGTTATCCAGCATGGCAGGCGTGGCATCACCGGTCACAGAGACCACAAAGTGCAGCTGATCGGCAGGCACGCCTGATGCGATGTAGAGGTTAACTACGCGGGCGACGCGCTCCAGCCCAAGATTAGGCCGCTTCATGTCCCCTTCGCTTTTGGTGATTTGAAACACCACTTTGTTGCTCAGCCCGACTACCGGTTTAAAGGCGGCATCAGATTCGTAATGGATTTTGCCGTAACCATCGACAGCAGGCGTGCTCCAGAAACCTTCAGGATCGGTTGGCTCGGCAGAAAAATGGCTCACCACTCGCTGATAAATATCATCACTTTTGCTGACGGTGGCGCCAACAAACCCACCCACGATCGCAATCAGGGCGTAAGAGACAACAGAACGCATAAAAATTCTCCGGCATGCACTGCGCTAATTCACAGTCCGTTTGAATAAAGTGCCTTATCTATATCACAGCGTGAGCAGGGCAAAAGTCCTGTAGTTTTGGCCTATCCGGGATTTTCATTGCGGAAATAATAATTAGTCAGGCTAATTGAATAATGCTTTCGATTGAGCTGAAGAGATGCCTAAAAAAATAACTGGCTTGAATCGACTGTCAGCTATTTAGTTTTTATCAAGCCAGGGGAGCTGAAAATATGACCATACTTAACTAAAATTTCGGCGACCCTATAAAAAATCACCATTAAAATCACTGATGGATAAAACAGGCCAGTTCACTGTTTTGACGTTTGTTTTTCAGAGTAAACCTGGAAAAGTTCATGCCAGATTCAATTATTTTGAGCAACTTTACGTAACTTTAACTTCTGAACCTGTAAAAGCGCTAACCTGGTCGTGGCGGACTATTCAATTTTTTGCTGCAATCAGCGCCCGGTGTAGCCATTTTTTCATTTTAAGTCTGTGTCGCTTCTTCATTTGCTTGTTACCACGCGCTGGTTAAGATAGAAGCGCTGCGTCAAAGGAAAGTACGCGCAGAACATTTGAACGACTTACCTGTCCAATTGCAGGTGACTTTTACAGGATCAAGGCATGTTTAACCGGTTGAAAAAATCAGTGCTGGCGGCCCTTATTCCTACGCTGCTGCTGACGCCCGCACTCTCCGTGCACGCGGACGTGAGTGATAATCTGCCCGATATGGGAACCACAGCGGGTTCAACGCTATCCATTAATCAGGAATTACAAATTGGCGACTTCTACGTGCGCCAACTGCGCGCCAGTGCGCCGCTGATTAACGATCCGCTATTAAATCAATACATCAATGAGTTAGGGCAGCGCCTGGTGGCGCATGCCAATTCGGTGCGCACGCCGTTTCACTTCTTTCTCATCCAGAATGACGAACTGAACGCTTTCGCCTTTTTCGGCGGCAACGTAGTGCTGCATTCATCATTGTTCCGCTACACCGACAATGAAAGCCAACTGGCGTCGGTGATGGCGCACGAAATTTCTCACGTCACTCAACGCCATCTGGCACGTGCCATGGAAGAGCAGAAGCGTAATGCGCCACTCACCTGGGTGGGCGCGTTGGGGTCGATTCTGCTCGCCATTGCCAGCCCACAAGCCGGGATGGCGGCGTTAACCGGTACGTTGGCGGGTACGCAACAGGGTATGATCAGCTTTACTCAGGCCAACGAGCAGGAAGCCGACCGCATCGGCATTCAGGTGCTGCAACGTGCAGGTTTCGATCCGCAGGCGATGCCAGCTTTCCTGCAGAAGCTCGCCGATCAAAGCCGCTTCTCCTCCAAACCACCGGAAATTTTACTGACGCACCCCTTACCGGATAGCCGTTTGGCCGATGCGCGTAACCGTGCCAACCAGATGCGCCCGGTGGTGGTGCAGTCATCGGAAGGCTTCTACATGGCGAAAGTGCGCTCGTTGGGTATGTACGCTACTGGCCGTAATCAGCTGACCGATGAGCTGTTAAATGAATACGCCAAAGGCAACTCACGTGAGCAAATGGCATCGCAATACGGTAAAGCAGTGCAGTTCCTGCAGGCGAAAAGCTTCGACAGTGCGAAAAAAATCATCACCCCGATGCTGGCGAAACAGCCGGATAACGTCTGGTTGCTGGATATCATGACGGATATCGACATCGGTCTGAACCAGCCGCAGCAGGCGATCAACATGCTAACCAGTGCCAAAGGAAGCAGCACCAATCCGGTGCTGCAGCTCAACCTCGCTAACGCTTATGTCGAGGCGAAACAGCCCGCTAACGCCACGCGCATCCTCAATCGTTATACCTTTGCCCATCCCGATGACGTCAATGCCTGGGATTTACTGGCACAAGCCTCGGCAGCACAAGGATTACGGGATGAGGAGTTGTCGGCACGAGCGGAAGGGTTAGCACTCAATGGCAAGCTCGATCAGGCGATCACCACCCTGAGCAGTGCCAGCGCCCAGGTGCCGCTCGGCAGCCTGAAACAGGCACGTTACGATGCTCGCATCGATCAGTTCCGCGAACTGCAAAAGCGGTTCCGTCAGTATCAGAAAGGATAAAAATAATGGTGAGCATTTATCACAACCCGCGTTGCAGCAAGAGCCGCGAAACCCTGGCGCTGTTGCAGGATAAAGGCATTGAAACTGATGTGGTGCTGTATCTTGAAACACCGCCTGACGTGCAGGCGCTAAAAAAACTGCTGCAACAGTTAGGCATGAGTAGTGCGCGCGATCTGATGCGCCGCAAAGAAGATCTTTATAAAGAGTTAAATCTGGCAGACAGCCAGTTGAGTGAAGATCAACTGCTGCAGGCGATGGTTGAGCATCCGAAACTGATCGAACGCCCCATCGTGATCAACGGTGATCAGGCACGAATTGGCCGTCCACCGGAAGCGGTGCTGGAGATTGTTTAAAGCCCCAGCGCTTCTTTGACAAAAGGAATGGTGAGCTTGCGCTGTGCGCTAATAGAGGCGCGATCTAACCGATCAAGCGTATCAAACAGCGTGCGCATTTCGCGGTCGAGGCGTTTCAGCAGGAAGCGCCCGACATCTTCCGGTAACTCAAAACCACGCAGCCCTGCTCGCATTTGCATCGCCTGGAGTTTGTCTTCATCTGACAATGGCTGCAAACGATAGATTTGTCCCCAGTCGAGACGGGATGCTAAGTCCGGCAGGCCAAGATTGAGCTGACGCGGTGGACGATCGCCGGTGATCAGCAAACGCGTTTTGCCGATTTCCAGAATACGATTATAGAGATCGAAGATCGCCATCTCCCACTCGGCATCACCGGCAATGCATTCGATATTATCAATGCAGACCAGTGCCAGGTTCTCCATGCCGTCCAACACTTCCGGCACAAACCAGGTGCGTTTATCCAGCGGAACATATCCCACCGCTTCACCACGGGCCGACATCTCAGCACAGGCTGCATGCAGTAAGTGACTACGGCCGCCGCCTTCACGTGACCAAAAATAGAGATAGCTGCCGTGTTGCTGAGAGAGTGCGCCTTGCAGCGCCGCCAACAGAGACGGATTTTCCCCCGGCCAGAAACTGGCAAAGGTTTCATCATCGGGTAAATAGAGTGGCAGTGAAAGCTGTGCCGGCGTGTTCAGAAGTACCTCAACGGATGAGCAGGCAGAAAACGGCGCAAGTTTATCACGATCCTTGCAAGAGATGAACCAGGCTTCCCTGCCCGGCAAAGCGCATTAACTTTCGCGCTTTTCTTCGGCATCCATTACCACTTCCTCGGGCCGTAACAGATTGATTACGCGGAAAATCAGTGCCAACGCGACGCCAACGATGGTGGCCAGCGCCATGCCTTTCAGTTCTGCAGCGCCGATATGCACTTTCGCGCCGCTGACGCCGATGATCAGGATCACCGAGGTCAGGATCAGATTCTGCGCTTTGTTGTAATCCACTTTAGATTCAATCAATACGCGAATACCGGAAGCCCCGATCACTCCGTACAACAGCAGAGAAACGCCCCCCATGACCGGCACCGGGATCGCCTGAATTGCGGCCGCCAGTTTACCTACGCAAGAGAGCAGAATCGCGAAGATCGCCGCCCCGCCAATCACCCAGGTGCTGTATACACGGGTAATCGCCATCACGCCGATGTTCTCACCGTAAGTGGTGTTTGGCGTGGAACCGAAGAAACCGGAGATCATGGTGGACAAGCCGTTAGCAAACATCGAGCGATGCAGGCCGGGATCGCGAATCAGATCTTTTTTCACGATATTGGCGGTAACGACTAAGTGGCCAACGTGCTCAGCGATCACCACCAGCGCCGCAGGCAGGATGGTCAACATCGCGGCCCATTCGAAGCGCGGCGTGTAGAAGGTTGGCAGTGCAAACCACGGCGCATCAGCCACCGATTGCCAGTTTACGATGCCCATAAAGGAGGAGAGCGCGTAGCCAGCCAGTACGCCGATCAGAATCGGGATAATGGCGAGGAAACCGCGGAACAGCACCGAACCAAACACCGTGACCGCCAGTGTCACCATCGAAATGATGATGGTTTTGCTGTCTGGCGAGGTGCCATCGGCTGGCAACAGACCGGCCATATTGGCTGCCACGCCCGCCAGTTCCAGACCGATCACCGCAACGATTGCGCCCATCGCGGCCGGTGGGAACATCACATCCAGCCAGCCGGTACCGGCTTTTTTGACGATCAGCGCCACTACACAGAACAGGAAACCGCAAAGAATAAAGCCGCCCAGCGCCACTTCATAACCCAGCGGCAACAGCAGCAGCACCGGTGAAATAAAGGCAAAGCTCGAA
Source organism: Pantoea folii (assembly GCF_056678875.1). NCBI lineage: Bacteria > Pseudomonadati > Pseudomonadota > Gammaproteobacteria > Enterobacterales > Erwiniaceae > Pantoea > Pantoea folii. The sequence goes on along the minus strand of NZ_JBWXON010000017.1, from coordinate 57,510 downwards.
CCCAGATACGCCGGGATTTTTCCTTTACAGATAAACAGATACAGCAGCGTACCAACGCCGTTAAACAGCAATACGGTGGCCGGGTTGATGTGGAACAGAATCGGCACCAGCACCGTGGCGCCAAACATGGCGAACAGGTGTTGTAAGCTGAGTGGAATGGTTTGCAGCAGCGGTGGACGTTCGTCTACCCCGATCGCGCGTCTTGTCATTATCTCTCTATCCCCATTAGTCGTTATGAATGCTGTTTGTTCAGGCCGCGCCATCAGGGAGCCGCGCAATTCATTACGCAATATTCCAACACGCTAAGTGCCATGTCGGGAAAAAGAGCGCGATAAATCGCGCCGCTACCAAAGGTGCTGGTGTTTATGCGGCACTGAACTAAAGGGCATTACTTGAGTTGTTGTGTTTTTGCCAAAAAAAAGCCGACTCTCTGGCCGGCTGGATGCTTTATTTATTTCGTTCCGAAGATCTTATCGCCGGCATCGCCGAGACCTGGAATGATATAGCCCTTCTCGTTCAATCCCTGATCGATTGACGCGGTGTAGAGCTCAACGTCTGGATGCGCTTTCTCCAGCGCCGCAATCCCTTCTGGTGCCGCCACCAGCACCAGTACTTTGATGCTGTTGCAGCCCGCTTTTTTCAGCAGGTCGATAGTGGCGATCATCGAACCACCGGTTGCCAGCATCGGGTCAACGACCAGTGCTAAACGCTCTTCGATATTGGACACCAGTTTCTGGAAGTACGGCACCGGCTCCAGCGTCTCTTCATCACGATAGACACCGACGACACTGATGCGCGCGCTTGGCACGTGCTCCAGCACACCTTCCATCATGCCTAGGCCCGCACGCAGAATCGGCACCACGGTGATTTTTTTGCCTTTGATTTGATCGACGTCAACCGGGCCGTTCCAGCCTTCGATGGTGACGCGCTCCGTGGCCAGATCGGCAGTGGCTTCATAAGTCAGCAGGCTGCCGACTTCTGAGGCCAGCTCGCGGAAGCGTTTGGTGCTGATATCATGCTCACGCATCAGGCCCAGTTTATGTTTGACCAGCGGGTGTTTGACTTCCACGATCTTCATGATTGTTCTCCCGGAATTGAGTTGAGCTAAAAAAAATCGCCGGATTATACCGCCTTTTTGCCGCTGCGCCACTTGTCATTGGTCAATGGCTTAGCGCGATTCGCGTGATCTTAAGGATTGGCGAAAAATCAGCACTGTGCAAAGCGGCGTGAGATGGCACTCGCAAACGTTTGCCTGCGCTGATAGAATTAGCGCGCTTAATTTTTGCCACCAACCGCAATTCGCGTGGGGATTCCGCAGTGACCGACAAAACCTCTCTCAGCTACAAAGACGCCGGTGTTGATATCGATGCTGGTAACGATCTGGTTGACCGTATTAAAGGCGTAGTAAAGAAAACTCGCCGCCCGGAAGTGATGGGTGGGCTGGGTGGCTTTGGCGCGCTCTGTGCGCTGCCGCAGAAATACCGCGAGCCTGTGCTGGTCTCCGGAACCGATGGCGTCGGCACCAAGCTGCGTCTGGCGATGGATCTCAAACGTCATGACAGCATCGGCATCGATCTGGTTGCGATGTGTGTGAACGACCTGATTGTACAAGGCGCTGAGCCGCTGTTCTTCCTCGACTACTACGCAACCGGCAAACTGGACGTGGATACCGCTTCAGCGGTGATCACCGGTATCGCTGAAGGTTGCCTGCAGTCAGGTTGTGCGCTGGTCGGCGGTGAAACCGCTGAGATGCCAGGCATGTACCACGGTGAAGACTACGACGTGGCCGGTTTCTGCGTCGGCGTGGTGGAAAAATCAGAAATTATTGATGGTTCGAAAGTGCAGGACGGCGACGTGCTGATCGCGCTGGGTTCAAGCGGCCCGCATTCGAACGGTTATTCTCTGGTGCGTAAGATTCTGGAAGTCAGCCAGACTGATCCAGAAACCAAACAGCTGGATGGCAAACCACTGGCCGATCACCTGCTGGCACCGACTCGTATCTACGTGAAAAACATCCTTAGCCTGATCGAGCAGGTGGATGTGCACGCGATTTCTCACCTGACCGGTGGCGGCTTCTGGGAGAACATCCCACGCGTGTTGCCAGACAATACTCAGGCGGTGATTGACGAGAAGAGCTGGCAGTGGCCGTCCGTGTTCAGCTGGTTACAGCAGGCCGGTAACGTCAGCCGTCATGAAATGTATCGTACCTTTAACTGCGGCGTGGGCATGATCATCGCGCTGAGCCCGGCCGATGCCGATAAAGCGGTACAGCTGATGACCGACGCTGGCGAACAGGCGTGGAAAATCGGTGTGATTAAAGCCTCTGACTCAGAAGAGCGAGTGGTTATTAATCCATGAAAAAACTGGTTGTACTGATCTCCGGTAACGGAAGCAATCTTCAGTCCATCCTCGACGCCTGCGCAAGCGGGCGTATTAACGGCAGCGTCGCTGCCGTTTTCAGTAATAAAGCCTCGGCATTTGGTTTGACGCGTGCGCAGGAAGCCAGCGTGCCGGGCCATAGCCTCGCCGCCAGTGACTTTGCCGACCGCGATGCGTTTGACCGCCAACTGATGCAGGAAATCGATGCCTATGCGCCGGATTTGGTGGTGCTGGCCGGTTACATGCGCATTCTCAGTCAGGCGTTTGTCGCGCATTATCACGACCGGTTGGTGAACATCCATCCGTCGCTACTGCCGAAATATCCCGGACTGCATACCCATCGTCAGGCGCTAGAGAATGGCGATGAGGAACACGGCACGTCGGTGCACTTTGTTACTGACGAACTGGATGGCGGACCGGTGATTTTGCAGGCGCGCGTTCCGGTATTTGCTGAAGATGATGAAGAAGAGATCACCTCACGTGTACAGCATCAGGAGCATGCGATTTATCCGCTGGTGATCGGCTGGTTTGTCGATGGTCGTTTGCAGATGCGTGATGGAAAAGCCTGGCTGGATGGGCAACCGTTGCCACCTCAGGGTTACGCACACGACTGATTTTCACCTTATTCAGCCGCGTGCAGACACGTTGCCCCGCTTAATTCACCCCAGTCACTGGCTGATGTCAGCGCCTGGGGCTGCTAAAACCTGTTGCCTTTCTGCGCCCTGAAAACGTAGAGCAACTTGCTTATCCCTTAACCAAATCTACCCGTAATGTAATCTTCGGTTTTGCGCGCTTTTGGCGAGGTGAAGATGCGGTCGGTTTCATCAAACTCCACCAGTTGTCCGTTATGCATAAACGCCGTGTAATCTGACACGCGCGCCGCCTGCTGCATGTTGTGCGTCACCAGCACCAGCGTGAAATGCTGCTTTAACGTGGTCATCAACTCTTCGATCACTAGCGTGGAAATCGGATCGAGCGCCGACGTCGGCTCATCCAGCAGCAATACTTCCGGCTCAATGGCAATGGCACGCGCAATCACCAGACGCTGCTGCTGACCGCTGGAGAGCGTCAACGCATTCTGTGCCAGCTGATCTTTCACTTCACTCCACAGTGCCGCTGCACGCAGTGCACGTTCACAAGCTTCGTTCAGCACGCGACGATCGCGCACCCCTTGCAGCCGCAAACCGTACACCACGTTCTCGTAGATCGATTTCGGGAATGGATTCGGGCGCTGAAATACCATGCCAATCCGGCGACGCAACGCAGGCAGATCCTGATTCGCCTGCATCACCGCATGCTGATCGAGCAGAATTTCACCTTCAATGCGGCAGCGATCAATCACATCGTTCATGCGATTTAAGCAGCGCAGCAGCGTCGATTTGCCACAGCCGGACGGACCAATCAGCGCTGTGATGCGGTTTTTCGGGATGTGCAGATCGATATTGTTCAGCGCCTGGCGTTCACCGTACCACAGCGACAGTTGGTTAACGGTTAACGCGATGTCGTAATCGGGCGTCATCTAAAAACCTTTCTAGTGCGTCATGAGGCGGTAACGCTCGCGCAGCCGATGCCGCAGCGCCATCGCCAACAGATTGAGCGAGAGGATGATCACCACCAGCAGCAAGGCGGTGGCGTAAACCAGCGGTCGGTCAGCGTCGATATTCGGGCTCTGGAAGGCCAAATCGTAAATCTGAAAACCGAGGTGCATAAATTTGCGGTCGAGGTGCAAATAGGGGAACACCGCATCCACCGGTAACTCCGGGGCCATTTTCACCACACCCACCAGCATCAGCGGGGCGGTTTCCCCTGCTGCACGCGCTACAGCCAGAATCAGGCCGGTGAGCATCGCCGGGACCGCCAGCGGTAACACCACGCGCCACAGCGTTTCCGCCTGAGTGGCACCCAGCGCCAGCGAGCCCTGACGCAGATTATCCGGGATGCGTGACAGCCCCTCTTCGGTGGCGACAATCACCACGGGTAATGTCAGCAGCGCCAGCGTCAACGCCGCCCATAGCAGGCCCGGCGTGCCATAGGTCGGATTCGGCAACGCGCGCGAGAAAAACAGCTGATCAATCGTGCCGCCGATCAACCAGACAAAGAAGCCCAGACCAAACACGCCATACACAATCGACGGCACACCGGCGAGATTCACCACCGCGATGCGCACCAGCCGCGTTAACGCATGACGTCCGGCATATTCGTGCAGCCACACCGCCGCCACCACCCCCAGCGGCATCACGATGATCGACATCAGCAACACCATCAGCACAGTGCCAAAAATCGCCGGGAACGCCCCGCTCTCGCCGCCGCCTGATGTCGGGGAATCGCTGACAAATTGCCAGATTTGACTGAAGAAGTGCTGCAACTTCTGCCCAAACGACATCGCGTTCGGATACCAGGCATCCACCACCTGCGCCAGCGGGATGATGTGATCCTGTCCCTGTACATCGCGCAGCACCAGCGTATCGCGCTGACTTTCGTGTTGCAGATGCGTCAGCTGTTGCGCCAGCGCGCTAAAACGGCGCTGTAGCGCCACGCTGTTGGCATCGAATTCCGATTGATCCTGCAAGGTGAACGTGCCGCGCTGACGCTGCTCATCAGCTTGCTGCTGCAGGCTTTCCAGCTGTGCATTGAGGCGCGCCATTTGCACTCGACGAATATGGCTGGCCTGGCGTAGCTGCTCATGGACTTGCGCCAACCGCTGATGCAGCAGCGCATCACGATCGCGCGCGGTCAGCACTTCATTGTCTTCCCGCAGTTCAATCAGCCAGCCGTAAGCGTTGCCACCGCTGCGACGCTGTAAAACCACCGCATCTGCCGGGCGACGCGTTTTCGCCGCGCCCTGGCTATACAGCACACGGAAATCCGGTGCGGCAAAATCGCGATTGCCCGTTTTCACCACATAGCGCCACTGCTCGCCCTGCGGCTGTTTATGCAGCGTTTCGCCCAGCACCATCACCGCCGAGCCTTCCGGCGGCTGGAACAGATATTGATCCACCGGTTGTGGCCAGAAGGCGCGCATGCCCTGCCATCCCAGCAGGCCAATCAGCAAGGTAAACGCCAGTAAACACACGGCCACCGCACCAGCAGTCAGCCAGCGCCAGCGATCGTTTTGACGCATCGCTTTCATCCCTGTCCCTCATGCTGGCTGTAGCGCTGGCGCAGACGCTGACGAATCAACTCCGCGACGGTGTTGATCACTAAAGTGAATACCAGTAACAACAGCGCACTCAGGAACAGAATTCGGTAATGCGCACTGCCCGCTGCCGCTTCAGGCATCTCAATGGCGATGTTAGCCGAAAGTGCACGTAATCCGGCAAACAAGCCACCTTCGCTGACCGGCGTGTTGCCGGTGGCCATCAGCACAATCATGGTTTCCCCTACTGCGCGGCCAAAGCCAATCATCAAAGCGGCAAATATCCCCGCCGAAGCGCCCGGCAATACCACGCGCGTCAGGGTTTGCCACGGCGTAGCGCCCAGCGCCAGCGAACCTTGACCCAGCGCGCCCGGCACGCTGAATAAAGCATCTTCTGACAAGGTGAAAATCAACGGCACCAATGCAAAGCCCATCGCCAGCGCCGCGACCAATAAGTTGCGTTGTTCATAATGCGCCAACCGCTCGCCGATATCCGGCCACAACTGCGTGGGCAGCCACAGCGTCAGGAGTGTGACGGCCAGCAATACCGGCAGCAGCAGAATCACCTCGAAACCTGGGCGTCGCCAACGCGCTGGCAAAAGCGGACTGAGCACGCCGCACAGCAATAAAGTCACCGCCAGCACCAGCGGTAGCAGCAACACGCCGACCAGCGCGGTACTCACGTGCGGTGCCAGCCAGACGCCGGCAATCAAGCCAATCACCACGCTTGGCAACGCGCCCATCATTTCAATGCCCGGCTTCACCCAGCGGCGTAATCCCGGAGACATAAACCATGCGGTGTACATTGCCGCCGCCAGAGCCAGCGGCGTGGCAAACAGCAGCGCCAGCGAGGCGGCTTTGAGTGTACCCAGCACCATCGGTATCAGACTGAATTTGGCCTGATAGCTGTCGCCAGCCGCAGTGGATTGCCATACCCAATCCGGCTGCGGATAGTTCTCGTACCAGATTTTTTGCCACAGATTGCGCCAGGTGAAATCGGGCCACGGATTATCCAGCGCAAACTGTTGCCACTGACCTTCCCGCTCCACAATCAGCGCATCGCCGCGGGGTGAAAAGGCCAGCGCCTGGATGCCCGGTGCCAGCTGACGCGTCAAAATCGGCCCCTGCTGCTTACTGGCGAACAGTTTGATTTCCCCCGCAGCATTAAAGGTGGCAAACACACGACGCTGCGCCTCAGGCACAACCTTCAGCGCATCCTGGCTGTGATCAAAGGTATGAATTTCCTGCAACCGCGGCCCTTTATCGCCTGCGATGGCAAACCATTGCTTGACCCCCTGGGTATCCTGAATCAGCAGCGTGCGCCCCCCGGTGAGGATATGCAGGCTTTGCGGACGCTGGTTAAGGGTCTGCGTTTCGCGCAGCTGAGCGCCTTCTGGCGTGATTTGCCATACACGCAGCAAACGCCCTTCGCTGGCGTAGAGTAATGTGCCATCGGGGGATAACAGCAAATGCTCGGCTTGCTGCTGTGGCAGCAAAATCTGATTAACGGTTTGCTGGTTCTCCAGCGTCATTACGCTGATGCCTGCCGGCGTTTGGGCGGCAATCCGCCATTGGTGATCGCTTAGCGAGGTGAGCGCCATGGTGGTGACCGCGCCTTGCGCCAGATGCAGCGGACGATCGCCAAACGGGAAGAACCATTGACCGTGGTTTTCGTGGATCAGCGGTTGCATCAGCAGCAGTGCGCCCTGCATATTGAGCAACACGCTATTGCTATTGCTGCTGTTGACCGCCGCATCAGGGTGCTGTTGCAGCGTCAGCGCCTCAGCGGCGGGCTGTCCGTCGAGCGGAATAAAACGCGCCTCGTTGCGGCTGATGCGCCAGCCGAGATGCCCATCGCTGCCCATCGCCAGTACCTGGGCTTTATCCCAAAGCTGCATATTGGTGGTGGCTTGCATGCCCGGCGCGCTGAAAAGGGGTAACACCACCCAGATCAGCCAGAAGAATAGCAGCAGCATCAGCAGCAAAATGCCCACGCCGCAGCCTGTCACTACGCGACGAACAAACTGATCGACGGCACGACGACGGCGGTCGCTGAAATGGACAGGGATACGATTTATGCTCATGCAGGCCAGGTTACAGGTGAAAACACGTCGCTATGTTGCCCGTAGCTGATTGATAAGACAACCTTTGGCGTTGGACAAGCTTGCCATACTCTCGCCATAATGGTGACGGACACTGAGCGGAGGCGCATTATTGCGATTTTCCCGCCGGACAATCCGTCCAGCAACAGCCTCACGGAGTCAGAATGGGTCAGGAAAAGCTGTATATAGAAAAAGAAATAAGCTGGTTAAGCTTCAACGAACGTGTATTACAGGAAGCAGCGGACAAAACGAACCCGCTAATCGAGCGCATGCGCTTCCTGGGAATCTATTCCAACAATCTCGAAGAGTTCTATAAAGTGCGCTTCGCCGATCTGAAACGTCGCATTCTGATTGGTGAAGAACAGGGCACCCCAACGACCCTTCGTCATATCCTGAAAAAAATTCAGCTGCGGGTGCAGAAATCGGATCAGGAATTCGATGCGCTGTACAACGACCTGCTGCTGGAGATGGCACGTAATCAGATCTTCCTGATTAACGAACGCCAGCTGTCGCCGAATCAGCAAGAGTGGCTGCGCTATTACTTCAAACATCAATTACGCCAGCACGTCACGCCGATTCTGATTAACCACGACACCGATCTGATTGAGTTCCTCAAAGACGACTACACCTATCTGGCGGTCGAGATCATTCGCGGCGACGATATTCGTTATGCGCTGCTGGAAATCCCGTCTGACAAGGTTCCCCGTTTCGTCAATTTACCCGCTGAATCACCGCGTCGTCGCAAGCCGATGATTCTGCTGGATAACATCCTGCGCTATTGCCTGGATGAAATCTTCAAAGGCTTCTTCGATTACGATGCGCTGAATGCCTATTCGATGAAGATGACGCGCGATGCCGAGTATGACCTCGTTACCGAGATGGAATCGAGCCTGCTGGAACTGATGTCCTCCAGCCTGAAGCAGCGTCTCAACGCAGAACCGGTGCGCTTTGTGTATCAGCGTGATATGCCGGATGCGATGGTGGAAATGCTGCGTCATAAGCTGTCGATTTCGAACTACGATTCGATTGTGCCGGGCGGCCGTTACCACAACTTTAAAGACTTTATTGGCTTCCCGAACGTCGGCAAAGCCAATCTGGAAAACCGTCCGCTGCCGCAAATCCGTCACATCGGCTTTGATGGCTTCCGTAACGGTTTCGATGCCATCCGTAATCGCGATGTGCTGCTCTACTATCCGTATCATACCTTTGAGCACGTACTGGAACTGTTGCGTCAGGCATCGTTCGACCCAAGCGTGCTGGCGATTAAGATCAACATTTATCGTGTCGCTAAAAACTCACGCATCATGGATGCGATGATTCACGCCGCCTATAACGGTAAAAAAGTGACTGTGGTGGTTGAGCTGCAGGCGCGCTTTGATGAAGAAGCCAACATTCGCTGGGCAAAACGCCTGACCGAAGCCGGTGTGCACGTGATCTTCTCCGCGCCGGGTCTGAAAATTCACGCCAAACTGTTCCTGATTTCACGTCGTGAAGGCGATGAGATTGTGCGTTATGCGCATATCGGCACCGGTAACTTCAACGAAAAAACCGCACGCATTTATACTGACTATTCATTGCTGACCGCAGATGCGCGCATCACCAATGAAGTGCGCCGCGTGTTCAACTTTATTGAGAACCCGTATCGTCCGGTGACGTTCGAACACTTACTGGTGTCGCCGCAGAACTCGCGCGACATGCTGTATAAGTTGATCGATGCCGAGATCGCCAATGCCCAGCAGAAAAAACCGGCGGGCATTACGCTGAAAATCAACAATCTCGTCGATAACGGCCTGGTGGATCGCCTCTATGCCGCGTCATCTGCGGGCGTGAAGATCAATTTACTGGTGCGCGGCATGTGTTCTCTGATCCCTGATTTACCGGGCATCAGCGAAAATATTCGTATTACCAGCATCGTTGACCGTTATCTTGAGCATGACCGCGTCTATATTTTTGAGAGCGGCGGCGAGAAAAAGGTTTATCTCTCTTCCGCAGACTGGATGACGCGTAATATCGATCACCGTATTGAGGTGGCCGTGGCGATCCTTGATCCCCGCGTGAAGCAGCGCATTCTGGATATCATTGCCATTCTGTTGAGTGATACCGTGAAAGCGCGCATCGTGGACAAAGAACTGAGTAACCGTTATGTTCCGCGCGGCAATCGCAAGAAGGTGCGCTCGCAGCTGGCGATTTACGATTACATCAAGAAACTGGAACAACCCGAATAACGCCTATGCCAATTTCCCATAAAAGTACGCCGAAACCGCAGGAATTTGCTGCCATCGATCTGGGCTCAAACAGTTTCCACATGGTCATTGCCCGTGTGGTCGATGGCGCCATGCAAGTATTGGGGCGTTTGAAACAGCGCGTGCATCTGGCCGATGGGTTAGATGCGCAAAATCGCCTGAGCGATGAGGCGATGGAGCGTGGCCTGAGCTGCCTGGCGCTGTTTGCGGAGCGTTTACAGGGGTTCAGCCCGGCAAACGTCACTATCGTCGGTACGCACACGCTGCGTATCGCCACCAATGCCGAAGAGTTCCTGCAGCGCGCCGCAGAGGTGATCCCCTATCCGATCGAGATCATCTCTGGCAATGAAGAAGCCCGTTTGATTTTCATGGGCGTGGAGCATACGCAGCCGGAAAAAGGCCGCAAGCTGGTGATCGATATCGGCGGCGGTTCAACCGAACTGGTGATCGGTGAGGATTTTGAACCGCAGCTGGTGGAAAGCCGCCGCATGGGTTGTGTCAGCTTTGCCAATCTCTATTTCCCGAAAGGGGAAATTTCGCCTGAACACTTCCGTCGCGCGCGTTTGTCCGCAGCGCAGAAGCTGGAAACCATGGCCTGGCAGTATCGTCTGCACGGCTGGCAGTATGCGCTCGGCGCTTCAGGCTCGATCAAAGCGGCCTGCGAAGTGTTGATGGCAATGGGTGAGAAAGAGAAGCTGATCACGCCGGAAACGCTGGAGATGCTGGTCTCTGAGGTGCTGAAGCACAAGTCGTTTAATGCGTTGAGCCTGCCGGGCTTGTCGGAAGAGCGTAAAGCGGTGTTTGTGCCAGGGTTAGCGATTCTGTGTGGCGTATTTGATGCGCTGGCAATTCGCGAACTGCGCCTGTCTGACGGCGCGCTGCGTGAAGGTGTGCTGTATGAGATGGAAGGTCGCTTCCGCCATCAGGATATCCGCAGCCGCACCGCGCAAAGTCTGGCTAACCACTACGCTATCGATAGCGATCAGGCACGCCGCGTGCTGGAAACAACCGAGCAGCTTTATCTGCAGTGGCTGGACCAAAATCCCAAACTGGCGAATCCACAGCTCTCGGCGTTACTGAAATGGGCTGCGCTGCTGCATGAAGTCGGATTGACCATCAATCACAGCGGCATGCAGCGCCATTCAGCTTACATCCTGCAGAACTCCAACATGCCTGGTTTTAATCAGGATCAACAGATGCTGTTGGCCATGCTGGTACGCTACCATCGTAAAGCGGTGAAGCAGGATGAGATGCCGCGTTTCACCTTGTTCAAAAAGAAACAGTTCCTGCCGATGGTGTTCCTGTTGCGTCTGGGTACGCTGCTGAATAATCAGCGCCAGGCCACCACCAAGCCGGACTCGCTCAAACTCAACGCAGATGACAGCAACTGGACGTTGACTTTCCCGCGTGGCTATCTGAGCCAGAATACGCTGGTACAGTTGGATCTGGAGCGTGAGCAAGCCTACTGGAATGATGTCACCGGCTGGAAACTGACGCTGGAAGAGGAGTAATGCGGGCTGCTGGCCCGCTGTATCGCTATGACAACACGTCCCGATAACTATTTCGCGGAAAAATACGGTCTGACGCCGACCCACTCCGAAGTGCTGGCTGCATTGCCAAAACTGGAAGTGGGCAAAGCGTTAGATCTCGGCTGCGGCCAGGGCCGTAACAGTCTGTTCCTGAATCAGCACGGTTTTGACGTGACGGCCTGGGACAGCAATCCGGTCAGCCTTGAGCGTCTGAATAGCATTATTCAGGAAGAGAATCTGGAGAACATTCGCACGGAACTGTGCGATCTCAACCAGGTGCGTTTCAACGGCGGCTATCAGTTCGTGCTCTCCACAGTGGTGATGATGTTCCTGCAACCGGAATCCATCCCACAGCTGATTGCCGATATGCAGGCCAGTACGCTGAAATATGGCTATAACCTGATTGTGGCGGCGATGAGCACGGATGATTATCCCAACTCGCAGAACTTCCCGTTTACGTTCAAATCCGGTGAGCTGAGCCATTACTATCGCAACTGGCACATCGTGAAGTACAACGAGGATATCGGTGAACTGCATCGTCGCGATGAAAACGGCGATCGCATCAAATACCGTTTCGCCACGCTACTGGCGCAAAAAGCCAGCTATTGATGACGAGGCCGCGGAGTGCGGCCTCATCTGATTTTGATCAACGCACCCTTAACCATTACTGCTCATTTTTCACACAGCGATTGACCTGACAATCTAACTGTGACTAAATGTTGCCATCGCCCAGCCGGGCATTTACAGGAACCACCCTGCGTGAACAGCGCCATCCCTGCACGAAGACGTCCCAAAACCGGTACCATGACTCGCATTATTTTGCTGATCAGTTTCTTCATTTTGGTTGGCCGTCTGATTTTCATCATCCCCGGTGCTATTGAGCATCATCAGCAAAAAAAAGCCGCACCTGAGCCGGTCACCACACTGAGCACCAGCGATTCGCGCTAAGGAACTTGCGGGTCATCGTTGCTTGCCGCTTCACATTGCCCGTTTGTGACAATGCTGCTAAATACGCCCTGATTACCCGCAACGCGCTACACTTTGACCTGACTTTACAGACACAAGGGACGCGTTATGTCTGCTCCGTATGCACAACAATTAACTGAAATCCGCCAGCGCATCTTGCATCTGCTTCTCAGCGAAGACGATCTCGTTGATGTGCTGCTGGATAAATCTATCGATCTCAATGCCGCTGAGCTGCGGGAGATCACCGACTGGCGCCATCAGCTGGAAGAAGAGCTGCAGCAACTGCATGCGGCTGACTTAGCGGATATCCTCGAAGCGCTACCCGAACAAGAGCGTCTGGCATTGTGGCGCCTTGTACCCTCCGAGCAGCGCGGTCGCGTGCTGGTCGAAGCCTCTGAAACCGTCTGGGCCAGCCTGACGGAAGGTATGACTGATCGCGAGATTCTGCACGCAATTGAGCCGCTGGACATCGACGATCAGGTATATCTGGCGCGCTATCTGCCGCGCGATTTAACCGGACGTTTACTCACCACGCTGGAGCCAAACCTGCGCGCCCGCCTGTTGGAAGTGATCGAGCTTGATCGCGACCGCGTGGGTCAGGTGATGGATTTCAACATTCTGACCGTCCGCTCCGACGTGACCCTTGCCACCGTGCAGCGCTTTCTGCGCAAGCGCAAAAGCATGCCGGATGGTACCGATAAAATCTTTATTACTGACGAACAGAATCAGTTGCTGGGTGAGTTAACACTCACCGACATTTTACTCAACAAGCCAAAGACGCTGGTTTCGGACGTGATGAATGCGCGCCCGACCACCTTTCAGCTCGACGACAAAGCCGAAGATGCAGCCAGTGCCTTTGAGCGTTATAACCTGATCTCTGCCGCCGTTATTGATGCGAAAGGTAAGTTGATTGGCCGTATCACCGTGGAAGACGTGATCGATCTGGTTAACGAAGAGAACGAAAGCAACATCCGTAAGATGGGCGGTATCAGCCAGGGTGAGGACGTGTTCGCGCCGGTGCGCAAAGCGGTGGGTAAACGCTGGGCGTGGCTTGCCATCAATCTGTGTACCGCATTTATCGCTTCTCGCGTAATTGGCCTGTTTGAAGAGACCATTTCTCAACTGGTGGCGCTCGCGGCGCTGATGCCTATCGTTGCCGGGATTGGCGGTAACACCGGTAACCAAACCATCACCATGATTGTGCGTGCGCTGGCTCTACATCAGGTGGAACCCGGTAACTTCTCCTTTCTGGTGGTACGTGAACTCGGCGTGGCCCTGATTAACGGGCTATTCTGGGGCGGAATCATGGGCAGCATCACCTGGTTGATGTACGACAATATGCAACTCGGTGGCGTAATGATGCTGGCGATGGTGCTTAATCTGCTGCTGGCGGCACTCATGGGCGTACTGATTCCGTTGATCATGACCAAGATGAAACGCGACCCGGCAGTAGGCTCCAGCGTGCTGATCACCGCTATCACCGACACCGGCGGTTTCTTTATTTTCCTCGGTCTGGCAACGGTGTTTTTGCTGCACCATTAAATCAAAGACAGTGCGCGTAACGTTGCAGCGCTTGCTGCAAATTGAGTTGCAACGTTGCGTGCGCCAGTTCGCTGATGCCTGGTGTTACGCGCGATGAGCCGCGTTGATTTAACCACTCGACCACATCGATAAGGTGCCACAGCGCGGTTTTACCATCATGAATTGGACGTGGAAACTGCGGGCTGTGAGTGAGCATTAACTTCCGCATATTCTGGCGCGATACGCCGATCAACTCGGCGATATCCGTGAGACCGACCAGATCGGGGGCCGCTTCAATCAATTCAGCATCGGGTAAAGCCTGAGTGACTTCGGCTAAGGCATCGCGAATCGCTTGCTGCGCACTCTCCGCTTCCCGGCAGTACATCAGGCTCAATTTACCGGCTACGCCAGTGCCCACCAGCGCATCAGTGCAACCGGCAGCACCGAGTCGCTCCAGGGCTTCGTCATCAGAAACAGCGTCACTCAACTGAAAACGTAACGTGAATTCAAATTCCATTTTTACATCCTTATCGTTTCACTCTTGAGCAGTTATCCACCACTCGCTTTAACATCCTGGCATGATTTTCAGGGCTCTTAGGCGTGCTCCAGATGCAGGTAATACAGAAATCACCGCATCGACACTCTGCTGAATTCTCCGGGCAATACATTTTTCCCCACGCATGATGCCCACCCTGCACAATTTTCCATCCCTGAACTTCTGCATAACGTAAAACGCTTTCAATCTCTTTGTGCGGGTGTCGCTTCCTTTCTGACATTGCATGCCACCTTATACTTTGAACATTAGGTTGTCAACTGACAACCACCTTCAGTTTTCAGATGCTATGTCATCAGCATTTAAGGCGTGAGAGAACAACAAGTGTCCTGTGATCCCGGATTTAATTTGAGGTTGGATACCAGCGCACAAAATCGAGCGCACCTGAGTTCAAGCGCATATACACTTAGCGCTATCACTGACCTGAGGGAGAAACAGCATGTTTAAAGTTGATGATTTTGTGCAGTCGAAGACCGGTGGCCCAAAGATGCAGGTCACACGGGTTGAAGGTGAGTTGTTATGGTGCGCACGCGTTGATGATGCCATCAAGCGTGAGATCGAAGTCAGAGCTGATAGCGTGAATTTGTATCACGAAGAAGGCGATTTCGGCGTGTGCTGATTCTTCCGTTGCGCGATAAATAGCGCCGCTACTGGTCAGTGCCCCCTGCCATAGCGGCGTAATTTATTGTGTAATGCCTGGTTTTGCTCGCCATGAATGACGCGCTACGCTGCTCGGTGCGATTAATGACACCCTTACATTGTTTGGTGCGGTTTTCGTAGAGTGCGCATTCATGCGTACCAGGTTATAGACGCACTCACTGGCTTAAGTGAATGGCATTACGCAATTTATTGCACGACGTGAACGCAGACAATCACGGATTGTCCTTTTGCAGATTATCTTGCCCAATACCGCCAATAAACGGCAAGCGCAGTTTTAATGGCGTGAAGTCCAGCCCCAGATTCAATCCCAACACATTCACTTCCAGCCCTTCTTCCGCACCCAGGGTAACGCCTAACACACCCAGCAAGGACACCTGTAACCCACGCCCCGACGGTGGTAATCCAATGGGATGAAGCAGAGAGCGATAATCTTTGCCTAACGCATTGGCAGGCAAATCCAGCTTCAACGCAGGCACTTCACGGCCAATGTGCGCCATAAAGGTGTTGCTGTTCGGCCCCGGCCACGCGTGATAGGTCGTTGGCCACGGGTAGGATTTTATCGCCGCTTCGATCTGCGGAATCATTGCTTCTGCTTCCTTGCCGCGATGCTCCACCAGTAAACGCGGTTTCGCGCCGTACCAGTATCCGTCCGGCAGGTTTGCGTTGCGACGCACCTTATCGCCGCTGCCCCAGCTGATCACTTCGTAGCGGTTGTACTGCGTCTCCCCTGCACGCTTAAAAATGATCCACGGATGCACCGCGACAGCGCCCTTCCAGCCATATGTGGGCGCCGCATACACTTGCACAATAGCCTCATTAACGTATTGATGCGGGTCCGGCGCTAACCCAGCCGAATCCCGCCGCGCGGTGGCCCATCCGCCACGTTCAGTGGTCAATTCACCCGTGAGTGTGGCCTGAGCCAGGCTTGCAGCCAGAGAGAGCAGCACAATACAGAGAAACGACAGAAAAAAGGCTTTCAAAGGCAGCATCGACGGCATCCTGATGAGTAGCAATTCACCTGCCATCATGCCCTGTGACAGGTGAGTTTGTATTCACCAACTATGCTGTAATTGACGACTTGCGCTAAATGCTCCGAGATTTATCTATCCAGTTTAAGCCAGCGCTCTTCCAATCTGGCCAGTGCTGTGATTCCGTCTCCCAATCCTATTGAAAGTTTGAATTCTGAAGGCCACTCTCCCGATATTGATACTCTGGCTTCTTCTAACTTGCTGACAAATTTTAGTTGGCCATAAATGGTTAGATGGCCCATAAACATTTCGGCGATTTCTCTGCGTGTCACATTTTTTGGTATTTGTAACTTACGTAACACCAATACATCTTTAAGATGCATTTTCATTATTTTAACGGATTGGATTAAGAACCTAGCCATTACAATTAAAACAGCCAATATAACCACGACCTTTAATACTTGTATAAATCCATCATATCTAACAAGAAACTTCACAGCCCAAATAATGAGGCAAGCAAAAAAAACAGCCGTTGATAAAAACAAAGAGAAAAGAAGGAATCTTTTAAAACCAAACATTGCGGTTAAGAATAACCTTGTGGTATTCATTACTTGCAACCAATCCAAAATTAAAAAACCAAGAACAATATTTATTACAAGTACATATAAATTACTTTGATGACAAATATCAATTGCACATAAAACACTCATGAACGATTCATTATCAGCTTTCACATACGACATTATACCAAAAACAAACAACGACAGAGCCATCATATACCGACTTATAACGACTATATCTGATGAAACACTCCGCCCTAGTGAATCTAGAAAATACATTCTATTTTTTTCATGACCGGATTGCACCGCAAGTAGACGACGTTTGTTTAAAAGTGACTTCCTGGGGAATATAACAGACATCAAAGCTATGCCTATTGCATAAGCCACACCGGTGACTATTGGGATAGGGGAGAGGATTAACGCGAGAATAAAAGAAAAAAATGACAGCTTAATATTAAAAATTCTCACTTTAGCTGCATTGTATACCCCTCGCAATGAATCAGAAAGTGATAAGCTCAGCAAAGTATTCTTACGCCCAAACCAATAATTTAAATCTGGTATGCTCATTACATAATTCTTAATTTCATTTTCCAGGCCCGCTTCCATTTTGGGTAAATGACGACATGACCGGAATGCCGTTTCCTGGAGCCAAATATCATTTCCTACGATAGCTTTTGACAAAATAGGCGTGGCTTTGGATTCTGAAAGCAGGCCAGTTGATTCCAGACATATTTTCGCCAGAATAATACTTTCACCGTGCGTAATATGATCCATAACAAAATCATTAAGATCATTTTCGAAAGGTTTGATGACTTCTCTTCGGGAACTGAAAGCGTCGATTAAAAATCGCAAGCAGTGAATGGCTCTCAACCTTAAACTAGCATCAGAAAAACTGGCTTTAATATCATGCCAACATAAGTCTGCAATTCTTTGTGCTTCAAGCTTATCACATAACTGTGCATATAAGACTAAAGCATCTCGACCACGAGAGTCTGTGGGTATGTGAGAAACGGGAATCTCATCGGGTTTGCTCAAAAGTCTTAACGTAACAAAATACTCTAAAAACCTGCGATGAACGAACGCAAATGATTTTTCCTCACCTGAAGTTACTCTTGCAATCCTGGCATAATCCAAAATATTAAGAACCGCATCTACTTTATCAGACTTGAAATGTTCGCTAATGACTTTTATTGGAGCTTCCAAGCCGAAATTAGATGATGAAAAAACAAACCAAGCTATATCAGTTGATACCGAAATCACATCATCAATCTTCAACCCAGCCTTATCCAATCTATTTTTACACAGTTCTAATCGATTCAATATATAGTCTTTAAAAATCTGGGCTTGATTTGCAGGTAGTGCATTATTTATTTCAATCCATGATCCTAATAGAGCCATCACAAAAGGATTTCTGGCCAGTGGAATTAAATCGGGGCGATCGCGGAACAGAACCCCTTTAACTCCTTGACTGAATTTTGGGAAGCGGCTTAATGCTTCAACAATACCTGTCTCAGAAAGAGGTCTGATTTCAAGTGTTTTTTGCGCTAAAAATGCGTCAGTAGGCCTTCTAAAAATCCTGGAAGATAGCACCCCTCTGGACAGAGGATGGGTTGAGATAAATCGGGAAATTACACTCGACAAAGAGTTAATCACATCCGAGTTTTCATCCGCATCAAGCAACTCTGAAATTTCATCAAACGAATCAAAGATGAAAAATAATCGACCGGAACGCCAAAGCTTTCTAAAATAGTGATCAACAAACTCTTCAGTGAAGACATCTCCACGATTTTTCACATTTTCAATCACAAATGACTCAAGATCTTTTAGGTCAAAACTCACTCGTTCTTCATTATTTAATTTTTCAGAAACCCACTCTCTCAAGTTAATGTAAATTGGTATTCTATTGGTCTTTTTCGATTCAGAGAGCATATCCTTGGCTAACTTTCTTAACGCAACGCTTTTGCCTGAACCCGGCGTACCTAAGATTAAAAAAGACTGAGTTTTTCGATCTTTTCTGATTGCATCCTGGAGGTTTATTATTCTTCTTCGCGAATAAACCCCAGAAGATGAAGAAACTTCTACCTCAGCTTGAAGTTCAGTGTAATACGCCGGACTCCAGTTTGTCGCACGGTCAATCGTTATTATATCTTGCAGTAATGCTGCACAAAATGCTTCCTGCTTCGCTTTATAGCTTTCCTCAGGAAAATCGTCTTTTAGCGGGACTGGATGGCCCCCGCTAATTGATTTATCACGCATAAAGTAATTAACAACAAAAATAACACCAAAAATAAATATGAGTAATGCTGGGGAAGGTTGATTCCCTAAGGATAATGATTTTAACCATGATGGGGCGCCTTCGAATTGTGGAAGACTGAGCAAATATTTTATAATTACATTTGCATAACCAACCCATCCCCCCCAAGAAGCAACCAGCGCAAAAGCACCAGTAAGACATACCATGCGAATTTTATTGGCGCCGTAGCCTGCTGGCATGACCAGGGGTCGAAGCAAAAAGACCATCAACATAATAAAGACAGCAAGAATAAGAGAATAAAATCCTGATATAAACAGTGAAGAACTCACTGCTACCACAGAAAAGACCAACATAAACAAAACAAACCGTTGATTCCCAGACATTATGTGTCCTTACCCATTAGTAAAATAGCATTAGTTTTATAATGAAATATGATGAAATCGCATCCCGTCACACCAATGTTATCAATGCCGATTTCTGAAAAAAAGAAAAATGATGATTTATATGATGATGTTATTTCATCAGTCGATTACCCACTTAAGTGAGGTCGGCTAATTTACAAAAAAAATGCCCCGGCCTAGGCCGGGGCATTATGGCGAAATAACACTACTGCATTATTCCCACTCAATCGTGGCCGGTGGCTTACCTGAGATATCGTAAACCACGCGAGAAATGCCGTTCACTTCGTTGATGATGCGGTTGGAAACACGGCCGAGGAAATCGTACGGCAGGTGCGCCCAGTGCGCGGTCATGAAGTCGATGGTTTCTACTGCACGCAGTGACACAACCCAATCATATTTACGACCGTCGCCCATTACGCCGACAGAGCGCACTGGCAGGAACACGGTGAAGGCCTGGCTGACTTTGTTGTACAGGTCAGCTTTATGCAATTCTTCGATGAAGATTGCATCGGCACGACGCAGCAGGTCGCAATACTCTTTCTTCACTTCGCCCAGTACACGCACGCCCAAACCTGGACCCGGGAACGGATGGCGATACAGCATGGCGTATGGCAGGCCCAGTTCCAGGCCGATCTTACGCACTTCATCTTTGAACAGCTCTTTCAGCGGCTCAACCAGGCCCATCTTCATCTCTTTCGGCAGACCGCCCACGTTGTGATGCGATTTGATCACGTGTGCCTTGCCGGTAGCAGAAGCAGCAGACTCGATCACGTCTGGATAGATGGTGCCCTGTGCCAGCCATTTCACGTCAGTCAACTTCAGCGCTTCTTCGTCGAACACTTCAACAAACACGCGGCCGATGATCTTACGTTTGGCTTCGGGATCATTCTCGCCCGCCAGTGCATCGAGGAAACGGTGTTCAGCGGCAACGTGAACGATATTCAGACCGAAGTGATCGCCAAACATGTCCATCACCTGCTCGGCTTCGTTCAGACGCAGCAGGCCGTTGTCCACAAACACACAGGTCAGACGATCGCCGATAGCGCGGTGCAGCAGCATCGCGGTGACAGAGGAATCCACACCACCTGACAGGCCAAGGATCACTTTATCTTCGCCAACCTGCTCACGAATACGCTCAACCGCATCTTCGATGATCTTGGCTGGCGTCCACAGTGCTTCACAGCCGCAGATATCACGGATGAAACGCTCCAGCATGCGCAGGCCCTGACGGGTATGCGTCACTTCTGGGTGGAACTGCACGCCGTAGAATTTCTTATCTTCGTTGGCCATGATGGCAAACGGACAGGTTTCGGTGCTGGCAACGGTTTCAAAGCCAGCCGGGATAGCGGTCACTTTGTCACCGTGGCTCATCCACACGTCCAGCAACGGTTTGCCGGCTGCGCTGATGGCATCTTCGATGTCACGGACCAGCGCGCTCTGGGTCAGCACTTCAACCTGCGCATATCCGAACTCACGCTCGTTGGAGCCTTCAACCTTGCCGCCCAGCTGCATTGCCATGGTCTGCATGCCGTAGCACACGCCCAGCACCGGTACGCCAGCATTGAACACGTATTCTGGTGCACGTGGGCTGTTCAGCTCAGTGGTGCTTTCCGGGCCACCTGACAGGATGATGCCGTTCGGATTGAAGCTACGAATCTGCTCTTCGGTGACATCCCACGCCCAGAGTTCGCAGTAGACGCCCAGCTCACGCACGCGGCGCGCGACCAGCTGCGTATACTGAGAACCAAAATCGAGGATCAAAATGCGATGTTTATGAATATTTTCAGTCGTCATTGAGGCGTTTCCATTGGGATGGACTTAATAATAAAAGCGCCCGGCAGGTGCCGGGCGTTGAATCTTACGGGATTATGAACCCATGCGGTAGTTCGGTGACTCTTTGGTGATGGTCACATCATGCACGTGGCTTTCGTTGATACCTGCGCCACTGATGCGCACGAACTCGGCTTTAGTACGCAGATCGTTGATGGTTGGGCAACCGGTCAGGCCCATGCAAGAGCGCAGACCGCCCATTTGCTGGTGCACGATCTCTTTCAGACGGCCTTTATAAGCGACGCGGCCTTCGATACCTTCTGGCACCAGTTTGTCAGCCGCGTTATCGGTCTGGAAGTAACGGTCAGATGAGCCTTTAGACATCGCGCCCAGTGAACCCATACCACGGTAAGATTTGAACGAACGGCCCTGATACAGCTCGATTTCGCCTGGAGATTCTTCAGTACCCGCCAGCATAGAACCGACCATCACAGCGGCCGCGCCTGCGGCGATCGCTTTGGCGATGTCACCTGAGAAACGGATACCACCATCAGCCACAACCGGGATACCGGTGCCTTCCAGCGCAGCAACCGCATCAGAAACAGCGGTGATCTGTGGTACACCTACGCCAGTCACGATACGCGTGGTGCAGATTGAGCCAGGGCCGATACCCACTTTCACCGCGCTCACGCCCGCTTCAGCCAGTGCCAATGCACCTGCACCAGTCGCCACGTTGCCACCGATGATGTCCAGGTCTGGATACTTCGCACGGGTTTCACGGATACGTTGCAGAACGCCTTCAGAGTGACCGTGAGAAGAGTCGATCAGCAGAACGTCAACGCCCGCAGCAACCAGCGCGTCAACACGCTCTTCGTTACCTGCGCCCGCACCAACCGCAGCACCCACACGCAGACGGCCTTCCGCATCTTTACAGGCGTTAGGTTTACGCTCTGCTTTCTGGAAATCTTTAACGGTAATCATGCCCAGCAGGTGGAAGCTGTCATCCACAACCAGCGCTTTCTCAACACGTTTTTCGTGCATTTTCTGCAGTACGATGTCGCGCGCTTCACCCTCTTTAACGGTGACCAGACGCTCTTTCGGCGTCATCACAGCGGAAACTGGCAGGCTCAGGTCAGTCACAAAACGCACGTCACGACCGGTGATGATACCGACCAGTTCGTTGTCGGTGTTCACAACCGGATAACCCGCAAAGCCGTTGCGCTCGGTCAGCTCTTGCACTGCCGCCAGCGTCGTGGTTGGCAGAACAGTTTGCGGATCGGTCACCACGCCACTTTCGTGTTTTTTCACTTTGCGAACTTCATCCGCCTGGCGCTCAATCGACATGTTTTTGTGGATAAAGCCCAGACCACCTTCCTGCGCCAGTGCAATTGCCAGACCGGCTTCGGTCACGGTGTCCATGGCAGCAGACAGCATAGGGATGTTCAAACGGATGTTTTTCGTCAGTTGGGTGCTGAGTTCAGCGGTGTTCGGTAAGACAGTGGAGTGAGCTGGAACGAGCAGAACGTCGTCAAAAGTGAGGGCTTCTTTAATGATTCTTAGCATTGCAATATCTCCACCTGGGGGCGATTAAAACAGATAAAATATTGCCGCGGCATTATACAGGCCGAAATCGATTGCCTCCAGTGTTTTTTAGGAAAAAGTCTTGATCCTTCGGGTGAGCAATGTAGTATCGGTTGATTAACCCTCTGATTTAAAATTTGATCTACATCACATGTCGCTACCGCCAACCGCCAATATTTTTACTGTCAGCCGCCTGAATACCACGGTGCGCCAACTGCTGGAAAATGAGATGGGCCTGGTGTGGCTCAGCGCTGAGATTTCGAATTTTAGCCAGCCCTCTTCCGGCCACTGGTACTTCACCTTAAAGGATGATGTTGCACAAGTTCGCTGCGCGATGTTCCGTAACAGCAACCGTCGTGTCACCTTCCGACCACAGCATGGTCAGCAGGTTTTAGTGCGCGCCAGCATTACGCTGTATGAGCCGCGTGGCGACTATCAGTTGATTATCGAAAGTATGCATCCGGCGGGTGAAGGTCTGTTGCAGCAGCAGTTTGAGCAATTGAAAGCGCGACTGGCGGCCGAAGGGCTGTTCGATCAGCAGATTAAACAGCCGCTGCCCGATCCGGCGCGCCAGGTTGGCGTCATCACCTCCGCCACCGGCGCCGCGCTGCATGATGTGCTGCGCGTGCTGCATCGCCGCGATCCGTCGTTGCCGGTAATTATCTATCCCACGCCGGTGCAAGGTGTAGATGCACCGGCAGCCATCGTGCGTGCCATTGAACTGGCGAACCAGCGTGATGAGTGTGACGTGCTGATCGTCGGCCGTGGTGGCGGTTCGCTGGAAGATTTATGGAGCTTTAACGATGAGCGTGTGGCGAGAGCTATCTTTGCCAGTCGCCTGCCCATCGTCAGTGCCGTCGGCCACGAGACAGACGTCACCATCGCCGACTTTGTCGCCGATTTGCGTGCCCCTACCCCATCTGCGGCGGCAGAAATCGTGAGCCGCAATCAGATCGAACTGCTGCGCCGTTTGCAGTCACAGCAGCAGCGCATGGAAATGGCGATGGATTTCTACATTGCTGAACAGCAACGCCGTTTTACCCGCATACAACATCGTTTGCAGCAGCAACATCCACAGCTGCGTCTGGCACGCCAGCAAACCACACTGTTCCAGTTGCAACGTCGCCTCGGCGAGGCAATGGATCAACGCCTGCGCGTGGCTAATCGCCAGCAGGATCGCGTGTTACAGCGCCTCAACAATCAGCAGCCTCAGGGGCGCATTCTGCGTGCGCAGCAGCAGATGCAGCAGTGGCAGTATCGCCTGCAGCAGGGCATGGAGAAGCAGCTGAATCACAATCGTCAGCGCTTTGGTAATCTGGCTGCACAACTGGAGGGCGTCAGTCCGCTGGCGACTCTGGCGCGTGGTTTTAGCGTGACAACGGATACCCAAGGCCAGTTGGTGAAGAAAACCCAGCAATTGCATAAAGGCGATCTACTGCGCACCCGTCTGGATGATGGCTGGGTGGAAAGCCAGGTGACCGCCCTTGAGCCGCAGAAATCACGCAGCCGCAAAGCACGCTCCTAGCTGAAAAACTATACTTCTGGCATGTTCCCTCACGGCCAGGAGTTACTATGACCTACAGCGTTATTCCTCCGTATATTCTTCGCAACATCATTGATCACTGCTCGGGTGCGCCGCAGGAGTCTGCTCGCCGCACCCTCACCCATGTTCAGCAACTGATGGCTGAACACAATCATAAAGCGGCCAGCGCGGCCACCGCACAGCCTGGCAGCGTGTTGCGTGCCATCTTTGATGCGGAGAACACACAGAATCTACCCGGCACCTTAATCCGCGATGAAGGCCAGCCGGGCAATGGTGATGTCGCAGCCGAGGAGGCCTGGAATTATCTCGGCATCACCTACGATTTCTACTGGCAAATCTTCAAGCGCAACTCACTGGATAACCATGGCCTGAAGCTGGATGGCACCGTGCATTACGGCAAGGAGTATCAGAACGCCTTCTGGAACGGTCAGCAGATGGTGTTTGGTGACGGCGATGGCGAGATTTTTAACCGCTTTACCATTGCGCTTGATGTGGTCGCGCATGAACTCACCCACGGCGTGACCGAGAACGAGGCCGGGCTGGTTTATTTCCAGCAGTCTGGTGCATTGAATGAATCGATGTCTGATGTGTTCGGCTCGCTGGTTAAGCAGTTCCACCTGCAGCAAACGGCCGATCAGGCTGACTGGTTGATTGGTGAGGGCTTGTTAGCATCCGGGATTAAAGGCCGTGGACTGCGATCCATGTCCGAACCAGGCACGGCTTACGATGATCCGAAACTCGGTAAGGACCCGCAACCGGCGGATATGGATCATTACATCGAAACCCGCGATGACAATGGCGGTGTCCATCTCAATTCTGGCATTCCTAACCGTGCGT
Organism: Pantoea folii; assembly: GCF_056678875.1. NCBI lineage: Bacteria > Pseudomonadati > Pseudomonadota > Gammaproteobacteria > Enterobacterales > Erwiniaceae > Pantoea > Pantoea folii. The sequence goes on along the minus strand of NZ_JBWXON010000017.1, from coordinate 32,507 downwards.
TTTATCTCGCCGCTAAAGCGTTAGGCGGCTTTGCCTGGGAGTTAGCGGGCCACGCCTGGTACGACACCCTCTGTGACAAGACACTGCCGCAGGATGCCGATTTCAGCACCTTTGCCCGCTTTACCGTCGAGCATGGCGGCAAGCGATTTAATCGCTCGGTGGCGGAAGCAATTCAATCCGCCTGGCAACAGGTAGGCGTAACGTGAATATTCAACTGACTGATGACGCTATCATTGAACTGGCGCGTGAAGGCGGCATTGCTTTTATCCCCAATCTGCGAGGCGAGCGCCGCTTTGCCCTGGCGCAACTGCCGGAACCGCAAAAACAGCGGGTGTGTAACGTACTGGAGCAGGCATTACCGTTAGGGGAACCGGAAGATCAGGCGGCGAATCTTGGCAGCGGCGATCAGCGCTATTTTCGCATTCAAATCACCTATGCCACCCATCAAGAGGCAGGATCCATCGTGATTTTAATTCCAGAAACCGTGGCATCGCCAGAATTAGAGGCTCTCTGGCGCGACGGCCAGTGAAGAACTCGGAGATCTCCCAAGGCAACCTGTAACTTACTGACTATAATCATTAATGTGGCTAGCTAGTCCACGTCGAAGAAAACACCCTTAGATGAGGTCTCTGCTATGACACAAAAAAAGCAACGAGGTGGTGCCGGGAACTTTGCAGAGGACCCGGAGCGCGCCAGGGAAGCCGGCAGTGCTGGCGGCAAAGTCAGTGGGGGTAATTTCAGAAACGATCCTGAAAGAGCCAGGGAAGCTGGAAGAAAAGGAGGTCAAAAAAGCCGTCGCCCCTCCAAGCAGCAGTGAATAAGGTACCTTAAGGAGTGAAGTGCGCCACGGATGGTTAATAAAAAAAGGCCGACATCATTATGTCGGCCTTTCTTCTTACTGAGGCTTACTTGCTGTCTGGCAACGCGTAAGCAATCACGTAATCACCACGGTCTGGTGACTGACGTGCGCCACCTGCGGAGATCAGGATGTACTGTTTGCCATTTTTCGGCGAAACGTAGCTGATTGGGCCACCCTGGCTGCCGACTGGCAGACGAGCTTTCCATACTTCTTTACCGGTTGAGCTATCGAAGGCGCGCAGATAGTAATCCTGCGTACCGGCGATGAACACCAGGCCACCCTGAGTCGCTAAAGTACCACCCAGCGTTGGCATACCGATTGGCATCTGTGCGCGCATCTTAATACCGAATGGACCGGTATCCTGCACAGTACCAACTGGCACCTGCCATACGATCTGACGGGTTTTCATGTCGATAGCAGACAGCGTACCGAATGGTGGTGCCTGGCACGGAATGCCCAGCGGAGACATGAAGCGGTTTTTGTTAACAGCGTAAGGGGTGCCTTTCAGCGGAACGGCGCCCATGCCGGTGTTGATCGCTTCACCACCATTGCTGGCTGCATCTTTGCTGGTGTCCTGAGGAATCATCTGCACCCACAGGCCCAGACGCATGTCGTTAACGAACATGTAATGGTTGTTCGGGTCGAACGAGATGCTGCCCCAGTTCATACCACCCAGTGAACCTGGGAAGCTAAGTGACTTATCGGTATCTGGTACGGTGAACAGGCCATCGTAACGCATGCCTTTAAAGGCAATACGGCACACCAATTGGTCGAACGGCGTCGCGCCCCACATGTCAGACTCGGTCAGCTTCTGGTTGCCGATGTTTGGCATTTCAACTGAGTGCGGCTGCGTTTTGGTGTACTGCTCATTCGGGATGTGACCCTGTGGCATCGGCTGCTCTTCAACTTTCGTTAAAGGCTTGCCGGTCAGGCGATCCAGCACCCAGATCATGCCGGTTTTAGCACCGATCACTACCGCAGGCTTGGTGGTGCCATCCTTCATCGGGAAGTCCACCAGGCTTGGCTGCATTGGCAGGTCGAAGTCCCACAGATCGTTATGTACGGTCTGATAAACCCATTTTTGCTTACCGGTAGTCGCATCCAGCGCCAGAATTGATGCGCCGTAGGTGTGATCCAGTTTGGTACGATTCGCACCCCACAGATCCACAGACGAGCTACCCATTGGCAGGAACACAGTGTTCATCGCCGGGTCGTATGACATCGGTGCCCATGAGTTCGGGGTACTACGGGTGTAGTCTTTGCCCGGCATCAGGATGGCATTCGGGTCATCGTTACCTGGGTCAAACGCCCAACGCATCTGACCGGTGATAACGTCAAAGCCGCGCAGTACGCCGCCAGGCATATCGGTCTGGACGTTATCCGCCACACGACCACCCACCACTACGGTGGTGCCGGCCAGCTGTGGTGCAGACGTCAGCTGATACTGTGGATCGGGCGCTTTACCCAGACCTTTTTTCAGGTCAACCACACCGTGGTCGCCGAAGTCTTCACAGAATTCACCGTTGTCAGCATTGATGGCGATAAGACGCGCATCGATGGTGTTCATCAGAATGCGACGCTGACAGGTATCACCTGCCGCCAGCACTGGCGCAGGAACCGGTGTTGAGCCCGGCTGACTTGGCTGCTGTACAGGTTTGGTCGCATCGAAGTACGCCAGACCACGGCAGCGGTTCCACACTTCTGCCTGGGCGTTGATTTCACGCTTCCAGATCTGCTTGCCGGTATCCGCTGCAACCGCAATCACGTTGTTGTGCGGGGTGCAAAGGTACAGGGTGTTGCCAACCTGCAATGGCGTTTCCTGATCTTCCGCGCCGTTACCGGTTGGGCTGATCGGGGTATCGCCAGTGTGGAAGGTCCATGCAACCTGCAGGTCTTTGACGTTATCACGGGTGATCTGGTCGATCGCCGCAAAACGGTCACCTTCAGGTGTACGGCCGTAGCTGCTCCAGTCCTGCTGTGGCTTAGACTTGTCGACCGGAATCAGCGGCAGCTGTTTGCCGTCGAACGCGACGGTTGGGTGCGGCTGGAACATCTGCACGAAAGTTGCCACCATGCCAACAGCGATGACCGCTGAAAGGACATAGGAAACTTTCGCCAGAGAGCTTTTGCCTTCACGCTTACGCAGCGCTGGCCAGGTCAGGAACGCCAGCAGCATCAGGCCTGCAGGCACCATCAGGCGTGAAACCAGCTGCCAGAAGTGGAAGCCCGCATCAAACAGCGCCCAAATCAGGGTGCCAACGAAGACCAGAATGAATAAGGTCACGGCGGATGATTTGCGACGGAAGAACTGAACCGCCGACAGCAACATCACAATACCGGAAATGAGGAAGTACCAGCTGCCGCCCAGAGCGACCAACTTGCCACCGCCGATCGCGAAGAACAGACCGACAGCCAGCAGGACCAGCCCGAACAATACAGACCAGATACTCAACCCTTTGCAGGGACGAGCGGAATTTTCTGCCATAACAAAAACTCTCCTGAAAAAATAACGCGCTGGTGCCGGCTAACAAGCTGTAGCCAGTAGCAATGCTCCTGCCAACGATGGGGGTACAGGAACCAAACCGTTACGCTTTATTTTATATCTATTGGTACGGGTGCAATGCCCGTAATTCGGCGCTTGTGAGCAAGGACACATCGCAGGTGAGAGTGATTCTCGCTACAAGGCGGCAGGATTGTACCACCTGGTTCATTAGAAAGTGAACATCCATAACGAAGGAGTTACTGGGCAATAGCATTTTTGCTACAAAACCAGTCATAAGTTATTAATAAATATGAGGCTGAATCAAAGTGTAATTTTTGATGTTAAGGCGATATGTCAGGGATGATGAGCTTATCGCGCGGCATCAGGGCGAAAAAAAGGGCCCGTTTGGGCCCTCATCACTTTAACGCTTATTCTTTTTCAGATGCGACATCAGTCGCTGGCGTTTGCGCTGCTGCGTCGGTGTCAGCAGGTTACGTTTGCCCGCGTACGGGTTGTCGCCTTCTTTAAACTGAATGCGAATCGGTGTGCCCATCACGTTGAGTGAGCGACGGAAGTAGTTCATCAGGTAACGTTTGTAGGAATCTGGCAGATCCTTCACCTGATTACCGTGAATCACCACGATCGGCGGGTTATAACCACCAGCATGGGCATACTTCAGCTTCACGCGGCGACCACGCACCAGCGGCGGCTGATGGTCGTCAGAAGCCATGGTCATGATGCGCGTCAGCATCGCGGTGCCGACACGTTTGGTTGAGCAGTCGTAAGCTTCGGTCACGGATTCGAACAGGTTACCTACGCCACTGCCGTGCAGCGCCGAGATAAAGTGAATGCGCGCGAAATCGATAAAGCCCAGACGGAAGTCCAGCATCTCTTTCACTTCGTCACGCGCTTCCTGCGTCATGCCATCCCACTTGTTGACCACGATCACCAATGAGCGACCGCTGTTCAGGATAAAGCCGAGCAGTGACAGATCCTGATCGGAAATGCCTTCACGTGCATCAATCACCAGCATCACCACGTTGGCATCTTCAATGGCCTGCAGCGTTTTGATGACAGAGAATTTTTCTACAGTTTCGGTGATTTTTCCGCGTTTACGCACACCGGCGGTATCAATCAACACATACTCGCGCTCATCACGCTCCATTGGAATGTAGATGCTGTCACGCGTGGTGCCCGGCATATCGAAGACCACAACGCGGTCTTCACCCAGGATGCGGTTAGTCAGCGTTGACTTGCCGACGTTAGGACGGCCAACGATAGCCAGCTTGATCGGCAAGGTGGTCGGGTCGAAGTTTTCTTCTTCCTCTTCCGCCAACGCCTTCTCGTCCTCTTCTTCTTCTAACGCGGCCCAGTAAGCGGCGTTTTCTTCTTCTTCCGTCAACTCCACTTCTGGAACGGCTTCTTCCATCCATGGCAGCAACGCAGCTTCAAGCAGGTTGTTCACACCGCGACCGTGCGAGGCCGCAATCGGATGAATGTCACCCAAGCCCAGCGCATAGAAATCCAGCACGGCAGCATCAGGATCGAGACCGTCAGTTTTGTTCGCGACCAGGAAGGTGGCTTTTTCGCGCGAACGTAGGTGATTGGCGATCTGTTGATCGGCCGGCATCACACCCGCACGCGCATCCACCAGGAACAGCACCACATCCGCTTCTTCAATCGCCAGCAGCGATTGTTCTGCCATGCGGTTTTCGACGCCTTCCTCGGTGCCATCAATACCGCCGGTATCAATAACAATGAATTCGCGCCCTTCCACTTCGGCGCGACCATATTTGCGATCGCGAGTCAGTCCAGGAAAATCCGCTACCAGCGCATCACGAGTGCGCGTTAAGCGGTTAAATAGCGTAGATTTTCCCACATTGGGACGCCCAACCAGCGCGACCACAGGTACCATAACACTTGCCTCAGTTTTAAAAATAAATCGCCCGAATGGCGTGATTATAACGACATTTGCCAGAAGGCGTCAGGCTGAAGGCGCTAAGAATACCATGCCTGACTAAAAACGAAACGGCCCCTGACGAATCAGGAGCCGTATTAGCGAGCAGGAAGCCGGTTCCTGCAAAGCCCAATCTTAACGAGTGATGGCGTAAACTTCGCCGCCCTTCGCCTGGATCAGCAGCTTGTCACCGGCAACCACCGGGTCAGTCTGGAAGCCATCGCTGTCCAGTTTCTGCTGCGCAACAAAGCGCCCGTCAAGGGTGTTAATCCAGTGCACATAACCTTCGCTATCGCCAACCACCAGATAACCGTTAAACAGCACTGGTGAAGTCAGGTTGCGATGCAGCAGATCGCTCTGGCGCCAGATGGCCACGCCACCGTCGGCATTAAGCGCAATAACGCGGTCATCCTGATCGACCAGGTAAATACGACCCGCATCAACCACCATGTCTTTCACGCCGCCGATTTCGCGTTTCCACAGAATCTGGCCTGAACGCAGTTCCAGCGCGGTCAGATTACCGTTGTAAGCCAGCGCATAGATCACACCGTTAACCACAACCGGCGTCGTATCCACATCGCTCAGACGATCAATCTCTGTGGCGCCACTTGGCTGCGAAATACGCTGCTGCCAAATCAACTGCCCCTGGTTCATGATCACTGCACTCACGCGGCCATTGTCACCACCGACAATCGCACCACCGAATGCCACAGTCGGCGCAGATTCACCGCGCAGTGACAGCGCAGGCATATCGAGGTTGACGCTCCACTTGATCGCGCCAGTACTCTGGTCCAGCCCCTGCAACATACCGTTGCTGGTGTGGATCAGTACCAGGCCATCACTCACAACCGGACGCGACATCGCTTCACCGGCGACTTTCGTCTGCCAGGCGATGCTGCCATCGCTATTGTTCAGTGCAAAGACCTGACCGCGCTCGCTGCCGATATAAATGCGATCGCTGGTAGCGGTAATGCCGCCAGAGAGAAGAGCTGAGATGTTTTTCGAGAAGAAACCGGTTTTCTCAGAGAGATCGACTTTCCATTTCTCTTTACCGTTGCTGGCATCCAGGGCTTTCACTACGCCAAAGCGGTCGGCCGCATAGACGGTACCGTCCTGCCAGGCTGGATGCAGATTGGAATAGAAATCGCCAACGCCATCACCCACCGAGGTGCTCCAGGCAGTCTGTGGCGTAAACTGGTTTTCCACTTTCGGCAGCGGAGCCATTTTTACTACATCTTCTTCGCCGCTGAACAGCGAGCAACCGCTGAGCAGAGTGACTGAAATCAGCCCTGGCAGCAGGTATTTACGTAATTCCATGTGCGCTCTCTTGACTGGCTTAACTTAAGTTATTCATCTTCATCTGCAGCATTTGCTTCAAGGCAGGAGAGGCCTGCGATTCAGCACCTTTGCTCCAGGCATCACGTGCGCCCTGCTTGTCGCCTTTGCTCAGCAGTGCTTCGCCACGAATGTCCGCAATAATGGCTGTCCAGCCATCCCCCTTAACATTGTTAAGAGTTGAAAGTGCGGCTTCGGCCTGATTTTGCTGCAGTTGAATGCGCGCCAGACGCAGGTTAATCACCGCCTGCAGGTTGGCATCTTTGGTATCTTTCAGCCCGCTCTGAAGCAGCGTAATGGCTTTATCTAACTGATTTGCTTCAACGTACTGTTTCGCTAAATCGAGCGAAGCCAGTGCGCCATAAGTGTTGTTATTTTCATTGGCAAAGGCGGCAACCGCTTCCAGCGTTTGCGGCTTATCCGCCTGCATCGCAGTGGTCAGTTGTTGATACTGTGCCGACGCAGCTTTATCCGCACTATCCTGATGACTGGTCCAGAAACGCCAGCCACCCAGTGCAGCAATGCCGATGATCACACCCGCAGCCAGCGCTTTGCCGTTGTTCGCAAAGAACTGACGCAGTGCGTCAACCTGTTCGTTTTCGTTGCTGTAAACTTCCACGCAATCCCTCTCCTTTAAATGGCTGTTGCAGTGCTGCGTTTACTGCAGCAGCGTGCGCAATGTCGCAGCGGCTTCGCTTTGGGCAACGGTTTGTTGATCGCCTGTGCTCAGGTTTTTAATCACGACCTGGCCCGCTTTCACTTCGTCTTCGCCCAGCACCAGCGCAATGCGTGCGCCCCACTTGTCTGCACGGCCAAACTGCTTCTTGAAGTTACCACCACCGAAGTTGGTCATCAGCTTCAGCGCCGGATCTGCATCACGCAGTTTTTCCGCCAATTGCATCGCAGCGGACTGAACGCCCTGCCCCGAAGCGATAACATAGACATCAACAATGCGCGTCGGTTCAAATTCTGGATTAACCGCCTGGACCAGCAATACCAAACGCTCAAGACCCATGGCAAAACCGACCGCTGGCGTAGCGCGACCACCCAGCTGTTCAACCAGACCATCGTAGCGTCCACCGGCACACACGGTGCCCTGTGAACCTAAGCTGTTGGTCACCCACTCAAACACGGTGCGGTTGTAATAATCGAGGCCACGCACCAGACGCTGGTTCACGGTGTAAGCGATACCCGCGTCATCCAGCAGGCTGCACAGCCCGTCGAAGTGCGCGCGTGAGTCTTCATCGAGATATTCATTCAGCGTCGGCGCATCGTTCAGCAACAACTGGATGTCCGCGTTTTTGCTGTCGAGTACGCGCAGCGGATTGCTGTACATACGACGTTTGCAATCTTCATCCAGTTTGTCTTTGTGCTGCTCAAGGAAGGCCACCAGTGCGTCGCGGTAGTTCGCGCGCGCTTCCAGTGAGCCGATAGAGTTGAGTTCGAGACTCACGTGTTCAGCGATACCTAACGCTTTCCACCAGCGCGCGGTCATCATAATCAGTTCGGCGTCAATGTCCGGGCCTTGCAGACCAAACACTTCCGCACCAATCTGATGGAACTGGCGGTAACGACCTTTCTGCGGACGTTCGTAGCGGAACATCGGACCGATGTACCACAGACGCTGTTCCTGATTGTACAGCAGACCATGCTCAATACCGGCGCGCACGCAGCCCGCGGTGCCTTCCGGACGCAGGGTCAGGCTTTCACCGTTGCGGTCGTCAAAGGTATACATCTCCTTTTCAACCACATCGGTGACTTCACCGATAGCGCGTTTAAACAGCGGGGTCTGCTCTACAATCGGCAAACGGATTTCACTAAAGCCATAACTGGCCAGCACCTGCTTCAGGGTGCCCTCAATACGCTGCCAAATCGCAGTATCCGCCGGCAGGTAGTCGTTCATCCCACGGATCGCTTGAATATTCTTCGCCACGTTAGAATCTCTTAATACAAAAAAACCTGTCCGGCATCATACCTTATGAGGATGAAACCGCACAGGTTCAATCACAAACCGGCACGCGGCGGGCGCGCACCATCCCTTATTTTTCCAGCTGCTGCACGTTAATGCGGCGGCTTTCATCCAGCATGCTGGCCTTGGCACGAATACGTGCTTCCAGCTGGTCGATCATATTGTCGTTATCGAGGCGATCGCGCTGACGCACACCGTCCTCGTAGAAACCACTTTTACGGCTACCGCCCGTCACGCCCATGGTCGAAACAGTGGCTTCGCCAGGACCGTTCACCACACAACCGATAATCGAGATATCCATTGGCGTGATGATGTCTTCGAGACGTTCTTCCAACGCATTCACCGTCCCAATCACATCAAATTCCTGACGTGAACAGGTTGGGCAGGCAATAAAGTTGATACCGCGTGATCGAATGCGCAGCGATTTCAGAATGTCGTAACCGACCTTGACTTCTTCCACCGGGTCTGCCGCCAGCGAGATGCGCAGCGTATCGCCGATCCCTTCCGCCAGCAGCAAGCCCAGGCCGATCGCTGATTTTACTGAACCGGCGCGCGCGCCACCCGCTTCGGTAATACCGAGATGCAGTGGCTGATCGATGGCTTTTGCCAGCAGGCGATAAGATTCAACGGCCAGGAACACGTCAGAAGCTTTTACGCTCACTTTGAACTGATCAAAGTTGAGGCGATCGAGGTGATCAACATGGCGCATCGCGGATTCGAGCAGCGCCTGTGGCGTTGGCTCACCGTATTTTTCCTGCAGATCTTTTTCCAGTGAACCGGCATTCACGCCGATACGGATAGGAATGTTGTAATGGCGGGCACAATCCACGACCTGGCGGATACGCTCATTGTTGCCGATATTGCCGGGGTTGATGCGCAGGCAGTCGACGCCATATTCGGCGACTTTCAGTGCGATACGGTAGTCAAAATGAATGTCCGCCACCAGCGGCACATTGACCTGTTGCTTAATCAGTTTGAACGCTTCCGCCGCATCCATGGTAGGAACGGAGACGCGCACGATATCGACACCGACACGCTCAAGCTGGCGAATCTGGTTAACCGTGGCGTCCACATCCGTGGTGCGGGTGTTGGTCATTGACTGAACGGCAATGGGCGCACCATCACCAACCGGCACCTTGCCGACGTAAATCCGTGTTGATTTGCGACGGATAATGGGTGCTTCGTTATGCATATTCTCTCTCCACAATTACCCAGAAAGCGCGCTGCGCGTTATTGCGCACCCAGCGTCAGACGGGCAACCTGGTTATTACGGATAAAACGACTTAAATCAACGGGCTGATTCTGATATTGCACATCAACCGCACTCGGAGCGCCAATTTTCAGACGATACGGAGCCGTTCCGGACAAGCTGAGCTTACCGCCGCTACGTTGCAATCCGCTGAACAGCTTCTTGCCAGTAGCGTCGGTGACTTCCAGCCAGCAGTCGGCTTTGAAATTCATCACCACCGCATTTGGGTCACCCGCTGGCTGGCTTACCGCCGCGTTGCTGGTCGGCATTTGACCTGCTGGTACACTGTTGGCAGGTGCCGGAGAGGTGGCTGCTGGCGGTGCGTTATCGATCGGTGCCTGGCTCGGTGAAACCACGGCGTTATCGCTGCTGGTCGCAGGCGCAGTGGTGTTGGCAGCCGAAGCCGCGTTGTTGCTGGTACTCGGTGTCGCAACCGCACCGGCACCGTTATCCACCGGCGTACCGGCGGCATTGGTATCACTGTCAGTCGCGCTGTCAGTGCTGTTTTCACCCAGCGAAATAGACTGACTGTTATCGCTGCTGCTGCCATTCTGGTCAGCCATTGAGACCAGATCGGCCTGCGAGGCTTTATGGTTTTGCCACCACCACGCGCCGGTCAGACCGATGACGACAAAAATCACCAACCAGGTGAAAATCATCAGCCAGCCATCACGCTTTTTACGGCGCTTACCTAACGAGAAGCTCTGCATTGGCTCAATTTTGGCCGCGCGCACGGGAGCCTGCTTCGCCATCATCGGCAACAGGTCATCTTCCGGCACATGCACCAGACGAGCATAAGAACGAATGTAACCGCGCAAGAACGTCGAAGCTAAATCAGCTGGCGACTTATCCTCTTCAATGTCTCGTACGGTAGAAAGTTTCAGGCACAGGCGTTCAGCGACATTTTGCTGAGTCAGCCCCATCTGCTCACGGGCCAGACGCAGGCGTTCACCTGTGGAATGTACTGCAGAATTCTCTTGAGTGGCTTCAGTATTCATTAGCTAAATAACGCTGGTACTGTATCGATTGTGGAAAACTTCGCGCCAACCGGTCGCCATAACGTGTAACGTCAGCAGCGTTTCCCTGTTGCGCGGCGAAACGTATTTGTAACCACTGGCTCTCTGCCGTTGCGGGCAAACGCTGGTGGTACACTTCTAATAGCAGCGAAACCGCCATGCGATCCTGCTGTTCAAGCCGCCTTTCCACTTCCAAAAGCAGTTGACTGCCCTGCTCCGGTGCGGCAATCAGCGCGTTGCTCAAAGACTCGCGCGCTGAGGCACTCTCTCCAGCCTGCAGGTAACAATAGCCCGAAAACAGAAATGCATCCTGACGAGCTTCGATTTCCTGTGCAGCCATCGCCAGCTTAAACTGTTGATGCGCTTCGCCATACTGCCTTAAACCGCAAAGAAACGCACCGTAATTGTTAGCGATGTAGCCATTCGCTGGCGCTAACTGCTGGGCGCGTTGGTAGTGCCAATGGGTCTGCGCGCTATTCTGCTGCGCCTGTGCCAGCCGCGCAAGCGCCAACGGCACACGATAATCTCGCGGTGCGGCCCGCTCAGCGCGTAATAAATTAAGCTGTGCTGCCTCAAAATCTTTCACTGCCAGGTAATGCAACCCCAGCTGTAGCCTGATATCCGCAGCGCCTTGCTGAGCCGGTGAATTGACACACCCGGTTACAACAAAGGCCGCCAACATCACTGCCGATAATCCCTTATGCATTTCAGTCTCTCCCTCTGACATCGAGAGGAGAGACTGGCACGGCTTACGCCCGGTGGGTATCACCAGGCGCCATGTTTCAGAGCGCCTTCACAGAGATGGTTTCACCGGCCATTTTCTTACGCAAGGTGCGTTTGGTACGGTCGATAACGTCACCCGCTAACTGACCACAAGCCGCATCAATATCGTCGCCACGCGTTTTACGCACGATAGTGGTGAATCCGTAATCCATCAGTACTTTGGAGAAACGATCGATACGGCTGTTTGAGCTACGGCCATATGGCGCGCCCGGGAACGGGTTCCATGGGATCAGGTTGATCTTGCACGGCGTCTCTTTCAGCAGTGCAGCCAGCTCATGCGCGTTGTCGGTGCTGTCATTGATGTGATCCAGCATCACGTACTCGATGGTCACGCGGCCCTGATTGGCGTTCGATTTACCAATGTAGCGTTTAACCGCCGCGAGGAAGGTTTCGATGTTGTACTTTTTGTTGATCGGCACAATTTCGTCACGAATCGCATCGTTCGGTGCGTGCAGCGAAATCGCCAGTGCCACGTCGATCATATCGCCCAGCTTATCCAGTGCCGGCACTACGCCCGAAGTTGACAGCGTCACGCGACGTTTTGACAGACCAAAACCGAAATCATCCAGCATGATGTCCATTGCTGGCACCACGTTGTTCAGGTTGAGCAACGGCTCGCCCATGCCCATCATCACCACGTTGGTGATCGGACGCTGGCCGGTAATTTTCGCCGCGCCGATAATTTTCGCCGCGCGCCATACCTGACCAATGATTTCGGAAACACGCAGGTTGCGGTTGAAGCCCTGCTGCGCAGTCGAACAGAATTTGCACTCCAGTGCACAGCCTACCTGTGAAGAGACACACAGCGTTGCACGGTCAGCTTCCGGGATATACACGGTTTCGACCAGCTGATCGCCCACGCGAATCGCCCACTTGATGGTGCCATCGCTGGAACGCATCTCTTCCGCTACTTCCGGCGCACGGATTTCAGCGCGTTGCATCAATTTGCCACGCAGCACTTTGTTGATGTCAGTCATCTGCTCGAAATCATCGCAGCAGTAGTGGTACATCCACTTCATGACCTGATCGGCGCGGAACGGCTTTTCACCCATCTCTAAAAAGAATTCGCGCATCTGCTGACGGTTAAGATCCAGCAGGTTAATTTTTTCGTTTTTTGGGGAAACAACCACGGGGGAAGCGGACGACGGCGTCACAATCTGTTCGGACATAATGTTCTCTGGCCTCGTTGTTACACGTTACGGCTCTGGTTAAGAATAGGAAAAAAATAACGCCCTCGCTGAGCCAGGCTCAACAAGGGCGCATTATTGTACTACATCTGCTGCATGATGCCAGGGGAACGACTTTACCGATGAGGAAAAGGTGTAAAGTCGTTTATCCGCATTGGCAGCAACGCACTTAGCGAGTGCGTGGGCAGACTTCGTTCTCTGCGAAGAAGTAAGCGATTTCGCGTGCAGCAGATTCAGCTGAGTCAGAACCGTGGGTTGCGTTCTCAGTGAAGCTGTCAGCGTAGTCAGCACGCAGAGTACCAGCCAGTGCGTTGTCTGGGTTGGTTGCACCCATCAGGTCACGGTGACGCTGAACGGCGTTTTCGCCTTCCAGAACAGAAACAACCACTGGACCAGAAGTCATGAACTCAACCAGACCATCGAAGAATGGACGGCCTTTGTGCTCAGCGTAGAAGCCTTCAGCCTGCTCTTTGGTCAGGTGCAGCATTTTTGCGCCAACGATTTTGAAGCCTGCGCTTTCGAAACGGTTGTAGATAGCACCAATCACGTTCTTAGCGACGGCGTTTGGTTTAACGATAGAGAAAGTACGTTCGATTGCCATGATGACCTCTAGTTAGCATCCTGAAGAAACCGGGAATTCGCTCCCGGTAAGAAAACGCGCCGATTATAGGGACATCATCGGGCGTTGCCTATTGCCGATTGGTGGAATTATCGAAAATAATTGATTTTTGTCGGGGCGAACACGCGCAGAATCTGGCATACGCGGCTATTTAACCCCGAATAAATGAGACGGATGCCAGTTGGCCCGATTCATCCATTACCACCAGTTGATACTGGCCCGGTTCACTGAGGACCAGCGCCGCACTGTTTTGCCCCGCTTGCTGTTCCACCGGCTGCCCGTTCAAAAACCACCAGCGCTGCGATCCCCTTCCGCCTTGTACGGCAACCGGCAGCACCAATACCACTTTGCCTGGCAGCGGCTGCACACGCTGCCCCTCAATTACGCCGGTGATCAAGAGCGGTGGCGCACTGCCCTGATTTAAGGGTGGGCAGCGAGGATCAACAGGCGGCAGGCGCTGCTGGCGGCGTTCCGCCACTGGCAACCAGGGTTCCAGCGGCAGAGGCCACATCAAACGTTCGTGACTCTGCGCCTCGGGGCAATCGGCAGCCACGCGTAAGCCCTGCGGGTTTATCCAATAACGCTGACGTAAACCATTCACCCCTTCCTGACCGGGTGCCAACAGTGTCGGCGGCACGGTTTGATTCAGTATCCAGCTTTGGCGGCGCTGGCGGCAATTTTCGTCGCCCTGCGGCAAAGGTTGTCCTCCGGGCCAGCAAATGCTCATGGCGCTGACGCTCTTCGGCCGCGGATCGCGCGGTACGCCGTGCAGCGGCATATGCCCCGCCAGCAGGTTGTTAACCTGATTCATCACCGGTACCGCAGAGGCAAAGCCAAACTGCCCGGCAACCGGCGTGGCATCGGGCCTGCCAACCCATACGCCGATTAAATAGCGCGGCGTGATGCCAATCGTCCAGGCATCGCGATAGCCGTAACTGGTGCCGGTTTTCCAGGCCAGTGGTGCAATATCAGGAATGGCCGCGGATGGCAGCGCTTCGCCGGCCAGAATACGTCGCACAATCCAGGCAGCGCCCGGCGAAAGCAATGACCGCTCTTGTAATCGCTGATTGGGCAACCAGCGCAGCTGGGCGGCATTCCCCTGACGGGCAAAAGCGCTATAAGCCGCCACGATGTCATCGAGCCGCGCGCCCGTGCCGCCGAGGACCAGCGACAGATTCGGTTCAGATCCTGCCGGAAAGCGCAGGTTCAGGCCGACATTGCGCAGACGCGCCGCCACCGTTTTCGGGCCAAGCGCGTCCAGCAGTTGCACCGCTGGCAGGTTCAGTGAACGCTCCAGCGCCTCGCTGGCACTTACCGGACCGTGAAAACCGGAGTCAAAGTTTCCGGGGCGATAATCACCGAAACGGCGCGGCACATCCTGCAGCAGTGATTCACCGTGGATCAGTCCCTCATCCAGCGCCATGCCATAAACAAAAGGTTTCAGCACCGATCCGGGCGATCGCACGCTGGAGATCATATCGACATGGCCAAAGCGACTGTCGTCATTGAATGACACCGAGCCAATATAGCCACGCACTTTCATATCCTGATGATCCACTACCAGCAGCGCCAGCGAGGTGCGTGGCGGCAACTGGGTTTTCATCGCTGACGCCAGACTCTCCAGTTCGCGCTGCAGCGACACATCGATGGTCGAGGTAATTTTGTTGTCGGGAGAGAGCGACAGCAGGCGGCGTGCCAGCAACGGTGCCATTTGCGGCGTTTGTCGCGGCGGCAACCAGATCGCTTCCTGTTTAATATCCGCCACATCCTGCGCCGACCACACCTGATATTCTGCCAGTCGATCCAGCACTTTATTGCGCGCCGCTTCCGCACGTTGCGGCCAGCGGTCCGGGCGCAGACGGCTCGGGGCCTGTGGCAGCACGGCGAGCAACGCTGCTTCACCTTTGGTGAGCTGAGATGGCGGCTTACCCAGCCACATCCAACTTGCTGCGCCAATGCCTTCCACCGTGCCGCCAAACGGCGCACGATTAAGATAGAGTGTGAGAATGTCACGCTTGGATAAATGCCACTCCAGCTGTAGCGCTCGCCAGGCCTGAACCACCTTACCACGCAGCGTACGCGGTTGTGGGTCGATCAATCGCGCTACCTGCATGGTTAGCGTGCTGCCGCCTGACACAATGCCGTGATGCAGCAGGTTTTGCCCGATGGCACGCACAATCGCCATCGGATTGATGCCGGGATGGTGCCAGAACCAGCGATCTTCGTAAGTGAGCAGCGCCTGAATATAGTCGGGCGAGACCTCCTCCAGCGTCACCGGATAGCGCCAGACGCCTTGCTTGTCGGCAAAGCGCCACAGCGGCGTGCCATCCTCCGCGACCACCACGCGTGCAGGTTGCACTTCCTGCAGCGGCAGGGGATCGAGTCGATCCAGTAGCCATATACCGACGAGCATCAGCAGTAAAAAAAGCGGCGGCCAGCGCCACCGCTTCAGTGCATGACCTTTTTTCATTACCGCTTAGCGCACATTCAGTTTTTCCGGCGTGGTGCCAATCGCACGCCACTCCGGCACATACATTGATTCGACCTGCGGAGGCGGCAGACGATAGCTACCCGGCGTCACCGCGCGTGCCAGATACAGCAACGTGGCTGGTGTGTAGCCATCCAGCGCCAGTGCCGCAACGAAGCGGTCATCTCGGAACTCAATGTGTTTGATGTTGGCTTGCTGCATATCCATCATGCTCTCTTTCAGCGCATCGGCACTGTCGCCCAGGCTGGCGCTGCTGTCACTCAGGTTCTGGTTTTCCAGTTCCAGCCCTGCTGGCAGCAAATCCACCACCAGCGCATCGCTCACCCGCTCGCTGGCCGTCACTTTCAACCGCACCACCAGCAATTCACCACTTTTCAGGTTGGTGAGGTCAGCTGGCTTACCGTCGAGGGTGAAATACTCGCGGGTGATCTTCAGCACGTTGCTGATTGGCGACGGTGCTGTTTGCGGATAACCCACAACATTGAGCGTGCCGTAAAGCGGCGAATTATTGTCGCTTTTCACCGACAAGCCCTGGCGTAGCTGATCTTCGCTGATGCCCATATTGAGCGTCTGATTGCTGCTCAGCGGCTCACTTCTGCCCTGCAATGTGGCTTGCCACTGTTCACCTTTGTGCTGCTGCAAGGTGCGAGCGGCGAGGAACAGCGCATTGTTTTCCTGGGTGGAGAACCAGCGCTGACCATGTACCGCTTTCGCCAGATCAATCAGTAATGGCCCCTGCATATCGGGCAGCAGTTGGTTTTCAGTGATGAGCGCAACAATCAGCGCGCGGTCACGCACCGGGCTGCCGTAATCACCCAACCAGCTGTTGGGTTTGCGCTCCAGCCCTATGCCCTGTGCCAGCGCCAACTGCGCACGCTGTTGATCACCCATCAGTTTCAGCGCCACACCCAGTTGCACCAGCGCCAGACCTGATTTTGCCTGCTCACGCTTGTCGTACAGTGCACGCAATGCACCGAGCGGCGCCTGTTGCTGTCTTGCTAATACCAGCCCGGCGTAAGCTTGCACACTGAAACGCAATCCATCGGCATCGCTGCTCCAGCTGGTTTCTATTTGTGCCGGGTCCTGCAGATAGCGCAGCAAGCGTTCATCGGCGCGGCTGATCACCCCTTCCGGCACGCTGTAGCCCGCTTCACTGGCACGCAGCAGGAAATCGGTGACGTAAGCCGTCAACCAGAATTCCTCCTGACTCTCTTTGCTCCACAAACCAAAGCTGCCATTGCCACGCTGCATACCTGCCAGGCGCGCAATACCGGTTGCGATCGACGCCCGGCGCGCCTCGTCGGTGCTGGTTTTGATACCCAGCGCATCCAGCTGTGCTTTGTTGGTGAACACCGATGGCCAGATGCCGCTGGCGGTCTGCTCAAGGCAGCCGTAAGGATAGGCATACAGCTGGCTAATAAAGCTGGCAATATTCAGCGGCGGTCGATTGCTGAGCGACAGCTGCCCGGTCAGCGTATCCTTTTGCAGGCCGCTAAAGGCACTCGCCACCACCTGCCAGCTTTGGCCAGTTTGCATCACATTGTCGAAACTCAGGGTTTGGGCTGGATAAGCCGGGCGTACGCCGATGGTCCATTTACGCTCGCTGGGCTCCAGCGTCTCACCCGGCAGACTCATGCCAGAGACTTTGAGCTGCACCGACCCCTCACCAAAGGCGCCCTGGGCTTTAACCGGGATTTGCAAGGTCGTGCGCGCACCTTTCGCCAGCTGCACGCTAGAAGTGACCGTGCCGTTCAGGGCGATCAGTCCCTGCGTTGTTACGTCGACTTTTAACGTCTGCGGCTGATCAGTCAGGTTGGTGAGATCCAGCGCCAGCGTCGACTGGTCACCGCTGGCCATAAAGCGCGGCGTCGCCAGTTCACTGATGAGCGGCGCGGCCACCACCATTTTGCGATCCGCTGAGCCGAAGCTGTCAGCACTCCATACCTGCGCCATCAAGCGTAACTCGCCATTAAAGGCCGGAATCGGGAGATCGATGGTGCCTTCGCCGTTGGCATCCAGCGTGACTGGCTGCAGCTGTTGTGCGACGATCTGCACATCGCTGACCGGCTTTTTACCCCCTCGCGACAGTGCATCGGCATCATCGCCGTCACCACCAAAGCGCAGTGCCGCCAGCTTGCCACCGCCTTCGATGAGCTGACCATAGACATCATATTGATCGGCGTTGTAACGCTTACGGCCAAAGAACGCGTCCCATGGATTTGGCGTTTTGTAATCAGTGATGCTCAACACGCCGCTGTCCACCGCTGACAGCAAGACCTGAACCTGCTTAGGCAACTCGCCGCCTTCACGGCTGGCTTTCACCTTCACTTTGATTGTCTGCTCAGGGCGGATTTTTTCGGGCGCATCCATCGCCAGATTGAGACGTCGCGCTTCGGTCGCCATCGGCAAATGCAGCAGCCCTACTGCCCTTTTCGGCGTGGTGCCGTTGGCTTTATCGCCATCACGCACCACAATTGCGCTCAGATAGAGATCGTGACGCTTCCAGCTTTCATTTATCGGCACATCAATGGTTGCGCCACCCGCGGGCACGTCCATCGGCTGCCACCACAGTGTGCCACTGCTGGATTCCACCATCAGATAGCCTTTACCGGCAGCCGGTGATTCAACCTGCACTTTTGCAGTATCACCCGGTTGGTAGGCGCTTTTATCGATTTTCAGTTTGACCTGATCGGGACGTAACGCGCCGGTGCCGTCGGTGTTGTCCTGCCACCAGTAGCCCGCATTGAAACGCACGCTGCTGACAATGTTCTCGCCCGCATGCACTTCCAGACGATAGGTGCCCCACTCCACCGGGAAGCTGATTTTCTGGCTGCCGCCCGCGGCAATAGTGATGCGCTGCTCGTCTTCCTGCAGATCCTTCTGGTCATAACGCGACTGCCAGCCTTCGCTGTCTGAGAAGCTCCAGAAGTAGTCACGGCGTTCATGGATCAGGCGCACATCCAGATCCTGCGCCGCCAGTTTTTCGCCTTGCGGATTGGCATACACCACATCAAATTCCGCCAGGCCGTTTTCAGGCACGGTCGGTTCATCGCGATAACGATCGGTGCGATAGTCATACACCGACTCACTGTTAAACAGTGGACGGATACCCGGCAGTGCAGGCGCGGGCCAGATCGATTGAGTCGCGCGACGTGTCACCGGACGACCGCCGGTTTCCAGCAGGCTGGCTTGTAGTATCAGGCTGAGCGGCGAATGACTTTCTGCCCAGCTGCTTTCCACGTTGAGCTGCAGTTTGCCGTTCTGATCCAGCTTTTCATCAACGTCATCGAGACTGCGTTTCAGTTCCTCAGTGATATCGCCAAATTGATAGCCAGGCAGCGCTGCCACAGCTTCACGCGCCGGGCGCAGGAACAGCTGCCCCTGCAACTCATTGCCCGCCGCTGGTGCGCCATACAGATAACGGCCCTCGACATCAAAGGTCACTGAGGCGTCCGGTGCCAGCGGCTGTTCGCTGTTGCTCAGTGCCAGCGCCATACGTTCCGGCAGGAAATCTTCAACATGGAACGGCCAGCTACGCGGCTGGTTGTCGCCACTGTTGATGCGCAGCGTCCATTCACCGGTCATGGCTGAAGCCGGCAGTGCAAAGCGCTGCTGGTACACACCGTTTTCCGGCTGCCAGACAAAGGTCTGAGTGACTTCACCATTGGGCTGCACCACTTCGGCTTTTACCGGTTGTGGCGGCAGCGGCTTGCCATCGGCATCACGCAGTAACGCATTGACGATCACCGTTTCTCCGGGGCGATAGAGATCGCGCGGGCCAAACAAGAAGAACTGCTTGTCATAACCCTGCGGACCATCAATCGGGAATTCGGCGAGATCCAACGCTGGACGATTGAGATCGATCAGAGAGGTTTGCCCTTTCTGCATTGCCAGCAGCAACTTGCCTTTGGCGTTGGCGGGCAGACGCAGATGGCCATTGCTGTCACTGGTGCCACTCGCCAGCTGTTGGCCTTTCTCGTCCAGCAGTTGCACATTGACGTCATCTAGCGGTGCGCCATTGGCGAGGCTTTGCGTAAAGAGTTCCAGTTGATCCGGGAAGCTATGCAGCGATAAACCAATGTCGCTGAGCGTAAACAGGGTTGCTGGCTGTGTGTAATTGTAGGTTCCGGCCTGTTTCATCACCGCCAGATAAACACCGGGCTGCTTGAGCGCATCCACATCACCGAGCGGCAGCTGCATCTTTTCACGGGTGTTGCGTGCCGGATTGAGATCAAAACGTCCGCTGTAGACCAGATCGGCATTTTTCAGTAAATCGCGTGATTCCCAGTACGACAGGTTATTACCGTAATTCCACTGGGCGAGAAAATCGGCCAGTGCGGCGCTTTTCACCCGGAAGAAATCGACATCAATGTTGTTCACATTGAGTGCCAGCACCGGTAATCCCTGCGTCAGGCGCAGCGGCAGCAGTGATCCCCGGCTGGCGAAACCCACCATCGGCTGGATATCGCGGGTAGTCAGCGTCTGGCTGAAAGGGCTGGATAAGGTACTGCCATCGGCGGCCTTGAGGCCGGCATCGACGGTCACTGTTAATTTGCGCGACGGTTCAGGATGGCGGAAGCGTAGCGCCTTGCCATTTTGCGCCAGTTCCCAGCCGCCATCGACCTTACCGCTTTTCTCATCGCTGATATGGACCCGCGCGTTCAAGTCCTGTTTGCTATCGATGGCAGTATTGAAACTCAGCACCAGTGCTGATGCGCCATCCAGTTGCAGCTCGGAAAGGTCGATCACCGAGATCGTTTTCGCCGCATTTTGCACCACAGGCGTATCCTCAGCCTGCGCAGGCAGCAAAGCGCCGCCCAATAGTGTTCCGCCGATCAGCACGCTGAGCAGCAGTCGATTAACGCGTTTTGCCATGGTAAGTCCCTCACCAGCCCCAAAGGTTAAAATAGTGTGCTGCGCAATTTCACATCAACCTACTCACTTTAGCAACGATACCCTTGAGATAGCGTTCACATTCCCGGACACTGGTCCTTTCCGTTTTCTGATGATTGAGAAGAGGTTGTTGCGATGACAGCTCCCCTGTTTGTCTCTGCCGATTGGTTAAAAGAGCATTACACCGATGAAACGTTGCAGGTATTAGATGCGCGCATGTTGCCGCCAGGTCAGGAAGCGGTGCGTGATATCCAGGCGGAATATCTGGCAGGGCATTTGCCCGATGCGCCTTATTTCAATATCGAAGCTTTGTCCGATCACACCAGCGCTTACCCGCATATGATGCCGCGCCCGGAAGCTTTTGCCGTGGCGATGCGCGAACTGGGAGTTAATCAGGATAAACACCTGGTGGTGTATGACGAGGGCAACCTGTTCTCTGCACCCCGCGCATGGTGGATGCTGCGCGCCTTTGGCTGCGTCAATGTGTCGATTCTGGCGGGCGGTTTGCAGGGCTGGAAAGCGGCAGGCTTTGATGTCGCTTCAGGCCCAGTTAACCTGCCGGAAGGCGAGTTCGAAGCTCATTACGATCAGGGGCTGGTGAAACGCCTGACCGATGTGTTGTTGATCAGCCATGAGGGCGGCGCGCAGATCGTTGATGCCCGAGCGGCTAACCGCTTTAACGCAGAAGTGGATGAACCGCGTCCGGGCCTGCTGCGCGGGCACATCCCGAATAGCCTGAATATGCCGTGGAACAATCTGGTGGTGAACGGCGAGCTGAAACCGGCGGCTGAACTGCGCGATTTGTTTGAAAAAGCCGGCATTAAATTGGATCAGCCCATTATCGCCAGCTGCGGTTCGGGTGTAACGGCGGTGGTGGTGATTCTGGCACTAACCTCGCTGGGCGTGCGTGACGTCACCCTGTATGACGGATCCTGGGGCGAATGGGGTAGCCGCGACGATTTACCGATTGAGAAATAAAGTTTAGCTAGCCGATTAAACTGCTGAGCATGGCAATGAAGGGGGGGGGGCAGAACAAAATTCTGAGCCTGCCAATGATGGTTTGACTACCGCGCAATAAATTGCGCCGCTACCCGATAAGTGCGATCTGTAGCGGCGCGATCAGATAAGTGCGATCCGTAGCGGCGCGATTTATCGCGCGTATCTTAAGCCGGACGATGACTTTCAGATGCGCAATAAATTGCACCGCAGCTAGCGATGTTTAGATAATCCGCTGACTGCCTTTGAAGTCGCGCAGGAAACTCCCCCAGCGACGCTCATAAAAAGGCGTGATATGGGCGGTGAAGAAGTGGCTGACGCCTTTCTCGTCGACCACCACTTCGCAGATATCAATCGGTGCATCATCCGCCAGCGTATCGGTTGCCACGCTGCCTGCCGCCTGAATAATCTCATCGATATTGCTATCCGCTTCGATACCGATCAGCAAATTGGGTTCTTCCGTGGCGCTCTCACGAATGCTGGCGATATAAGCACGACGCACCTGCTTATACTTGGCAAACAGCTGCGTCAGTGAATCAATCATCTGCGCGGGCGGTTCAGCCACTTCCGACAGAAGCAGCGCATGGCCGCCTTCCAACACCGTTTGCTGACTCAGCGCACTACCCTCTTCACCGATCAAATGGGCAATCTCACCCGGTGAAAACTCTTTACCGGCGGGCAGCTTAGGATTGAGGAATAAACTCTCACCCAGGGTCATTTCGAACAGCGTGCGCGCGGGCAGGCGCAGATAAGGCTGCTCCTCTTTGATTGCTTCCTCCATCGCCTCTTCTGAGGTGAAGAACGGGATAACGCTGCCTCCGCCCTCTTTTTCCCAATGCAGCAACTCCACAGGCGAGGTGGCATCAAACTGCTCTGCAGGACTTTCACCTGGCACCCAAATATCAGATTCCAGCAGTAGTTGAAAGAATTCCGGACGGTGCGCAGGCTCAGTGGCGGCCAGCTTTAGCACCTCTTCAAGACGATTGCTCATTTATCAAGTTCCAAAAAAACGGCAAGCTCATGCATGAGGTTTGCCGCTTAAGCGCTGTTCGGTCGCCATAAATGACGACCCTACACAATACTGATGACGGGTGCACATCAACGACGACCTGACGTAGGTTGCACATCAATGGCGACCAGACGA
The DNA here is from genome assembly GCF_056678875.1 of Pantoea folii. Classification (NCBI taxonomy): domain Bacteria; kingdom Pseudomonadati; phylum Pseudomonadota; class Gammaproteobacteria; order Enterobacterales; family Erwiniaceae; genus Pantoea; species Pantoea folii. The sequence continues at coordinate 9,530 of NZ_JBWXON010000017.1, read as the reverse complement.
AAGGTGCATGCACACCCATGGCGGCCTGACGTAGTTTACACATCTGTCTGCGACCTGACGTAGGGTGCGCATTGATGCGCGCCGGTTTTATTTCAGTAACAGATTGGCAATAGTGCGTACACCCAGACCGGTGGCACCCGCTGACCACTGATCCACCGCGCTTTTACGGTAAGTGGCAGAACAGTCAATGTGCAGCCAACCCTGCTGATACTTGCTAACGAAGTAAGAGAGGAACGCCGCCGCGCTGCTGGCGCCTGCTGCATGCGCAGGGCTGGCAATGTTGTTCAAATCGGCAAAGTTTGACGGCAGATGGCTGCGATGGAACTCCGCCAGCGGCAGACGCCAGAAGGCTTCGTTTTCACCAGTTGCACTGCCCAGCAGAGATTCCGCCAGTACATCGTCAAAGGTAAACAGGGCGTGATAATCGTTGCCCAGCGCCGTTTTCGCGGCACCGGTCAGGGTCGCGGCATCGATCAGCAGTTCAGGATTTTGCTCGCTGGCATCAATCAGGCCATCAGCCAGCACCAGGCGCCCTTCCGCATCGGTGTTCATCACTTCCACGGTTTTACCGTTACGATAGCGGATGATGTCGCCGAGACGGAACGCGTTACCGCTCACCATGTTGTCAGCACAGCACAGGAACAGCTTCACACGTTTGGTCAGGCCACGCGCAATCGCCAGCGCCAGCGCGCCAGTTACCGTTGCCGCACCGCCCATATCGGATTTCATCGAATCCATAAACGCGCTCTGCTTCAGGCTGTAACCACCGGTATCAAAGGTGATGCCTTTTCCGACCAGACAAGCGTATACCGGCGCATTTTCATCGCCGGTGGGGTTGAAGTCGAGCGCCAGCAGCACAGGTGCGCGGGTTGAACCACGGCCCACGGTGTGAATACCGGCATAACCCTGCTCACGCAGATCTTCGCCTTTAGTGATGCGATAACTCACTGCGTCACCGCCCACTTCGCTGATCAGATCGATCGCGCTGTGCGCCAGTTGTTCCGGACTTAGATCTTCCGCTGGAAGGTTAATGGTGTCGCGCACCCAGTCAACAATCTTCAGACGACGATCAAATTCAGTTTGATCGTTTTCGCTTAATGCTGGCCACTCTACCTGGCGCTTGCCTTTCGGGCTGCGATAGCCTTGCCAGAATGCCCAGCACTTCTCTAAATCCCACTCTTCGCCGCTCAGGGCAACGTGGCGAATCCCCTGACCGTCCAGCTTACGCCCCGCGCGCTGGATGCTCATCAGCGCATCGGCGCCAGTCAGGTGAAGGGTCATGCCACTTTCAGTGCTGCTCAGCAGTGCTTTTTCACCCCAGCGCGCATCGGCGGCCTGGGAGCTGAGCGTAATTGTCATCGGTTGTGTTGTCATCGCGTGGCTCCGTTTGCGTTAGGTGTCACCTTACGCCAGAACCGGCGCAAGGGGTGCATGAATTAGCGGGACGTGGCGGGCGTTAATGCCCGTAAACGGCTTACCGCTTTATTGACCAGCTCAATGGCATAGTCAATTTCCTCTTCGGTAGTGAAGCGTCCCAGCGAGAAGCGCAGCGAGCTGTGTGCCAGCTCCTGCTCAACGCCCATGGCGCGCAGTACATAAGAGGGTTCGAGACTGGCCGAGGTACAGGCAGAACCGGACGACAGCGCCAGATCTTTCAGCGCCATAATCAGTGATTCGCCATCGACCTGAGCAAAACTGAGGTTGAGGATATTCGGTGCGCCCTGCTCCAGCGAACCGTTAATATTCACATTCTCTAACTGGCTGATGCCGTGCCACAGACGTTGGCGCATGGCTGCGAGACGCGCCATTTCACTGCTCATCTCTTCACGTGCAACGCGATACGCTTCGCCCATGCCCACGATTTGATGCACCGGCAAGGTTCCGGATCGCATACCGCGTTCATGACCGCCGCCGTGCATCTGCGCATCGATCTGTAATTTAGGTTTACGACGCACCCACAGCGCACCAATGCCTTTCGGACCGTAGATTTTATGCGCTGAAAACGACATCAGATCCACCGGCAGTGCCGCAACATCAATCGGCAATTTGCCAACGCTTTGGGTGGCATCAACATGAAACAGGATGTCACGCGCGCGGCACAAGGCTCCGAGCGCGGCGATATCCTGAATCACGCCGGTTTCGTTGTTCACATGCATCAGGGAAACCAGCACCGTGTCATCGCGCAGTGCGGCTTCCAGCATCGCAGGCGTGACAATGCCATCGCTGCCGGGTTGCAGATAGGTGACGTCGAAGCCTTCACGCTCCAGTTGCTGGCAGCTATCCAGCACTGCTTTGTGCTCAGTTTGACTGGTAATAATGTGTTTGCCGCGCGCCTGATGGAATTGAGCCGCGCCTTTAATGGCGAGGTTATCAGCTTCGGTGGCACCGGAAGTAAAAACGATTTCACGCGGATCGGCATTGACCAGCTCTGCAATCTGATTGCGCGCCACATCAACGGCTTCTTCTGCCTGCCAGCCAAAACGGTGAGAACGGGAAGCGGGGTTACCGAAGGTGCCATCCAAAGTAAGAAACTGCATCATTTTGGTGGCGACACGCGGATCGGCAGGCGTTGTCGCTGCGTAATCCAGGTAGATCGGTAATTTCATTGCGCTAAAACTCCGTATAAAAAATCATACGTCTTTATAGCACGATTCAGCCCCGGCTGTGTGAACAGCAAGGGCTGAAGGGGAGCGGATTAAGCACGCAGATTAACGTTGATGGTTTCCTGCATACGATGCTGCTGGAAGCGGCGAGTGTCGTTCATGTTCTGACGATCTGCCACATCCAGGATTTCCTGGTTGTTTACCAGTTCAGCCAGCGTGATGTTGTTGAGGAATTCGCTGATGCGTTCGCTCAGGTCACGCCACAGGACGTGAGTCAGGCAGCGCTCGCCACCCTGGCAGCCTTCTTTGCCCTGGCACTTGGTGGCATCAACAGATTCGTCAACCGCCGTGATCACCGCGCCAACGGCAATCGCGCCAGCATCTTTACCTAACAGATAACCGCCACCTGGACCACGAACGCTGGCCACTAAACCGTGCTTACGCAGACGTGAGAATAACTGCTCCAGATAGGAGAGCGAAATGCCCTGACGCTCAGAAATGTCAGCCAGCGGCACCGGGCCCTCGTTTGAGTGCAGTGCAACGTCCAGCATAGCGGTTACGGCATAGCGTCCTTTGGATGTCAGTCTCATAGCATACAACCTCGTAAGCGTCCGTCCGGGTATCGGCGGGCTATCTGATGAATTGACGCCAGTCTGCCATTCCTGAGTAAAACGGTCAACTATTTAACCAAGTAATTTACTCAACTATTTAACCAACTGTTTTACTCAACTATTACCCTTATCACCTTTAGGCTTTTGGAACGAAGCCAGCATACCCCGCAGGATATTGAGTTCATCACGTTCCGGGCGCGCGCGGGTGTAGAGACGGCGCAATTTGCTCATCACCTGGCTCGGGGTGCCTTCGCGGATAAAGCCGCTCTCCAGCATCATCTTTTCAATGTGCTGATAGAAACGCTCCAGATCGTCCACCAGCGGATACGGTGACTCTTCTTCCTGCGGTTGTGGGCTGGCTTTTTCCTGCGCATCCAGCCATGCCATACGCACTTCGTAAGCAATGATCTGCACTGCCATCGCCAGGTTTAGCGAGCTGTATTCCGGATTTGCCTGAATGGCGACGTGATAGTGGCACTTCTGCAACTCTTCGTTGGTCAGGCCCACACGTTCACGACCAAACACCAGTGCAACCGGTGCCTGCTGGCCCTCTTCCACGCTTTTGATACCGCATTCACGCGAATCCAGCATCGGCCAGGGCAGCGATCGGGAACGCGCGCTGGTGCCGACAACCAGGCTACAGCCCGCAATCGCTTCGTCCAGCGTATCCACGATTTTTGCATCGCCAATTACATCGCTGGCGCCGGCGGCAAGAGAGATGGCCTGCGAGTCAGGTTTGACCAGCGGGTTGACCAGATAAAGATTGGTTAAGCCCATGGTTTTCATGGCGCGAGCAACAGAGCCCATGTTGCCAGTGTGCGAGGTTTCAACCAGTACGATTCGGATATTTTGCAGCATAATAGTGAGCGGTGAGAAAATGATGGCGCGTAGCCTAGCATAAAAGCAGGACATTTGCTGAACACCCTGATATACTCCGCGCCGTTTTCACCCGTTCTTTAACATCCAGCGAGAGATACCGATGCATCCGATGCTCAACATCGCCGTGCGCGCAGCGCGCAAGGCCGGAAATTTAATTGCCAAGAATTATGAAACCCCGGACGCTGTCGAAGCCAGCCAGAAAGGCAGCAACGACTTCGTTACCAATGTTGACCGTGACGCAGAACGTCTGATTATCGAAGTGATTCGTAAATCCTACCCGCAACACTCCATCATCACCGAAGAAAGCGGTGAACTGGCGGGCGATGATCAGGACATTCAATGGGTAATCGATCCGCTGGATGGCACCACCAACTTCATCAAACGTTTACCACATTTCTCTGTATCTATCGCTGTGCGCATCAAAGGCCGCACCGAAGTGGCTGTGGTCTACGATCCAATGCGCAACGAACTGTTCACCGCTGTACGCGGTCAGGGCGCACAGCTCAATGGTTATCGTCTGCGTGGCAGCACCGCGCGTGACCTGGATGGCACCATCCTGGCAACCGGCTTCCCGTTCAAGCTGAAACAGCACGCAACCCCTTACATCAACATCGTGGGCAAACTGTTCACTCAATGTGCTGACTTCCGTCGCACCGGTTCTGCTGCGCTGGATCTGGCTTACGTGGCCGCTGGCCGCGTGGACGGTTTCTTTGAGATCGGTCTGAAGCCATGGGATTTCGCTGCGGGTGAACTGCTGGTACGTGAAGCGGGCGGCCTGGTGACAGACTTCACCGGCAACCATGGCTACATGATGTCAGGTAACATCGTTGCAGGTAACCCACGCGTTGTGAAAGCCATGCTGGCGACCATGCGTGAAGAACTGAGCGAAGCGCTGAAGCGCTAAGCACCAAAAAGGCGGATATCATATCCGCCTTTTTTTACGCCGTTAAAACGGTCGTAACCCGCTACTCATCATCGGCTGTGCGCTTTGCCACAGTAACCACCCTGCCAGTACCAGCAGAATCCCACCTGCTAATCCTAATGCCGGCATAATGATTTTCGCCCCGTGCGACATTGCACTGTTTGCCCCTAGCTTTTCAGCTAATCGCCGCGATCGTTGAACTAATAAGCCCATTGCGGAGACCGTGACCGCCGTACCGATGGCCATGGCCACCGCCGAGGCCACACCCCACGCATAAACACCAATCACCTTAGAAAACAGCAGCATCATGATGGCGCCAGAACAGGGACGCATGCCCATGGAGAACACTACCAGCGCCTGGGTTTTCCCGCTCACCGCGCGATCCATCTGTTCAGCACTCGGCAGATGCGCATGACCGCATCCGCAGTGTTCATCATGCTGGTGATGTGGGCGAATGGCGTGAATCTGAATCTTCGCCGACGCGGGACGTAATAGCGGAAGTAATGTACGCAGCGCACGCCAGCCGACCCACACGCCCAGCGCCATCACCAGCAGATAACTGCCCTTCTCCAGCCAGTAACTGCCGAGATGCATTTGCCGCGATGAGGTTTGCAATACCACCAGCATCACTGTGACCAAACCAATCGCCACACCGCCTTGTAACAGTGCGGCCAGTAGCGTCAGTTTCATGCTGGTTTTCAGCTTCGCGGGATGCGTCGCCAGGAAGGTGCTGATCACCACTTTGCCGTGCCCTGGGCCCAGCGCGTGCAGCACACCATAAGCCAGGCTAAAAAGCATTAAAGTCACGCCCGCCTGCTGAGGCTGGTCAGCGACTTGTTGCAGGAGTTGGGTCATTTCGCGATTGAGGACTTTCTGCCACAACACGCTTTGCAGCAAAATTTGCGACCAGTGCTGCCACAGGGTATATCCGGCAGCAAGCATCACTATGGCCAGCAACCAAAGCGGCCACAGTCTGCGTGAACGAGAAGGCAGAGAAATCAATGACATGTCAGGGTTACCGTTTGCGCGAATTGCTGACCAAGATCCATGTCTTCCGGCGGCGCATCGGCTTTATCCAGCGACAGCGCATATTGCTTGAGCGAGTCATCCGGTTTGGGGGTGTGTAAGTCTATCTGGCAGTGTGCTTTTACGCCGTCGTCCATGGTTAATGCCTGTGGGTTATCGTAATACATATCAACAAAGTAGCTCGGATCGAAGGTCTGAATACGATACTGTTTCGCACTCAGCGACTGGGGTTCGCCAAACGGCACAATAAACTCCAGCACTGCTTTGTTGCCGTTGCGCGACAAATTGTACTCTTTGGGCAAATTCAGGAACTTCACCCGCGTTTTGTCCTGCCATACCTCTGAGAAGTAATGTTGCCCCAACACGTTCGCCATCACCTGCGCCGCCAGCTTTTTCCATACCACGTCACCGGGTTTCGCTTTGCCGGCATCGTAAAGCAGATCGGCTGAAGTAATTTCATCCATGGTCCACACCATTTTCATGCCTGTCAGATGATCGTTTTCGCTGACAAACTCGTTTTTCATATCGATAAAGCTGTGCGGATGAGACCAGGCTGCAGCGCTGAACAACAGCGTAAAAGGAATGAGTGCAATTTTCATGTGTTATAAAGTAACAATTCTCAAGTGAAGATTATACTGGTCCAGAAAAACTGTGACCCGCCTAAAAGCTCTGAGCAAAAGTCACGACAAAGTGCAGGGTTACCGAGTGGAGTTAGCTATTCTTAGCTCAAAAATGACCCGCGGATAATACTATTGATGAGTTCTGCACCTTCATCTGCACCACTCTTCAGCCGTGCCCAGCGTCGTTGTCATCTGCTATTGCTACTGTTTCTGCCTGCTCCCGCGCTAACGCTTGAAAAGCTCTGCCAGTTAAATGGTGTTGATCCTGCCGTTGCCCGACAGGATATCGCGGATGTCGGTGATGAGATACAGCGCTTCCATCAACTGGAGTTACACCAGATGGTGGATGGCAGCTTCCGCATACATGGGACGGAACTGGACAGGCGGCTCTGCCTGCTCCATTGGCTGCGACGCGCGCTGCGCCTGTCGCAGGATTTCGTCTGCGAACATTTTGCTCCCGTGCTGCGTCAGCGCCTGAAAGTCCTCAATATCGAAAAGGCGCTGTGGGATGAAACCAATCTGCAGGCGTTAATTCAACATTGTAGTCTGCGACTAAGCCGCGATTTCACGCCGCGCGATCGCCTGTTTCTGCAAATTTTTATGAAGTACGCGCTGTGCCAACGGCAAAATGCACTGTTTAATGAAAAACAGCGGGCATGGCTGGCAGCAAAAACCGAGCGTGCTGCCGCAGATGATGTGATCCACCACTGGCAGAAACGCTGCCATCTAGCGCCGGACGTTAGCGAAACCGACTTCTGGACGCTGCTGTTCAGTTTGATTCATGCGCCGGATGGGAATCAGCTTGAAGACCACCAGGCGCAGCAGCTCATGCTGGCCGTAGAAGCGTTAATCGCCCGTTTTGAACAGCTGGCGCAGACACGCGTCAAAAATCAGCACGAGCTGAAATTGCAATTATTCACGCATCTGGCGCAAGCGCTGGATCGCAGTCACTTTGCCATTGGGATTGATAACAGTGTGGCATTGGACGTGGCGCGTCTTTATCCACGTTTACTGCGCACCACCGAACGCGCGCTGTATCACTTTAGCAGTGATTTCGGCACGGAATTTAGCGCGGAGGAAGTGAGTCTGGTTGCAGTGTTGTTCGGTGCCTGGCTGATGCAGGATAGCGCACTGCAGGAGAAGCAGGTACTCCTGTTGACCGGCGCGGATGCGGCAATGGAACAATTACTGGAGCAGCAAATCCGCGAGATAACGCTGCTGCCAATCAACATCACTTATCAGGATATGCTGCACTTTCAACGAGAAGGTGCACCGCGTGACGTGGCGCTGGTGATCACACCCTACGCCACATCGTTACCGTTGTTTTCACCGCCGCTGATCCACGCCGAGCTGCCGCTGAGCTACCATCAGCAGCAACGCATTCGTCAACTGCTGGAAGCTTAAGCGGCGCGCGGACGAAGGAACAATGCAGGAAGCGCCACCAGTGCCATCACCCAGAACAGATGTCCCTGTAAATGGGTAAACAGCACACCGCTGATCATCGTCATCACGGCAATCCCGCCGCCCATCGCCAGTGCAGAGTAAAGCGACTGCAATCGAATCACCTCGGCCCCTTTGCGCGCGGCAATAAAGCGCATCGCTGCCAAATGGCATACGGTGAAGCTGCCACAATGCAAAATCTGAGCAGCAATGAGCAGCGGCAGCGCGGTGCTGGATCCCAGCATCACCCAGCGCACTAACGCACAGCAGCAAGAAAGCAGCAGCAAGTCGCGGGCACTCCAGCGACGGAACAGACGATTGCTCAGCGCGAAGATGACGATTTCCGCCACCACGCCCAACGACCATAGATAGCCAATCACCGATGCGGAATAACCTGCTTCCTGCCACCAGATAGCACTGAAGCTGTAATAAGCTGCATGTGCCCCCTGCATTAGCGTCACGCATAACATAAAGCGCCAGACCGCGTTCTCCCGTAGCATATCGCGCCACGCCGTCCAACCGCCGCTTGCCCCCTGCCGCACATCACCTTGTGGCCGGGTTTTGGGTACTAACATCATGCCGCTAAGCATGGCCAGCAAGCCCACACTCAGCAGTGCCAGAATCGCCTGTGATGACCAGGCACTCACCAGCATCCCCGTCAGCGCAGAGCTAATCACAAACGCCAGCGAACCCCATAGCCGCACCGGGCCATAAGCCAGACCAATTTGCTGCGTCCAGGTCGCTGCCAGCGCATCGCTGAGCGGCACCAACGGCGAGAAAAACAGGTTGAAGCCCACCATGACCAGTAACAGCCATAACCATTGGCCGCCAAACCAGAAACCTAACGCAAAAAGGCACGTCATCAATGCCAGCAGCCGCAACGCCAGAATCAGCTGAGAAGGGTTTTTAACCTGCGAGGCGATCAGCAGGCTACCGACAAATCGCGCCACCATGCCGCAACCGAGCAGTAAGCCGATTTTTTCAGCATCCAGGCCTATGCCTTTGAGCCAGACGCTCCAGAAAGGTAAGTAGATGCCGTAACAGAAGAAGTAGGTGAAGTAGCTGAGTCCCAGCCATCTGGCCGATCCGATGGTCATTTTGCCTCCCACAGGCATGTCAGCTGCGCCCGCAGCCCATTGGGCCGCTACTTTGTCAGAGGCTTGAACAAAAGTGAAATGAAAGGTCGGGGAATCGCTTTTTCTGCGACAGGCTTCGTATCGGAAATCGTACCTCAGACGCCGTAATAACAAGGTCTGCGTGAACGCTTCATGTGCGGTGTGTGCGGTGTGTGCGGTGTGTGTTGACTCTATACAGCATGGGTCGCGTGCATAAAAAAAGGATGGCAAGCGCCATAATGCCGATCAGTTAAGACAAAAATGATCGGTTGAACGATCCGGCAGTTCTGCAAGAATCCGTAATCTCTCAGGGA